>NZ_JAZHPZ010000019.1:0-85519 GCF_036553665.1 Paenibacillus haidiansis | reverse complement strand
CAGTTGGCGGATTTGGAGCAAGAGATAGACCAACAAATCACCTCCGCAATATCTGATTTACAGAATGAAATTGATGACGCAAACACTCAGATATCCGCCAACACATCGGCTATAGCATTAACACAGCGCTATAAACTTACTCAGGACGACGGTACAGCACACCCTACTAACGGATCAACAGCGACATCAGGTGGAACCTACACTGGAGATATTTTGGAATTACCTCCTGGGTACCACAACTTTAATGTTACAGGTGGTCAGACAGCTAACTTGCCGCCGGCTGTTGGGGATGGACAGACTGTCAATGTTCAAATTCACGTAAGGCCAGGCGTTTTCGGGCGAAAAACGATCGACTTTATATTTGGATACGACAACCGGCAGTTTCGCGGGGTAGTACATGGCGCAGACGGCAGCAATTTTAGAGGTTGGGTCGAGGTAGGAGGAACAACAGGAACAATAACGAATGACGACATCGTTGTACAGCTCCAATCAGATATGGCATTGAGACTAACCAAAACGGAAGCCCAAACTAATTATCAGACGATCCTTACTCAAAATGACGGAAAAGGCAGACGGATATCGTCGTTGAATCCTGTACCAACATCGTTCTTGCAACTAAATAAGGTAGGATTTTGGTATCTTACAACAGCTGAAAACAACGCAATGACTGATGCGAGCACATTACCGCCCCGATTGCAAAATAGAGGTATTTGGGTTATTATCCCGGCTTATGATCATTCGTCGGGGTTTGTACAGATTATCATGGTTAGCAGTGCTGCAAACCCTTGTATCGCGTGGCGAAACATCTTCACTGATGGAACATACGGGCAATTCACCGAAATTGCCGATGCAACTCAGTTGCGCAAACTATTGGTTGCACCTGATCACTTCAGCAACTCCTTCTTATCGTTTTCCGAGGGAGTTAAAGAATTGCAAACACCGGACACTCTGACGTTTGGTTATATCACAGATACGCACTATGCCACATATGCAACTAATCGTCTCACTCAAAAACAAGCATCTTTACAGCACTTAAAAAACATCAGTGATCTGCAAAAATATATATCGTTTGATTTTAAAGTGCATGGTGGAGATATCGTTGACGGCGACCAAGCAAAAGCAGGAAATGCCGCAGATATCACGAACGCTATGCGCTTATTTTTTGACGATAGTTGCCCGTCTTTTGTCTGCAAAGGTAACCACGACGATGGAAGCTGGTATGCAAGCGAGCACGGCAACTTATTGTCGGATGTTATTAATCCTAACGAGATGTATGCGCGTATTGTAAAACCGACAGAAAAATATGACATAGAGCAAGATGGTAGCAATCGATCACTAGGGTATTATTACTATGATATTGCAAGACATAAAGCGAGGGTGATCATTCTTAATTCATCAGATAATCCGTATATCGCCAATCCAGATGGTACGAACAAATATGTATCTCAAAACAAGTCAGCATTCCGTCAGGATCAAATAAGTTGGTTTGCAAACGAGGCATTAGCGACTCCCGCGGGATGGAGGGTTATTATTTTTATGCACCATCCGATCAACGGTATTTTTGGGAGCGTTGATCAAATTAACGGCGAGGCCATCAAGGGGCTAATCGAGGCTTATAAAAATGGTTCGAGTTATCAAGGTAGCGGAACAATTACGGATTACGTGTACAATATCAACAAAACATTTTCCACTCCTGGTGATGTGATCGCAGTCATAAGCGGTCATATACACTATGACGCATCGATAACAATTAACGGTGTTTTGTATGTAAGTTGCTTATGTTCGGCAGCATTTAAAGACAACGATCAAAGCCCTACGCGAACGGTAAATACATTGTCCGAAGAAGCTCTCGACGTGTTCGTAGTTGACTTTAACAGCAGAACGTTATACGATAAGCGATTTGGAGCGGGTAGTGATCGTCAATTCTCCTTTTAGCTATGAGCAATAGGACGATACTGCGCAACATCGAGGGAGATAAAAAAAGAGCTGCCGGATCATTCCGACGGCTCTTTTTCCAAAGCAATTTTGACGAGCTCTCGTATTGCTTCACTCCTGCTCTTCAGTTGCCTTTCGTGCCAAAACTTTTCGATCTCCTCGACCGTTTCGTTTGGAAAGGTCACGAGAATCTGAGTGTTTTTTGATTTATCTATCGGCATTCAATCATCTCCTCAAAGGTAGTATAGGTTATATAACTTATATTTGACAACTAGAATGTACGTTTGTATATTAGTTATATAAGTTATATAACCTAGAGGTGATAATATGAATAATGCGAGTGAGCAGCTGTTGTCCGACGTTGTGGCCGTGTTATCTGATAAATTGCCGGAGTTTAATGCTGAACGCACCAAGTCAATCCTATCCGCTGTGATATCCAAATACCATATCAAGAAGGTGGAGGAAAATGAGCCTCATCCTGATTCTGACGAAAAGCTCAGTATGTTCTTGTCGGCGAAGCGGCTGGAAGGGCTTAGCCCGATTACCCTCGCCGGGTACGAGTTGGAGCTTCGAATTTTCTTCCGATACGTTACAAAGCGAATGGAGTCCGTGACTGCGGCAGATATCCGGGCGTACCTGGGCCAGTTCGATCACCTGAAGATGAGTACGGTTGGACGAAAGCTGTCTGTCCTAAAAAGCTTCTTCGGCTGGCTGACGGCCGAGGAGATCATCCCGCGCGATCCGTCAGCGCGTCTCAAGACGCCGAAGCAGGAAAAGCGCTTGCCGAAAGCCTTGACCGTGGCTGAGCTTGAGATGCTAAGGGAGGCCTGCCGTACAGTTCGGCAGCGGGCATTTATCGAGGTGCTGTACGCGACTGGCTGCCGGCTATCTGAAGTGTTCGGGATGAACCGAGCGGCCATCAATCACCAGTCAATGAGTTGCCGGGTTGTTGGGAAAGGAAATAAGGAGAGGGAAGTGTATTTCTCGTTCAAGGCGATGTACCACTTGAACCGGTATCTGGCCAGTCGAACCGATGATGGCGAGGCGCTAATGGTCACGGAGCGGCGGCCTTACCGACGACTCTCTCGCCGGGGAATTCAGCGGGAGATCGATGTTATCGCCCAGGCAGCAGGACTGGCCAGAAAAGTAAGCCCTCACGTACTCCGGCACACCTTCGCGACACTAACGCTTAACAACGGAGCTGAGCTGGTAGCCGTTCAGGAGCTCATGGGGCACTCCGACCCACAAACGACGCTTCGATATGCCCGGATCACGGAGGAGCGCAAACGAGAACAGCATAAAAAATACCTGGTTCAATGACACGCCTAACTGGCGTGTTTTTCTTTTTGCTCTCGGAGCCGATCCGGGGGCTATTACATTTGAAAGGATGATAATGGTGGAAAACTTCGCTAAAGCAATTTTACCGACACTCAGTATCGTAGCTGGATTCTTATTTGGAGGATGGTCGCCGTTGCTCAATATCCTGTTGGCTTTCGTCGTAATCGATTATGTTTCCGGGGTGGCTGCCGCTGCCCAAGAGGGTAAGCTCAGCAGCAGGATCGGCGGGTGGGGGATCGCCAAAAAGGTGATGATCTTTGCCATTGTGGCCGTGGCCCACTTGGTTGATAGCGCCTTGGGTGATGCACATCTATTCCGCGATGCCGCGATATTCTTTTATCTCTCCAATGAGCTACTGAGCCTGCTCGAAAACGCGGGACGGCTTGGTGCGCCGATCCCTCCGGGATTGCAAAAGGCGATTGCGATTCTTCAGGGGAAGGGAGGCTCGACGGACAATGGCTCTGACTCTGGAGTACGTAAAGAGTAAATCGGTCCCGAAGTTATCCGGCCTGCATCCTGTCGTCCGGCAAGCGGCGGAGAGGTTGATAGAACGCTCATTTGCCCGAGGCGTGCCGATCCTGATTACCCAGGGGCTACGGACGATTGCGGAGCAAGACGCCCTATATGCCCAAGGCCGTACCAAGCCCGGGCAGATCGTGACCAACGCCCGCGGCGGCTACAGCAACCATAACTTTGGCGTGGCGATTGATTTTTGCTTACTGATGCCCGATGGTAAAAACGTATCTTGGACCGTCGGCAAAGATTGGATGGGAGTCGTGGAGATCGCCAAGTCTCTCGGTTTTGAGTGGGGAGGCGATTGGAAGAGCTTTAAAGACTATCCGCATTTTGAGATGTGTTTCGGCTTAACCACGGCTCAATACAGGGCGGGACGGAAGCCGACTGAGACGGCCATGGCAAAAGCCCTAGCTAAAATTAATAGGGAGGATGATGAAGGCATGACAGCAGCGGAAAAAGCGGCCTTTGATAAACTGGTAACCAGGGTGGTGGAGCTGGAGAAGGTGACCGCGAAAGTACCGGCACCGAAGTGGTTTGTGGACGAGTTTGGCTCGGCGGACCTGGGCGGATTAATCAGTGAGCCGGAGTTTACGACAGAAGGATGGCGGACGTTGGCCGTTGGATTGCGCAATTCCAAAAAATAGGTTATTATATAAACAAATCCGAAAGAATCGGTAAAAAGCTCCGCTGGCTTTGTGCTGGCGGGGCTTTTTTATGTTTGATAATTACCTTAAGGCGAAATATAATAAGAATATATGTTCGTATTTGGGGTGATAAAATGTTAAGCGATCTTGAAAGAAAACTGCTCCGTGTCCTCTCAAATTATAATCTCCGCACTCATCGTATGCCGACAAAGGCCGAACTGGAGCGAATGATCGGCCGTCGATATGCTGATATCGAGCACGGGCTCAGCGGGTTAGTTGAAAAGGAATATATCTTTTGGCCGGATCGGCCGGCGCTGGAAACGATCGTAATCCTGGAAGCCTGGGAAAGAGACGTGCCGACAACGCCAAAGCCCCGGAACCGGGGTAACAATGTCGATTACTTCATGAACTACTAGCAAAAGACCACGGAAGCATATCGCCTCTGTGGTCTTTTGCTTTATACCTCAATCTCTGCCCATCCGGGCGGGAGCGGATCCGGCTCGACGGGATCCAGCCCCTCCGGCTCAACAACAAGTAAACACGCTTCGTAAATATCGACCAATACGCTGATCGCCTTCGGGCCACCCTCAAACGTTCCGATGGCGATCACTTTACCTTTGCGGCCGCCGTAACCGTTTGGGTGGTCGGCAATAATCTGGATCGGTAAGCCTGGTTTCAAGTCACTTAACTTCATCAGACAACCCTCCATAATTAATGAAGGAAAATTTATTTATTGTTCCCTCATCGAATGTGTGGCTGGGGCGTCTTATTTTAGAATTTTGATACCGCTCGTGATACCGTTTGATACGAAAACGAGACCAAAAGACGAAAAATAAGAACGCTTGTTTGCGCGAAAATGTTGTTTTATGCGCATTCCTGGCCCAATTTCGCTGTGATGAAGTAGAGATGGAAGGTTCCATCGGATAAGTTTAACAATGCAAAGCCCGCTGTCCATATAGGTCAGCGGGCTTTGTTTTTTATACTTGAGACAATATTTCTTTTTTCTTAGCCTCGAATTCTTCGGCACTAATTATACCCTGTTCTTTTAGTTGAGCTAATTTTTCGAGTTTTGTAAATGCATCTTCACCCGATTGGTTTGTCGGAGCAACCGGAGCCGGCTCGTTTTGTAACTTATAAATTAATTGCTCGATTCTTTTTAAATCTTCATAATGTTTGTTATTGTTGATAACTATGGTATTTTCATCGAATAAATAATCATTAGTCTTAGTGAGACGTTTGACCAAAATCAGGATTTCGTATCTATTACTTTTTTACTAATTTCATTGAATTTTTGTTGTCCCTCACTAAAATCCATCTTGGTGAATATAATAATTTGCAATAAATATGTCTCATTAATAGCGTTTCAAATTATGGGGGAAGGAAGAATGGCTGCTCAACCGCAAAAAAACAAACGAAATAAACGGGCGCAAAAAAGCGGACAGAATAATTCCCTTCCCATTTTTCGAGGGAATAAAAAACTGGAACTGACGGTCGCGGCGTTGCTGTTGACCGGGAAACTCAAGGTGGATTCGGTGCAGTTATATACCGATGCCTCTCTATTTGTCAGCCTTGTCGGCAAATTTAAAACTACCGGCAATGACAGTGTCGATAAATTGGTGAATTTTATGAATGAAAACGGAAATATGACCTTAAACGATATTATGGAGGCATTGAAGAAAAAAACAGGCAATTCCGGCTGAATAATATGATTAATCATGAAGGGTGGTTAAAGGAATGAGCGAATTTGACGGAGAAAATTTTGCCAACAATATTCTGCTGATTATTGTGATCACACTGCTGATTTTTGGATCGACGGACATTGAGAATCTATCGGGTGCTCCTACTGCAACATAGTTTTTAATCCTTAGTCAGACAAAAAAGAGGAGAGCGAAAAACGTGCCCGCCTTCACTCCGCACCTTTAGTACGGAAAGGTAGACACGTTTTTATTTATAGTGACTATTTAAAATTGAAACGGGATGATCCGCGTGACATGCTTAACTTCGTCAAGCATCAGCCATACGGCGCCTTCGATCGTCCTGATTTGTACCTTTTCCGGATTTGAACCCCACTTCGGCAAGCCCACGACCGATTCTCCGCTCTCCAATGTCAAGACAACCTCATGCTCCAGTGTGACGGCCATTTTTAATTCGTGCATGCTGTCCATTATGCCACCCTCTCTAAGTATCACTCCATTTTATATCGGAAAAAGGAGCCTGAAACTAAATCCACTCTCCTATTTATCGAAAAATAAGAGAGTGGATTTAGGTTTACCGGCAAGTTAGATATAGACATCTTCGATGGTGATTTCGCGCTCCTTGGACAAATCGATGAATTTGGTATCCGTCTGGATGAGCGGTCTGAAGAAATCGGTCTGATTGGTCATGATGATCGAGCCGACTTCGCCGGTGCTGAGCAGAACTCTTTTGCCGATGAAATTCGGGAGAAGATGGCTGATGAGTGCTTGCGTCGGTTCCGGGCTCAGCTTGCCGAAGCTCAGGCTGTTCAATTCCCGCAGGACGGACAGGAGCTCCCGCTTAGACTGATATACTCTGTTGGAGGTCATAGCGGAGTAAACATCGGCGACGGCCGCGATTTTGGCGAATGGGTGGATTTCGTGTTCGGTCAAGCCTTTGGGGTAACCGCTTCCGTCTTCCCGTTCATGGTGCTGCAAAGCCACGAGAGCGGATAGCTCGTCTCCGGTCGATTTCATAATAATGTCGTGACCGTACACTGTATGACGTTTAATCTCGGCGAATTCGGTTTCCGTAAGTTTGCCGGGTTTATGCAAAATATCCTGGGGCACCATGCTCTTGCCGATATCGATCAAGTATCCCGCTTTCCCTGCGGCATTCGCTTCATCCTTGGGATAACCGAGCCAGGAAGCGATATAATAAGAAAGCATTCCGACTTGCAAAGAGTGGTTATATGTATAGTTGTCGTTGTCATTCACCATAAGCAGAAGAGAAACCACGTCTTTCTGGACCACTAACTGATTCAACATGGGCTGTAGCATTTGATCGACTTTGCGTTCATCAAAAGTACCGCTGGAAAGCGATTCCAGAAAGATCGCTTCAAATCCGTCGACGGCATCGTCAAAATAGGGCTTTACCTTTTGAACGTGCTCCGGAGCACCTTGTGCCACGGGGACCTGGACATCCGGTGTGTGCGGGACGATATCGACATAATCGATACCGTGCTGCATGAGCCTGACGATCGCATCGTTGGTCAGTTCTTTATCCTTCTGGAGGACCAGCACCCCAAAATGATTGAAAACATCGGACTCCAGACGATCGCCCGGACTAAGATCCATAATATGCGCTTTCAAGGATGATGACACCTCAATTATTTACAATTTTCTTTATCATAACAGGAAATAATTGGGTTGACAATTATGATTTTGGGACAAAGGGACTCCGGCGGTTCCCGGGTTAGGTCAGTATTCCCGGTGCCGACGGGTCCCAAGGGCCCAGGCCATGGCCTTTCCACTCGGCGCCGTCTTCCCAGGACTCTTTCTTCCAGATCGGGACGATTTGCTTCAGTCTTTCAATAGCGTAACGGCTGGCTTCGTAGCAGCCCGCCCGATGCGGTGAGGATACCGCGATGACTACGCTAGCCTCGGCAATATCCACCCGGCCGATCCGGTGGCTGATCGCGCAGAGGGTTCCGGGCCACTGCTCGCCGATCTCGGCGCCGATCTGCCGCAATTTGGATAAAGCCATCGGAACATAGGCCTCGTATTCCAAATGGACGGTCCGTTGTTCACCGGTCATCTCGCGCGTCGTACCGGTAAAGGTGAGGGTTGCCCCGTGATTCGCCGTAATGACTTTAGCGGTGACCGCCTCGACGGACAGCTCGTCCTCCGTAATGACGAACAAGCCGTCGGCGCTCTCGTGAGCACGTTTGTCCTCGCTCATAGGTTCTCCGCCCGAGACCGGCGGGATAAGAGCGACCTCGTCCTGCTCGGATATGGGCTGGTAGTCCAAGGCGTATTCCTGGTTGACGGCGACAAAGGACACGGCGATCAGGGAGGAGGCATCGGGGTACGCCTCGGCCAGAAGCCGCTTCAGCCGCCCGGCGTTCATCTCCGTATCTTTGCAGGAAAATTTCAGGCTTGACGTACCGATCCGGTCGGCCAGGCCTGCGAACAGAGATATCGTTATGATCATGTTTATTCACCTCGAATGGATTTGAAACTATTTTAATATATCATATAAAGAAGACAATATTTTATTTTAAGGTATATAATATTTCTTATAAATAATTATTCATTAATTAATCCGGAGTATTCATATAGAGTTGAGATACTTTTATGAGGACAACAAGGAGGCCCGGGTAATGCAGCCGGAGACGGATCAAGAAACGTTAACGATTGTTTTCACCAATGACTTGCACAGCCATTTCGGCGCCATGGGCCGGATTGCCGCCATGGTCGACAACCAGCGGGCCCAGCCCCATACTTCCGTCCTGCTGCTTGATATAGGGGACCATATGGACCGCGCCGCCGTAGAGACGGAAGGGACGATGGGGCAAGCGAATGTCGATGTGCTTAACCTGACAGGATACGATGCGATCACGATCGGGAACAACGAGGGTCTTACCTTTACGCCCGAATTATTGGGCCGAGCCTATGCCGGATTGGCTTGCCCGGTCATTTGCGGCAATATCCGCGAGACGGCCACGGGCCAACCGCCGGAATGGATGAAGGAGCATCTGATCATCCGGCGCGGCGGGCTGACGATCGGTTTGGTCGGCGCAACGGCGTCTTATCCGGCGTTTTACCGTTTGCTTGGCCTTGAAGCGCTCGACCCGAAAGTCGCGATCGCCGCATCGGTACGTAAGCTGCGGGAACAGGCCGATCTGATCGTGGTCCTGTCCCATTTGGGTCTTCCGATGGACCGGGAGCTCGCGGAGACGGTTCCCGGCATCGATCTGATCATCGGCGGGCACACGCATCATTTGCTGGAGGAGCCGCTGTTCGTCGGAACGACGGCCATCACGGCCGCGGGCAAATTCGGCCGGTATCTCGGAACCGTCACTGTTAGGAAGGATCCCGCGAGCGGCAAACCGGTTATCGCGGGCGGACGCTGTATCCCGGTGGAAGCGGGTGCGGAAAGCAGCAGTGTCGTAAATGCTATCGCCATTCACCGGAAAGCGGCCAAGCGGCGGTTAAACCGTACCGTCGCCGTGACCGAGCGGGAGCTGCCCGTCCGTTATGATGCCGAATCGGCGTTCGGCAATCTTTTGGCGCAAGCGGTGAGAAGATATACGGGCAGCGAGCTGGCGATAGTAAACAGCGGTCAACTGCTTGCCGATCTGCCCGCAGGGGAGATCAGCGAAGGGATGCTGCATGAACGCTGCCCGTCTCCCATCAATCCCTGCCGGATGGCACTGAGCGGGGAGGACATTTTGTACAGCCTGGAGGAATCTCTCCTTGTGGATATTAACACAAAGGCCATCTCCGGCTTCGGTTTCCGCGGCAAAGTCCTCGGCGGCATCTGCGTGGACGGGATGGAGATCGTGCACGACCCGGCCGGACGGCCTTTTCATAAAATCATTCGGGCCAGCGTCCAGGGGGTACCGATTTCCCCGGAGAAAACGTATATCGTCGGGACGTTGGATATGTTTACGTTCGGGATCGGCTACGAACGGTTGAAGAACGGCGAGGATTTGCAGTATTTGCTGCCCGATTTTATCAGGGACCTGCTTAAAACCGAACTTCAAACGGCCGGCGCGGTGGAAAACTGCTTCCTGCCAAGATGGAAAATAGACCGGGTATAAAAACTTTGGATGCATTCCGGATGATTACATAGTATTCTATAATAATAGAAGTTTTTTCTATTTTCGCAATATGCACCTTAAGATGACAGCAAACAATGAGACGGATGTGGTTCTTTGCGCCTAATACCTGTGAGCTCTTTACAGCCCGGCATGAAGCTCGGCAAAAAAATATACAGTGAAGACGGAGTCGTATTATTATCGGAAAACGCGGAGCTTAGCGAGGCGATTATCCGCCGCTTGCGCGCCCATGGGCTGGATTTGGTCTATGTCGCCGATCCGCGGACCGATGACATCGTCATTCAGGATATGATCGAGGATGAGACGCGACGACGGGCGCTCCGGGAAATCCGTACCAGCTTTAAAGAAATGATGCAGCCCGCCGTAAAAGGCATCGTTTACCCGCGTTTGGGAAAAGCATTTACCAATCTGGTCGAATCCATCATGGACGATCTCAGCTCGCGCGAAGACGCTATGATTATGATGATGAACATCAACAGTATGGATCAGTATTTATACCGGCATTCTTTGAATGTTTGCGTTTATACCATTTTACTGGGACAGATTCATGGTTACAGCAAGGATGATTTAACTCTGCTTGGCCTCGGGGCGATGCTTCACGATATCGGGAAAACCAAACTCCCGCTCGAATTGCTCAACAAACCGTCGCGCTTAACCGACGCGGAGTTCGAACAGATCAAAAAGCATCCGGAAATAGGCTTCCGGCTGCTCAAGGATGAGCCCGGGATCCCGCTGAAATCCGCGCACTGCGCGTTCCAGCATCATGAGCGGATCAACGGGACCGGCTACCCGCGGGGGCTGAAGGGAGAGGAAATCTCCGAATTCGCCCGCTGGATCGCAATTACCGACGCATACGACGCCATGACGACTCATCGCGTATACCGTCCTGCCATGCTTCCCCACCAAGCGTTGGAAGTGCTGTATACCGGCAGCGGGGAATGGTATGAGAAATCCAAGCTGGAGGTGTTCCGTGACCATGTGGCCATCTATCCGCTCGGAATGACGGTGACGCTGAACACCGGCGAGAAAGGCGTTGTGGTAAAGATTCATAAGGATGTTCCGCACCGTCCCGTGATCCGCATTCTGAACGATCCGCTTGGCGCGGAAGTGAAGTCGCCTTTCGATGTGGACTTAAGAAATCAGTTATCCGTAGTGATTACGAATGTCGACGGAATGGAAGATAAACCGGAGGGCTGATCTCTTAACGGCCATCGGACAAAAGCGGAGAGGCTGCACCGGCAGGTGCATTTTCTCCTTTTTTAGGTTAATAAATGAAATAAGGTGAGAAAATGATGAAAATAGACAATCATAATACGGATGAGCTCCGCGACATATCCCCGAGCTACGATCCTTGGGACC
Organism: Paenibacillus haidiansis; assembly: GCF_036553665.1. Lineage (NCBI taxonomy): Bacteria > Bacillati > Bacillota > Bacilli > Caryophanales > Paenibacillaceae > Paenibacillus > Paenibacillus haidiansis. The sequence goes on along the minus strand of NZ_JAZHPZ010000019.1, from coordinate 73,930 downwards.
CGATCGTGTCGCTGCGCGAATTCGGCCGGCATGTGCTGACCAGTGTGGAAATGACGGTTACCAATCTCTGCAATATGCGCTGCGAGCATTGCGCGGTCGGCGACAGCCTCGTGCTCAAGGAGCCGGAGCAAATTCCTTTGTCCTTGATGCTGAAATCGCTGGACCAGGTGGAGAATTTGCGTACAATCAGCATTACGGGAGGGGAACCGACCTTCCGCCGCCAGACGGTGGACGAGGTGATTGTGCCGCTGCTGCAATACGCCAAATCGCGGGGGATCCGCTCTCAGATCAACTCCAATTTAACGCTGGATTACGAGCGGTACGAGAAGCTGCTTCCTTATCTGGACGTAATGCATATATCGTTCAACTATACCAGCGAGCGCGATTTCCATGAGGTCGGATTTGCCCGCAGCGGCCACCCGGTGAATGCCGAGACCGCCTACCGCATGTATAACAAAATGATGGAGAATGCCCGGAGACTAAGCGAAGCGGGAATGTTCATTTCTGCGGAGTCGATGATCAATTACCGCACCCACGAAAAGCTGCCGGAAATACACCGGCTGATCGTCGAGATGGGCTGCCGCCGCCATGAAGTTCATCCGATGTACGCGGCCGATTTTGCCGAAGGCTTGCCGGTGCTTCCTTTGGCGGATATGCGCCGGGCCATTCATTCCCTGCTGGACGACCGCGATCCCGACCTGTGGATGCTGTTCGGCACGCTGCCGTTCTTTGCCTGCAACGGCAATGGCGAGGACGCGGAATTGCTGCGGCGATTGCGCAAGGAGCCGAACGTCACGGTCCGGAACGACCCGGACGGCAGAAACCGGGTCAATGTCAATATGTTCACCGGCGATGTTTATGTGACCGACTTTGCGGCCATTCCGGCGTTCGGCAATGTGAAGGAAGCGAAGCTGGACGATATATTCGCCAAATGGCGGGACGATCATCCGCTGAACCGGAAAGTCAACTGCCACTGCGACGCGGTGGGATGCTGCGGACCGAATTTGCTGGTCGCCGACATGTATTATAAAGATATCGATTTCAAATCCCGTACAGCGATCACACTATAGAAAGAAGGCAACGTTACATGCACTATGCCATAACCCAGGCGCATACCGATTTTGAATTCGGCAAACTGTTCTTGAACTTGTTTATCGTTCTCATTCTCGTGCTGATGAACGGCTTTTTTGTCGCTGCGGAATTCTCGCTCGTCAAGGTGCGTCAATCGCGGCTGACGCAGCTCGTCAGCGAAGGCAATAAACGCGCCGTTTACGCGCTAAGGGTCAATAAGAAGCTGGATGCCTATTTGTCGGCAACCCAGCTCGGGATTACGCTGGCTTCGCTCGGACTCGGCTGGGTCGGGGAGCCGGCCGTTTCCGAACTGCTGATCGAGCCATTAATGCACAAAATGGGGGTTTCCGATCCGACTTTGATTTCGACCGTTTCGGTGGCGGTCGGGTTTGCGATCATTACGTTTCTACATATCGTTATCGGCGAACTGGCTCCGAAATCGATCGCGATCCAGAAGTCGGAGACCGCTTCGCTCTGGCTTTCCGCTCCGCTGCTGTTCTTCTATAAGCTGTTTCTGCCGGTCATTTGGCTGCTGAATACGGCCGCGAACTCCATGATCCGTCTGATCGGCATCGAGCCGGCGGGCGAAGGGGAAGCGGCTCACTCCGAAGAGGAAATTCGCATTCTGATGAATCAGAGCGCGAAAAGCGGGGTGATCGACAAGGACGAAATGAAGCTGATGGACAATATTTTCGATTTCTCGGATATGCTCGCCCGTGAAGTCATGCTGCCCCGCACCGATATGGACTGCCTGTACACGAATCTGTCCTGGGAAGAAAACATGAAGATCGTCGCGGACACGAAGCATTCGCGCTACCCTGTGGCCGTGGAAGATAAGGACCAGATCATCGGGTTTGTGCATATCACGGACCTGTTGCTGCCGGAGTCCGATCATCCGCTGAATCTGGCCGATATGGTGCGGCCGATTCTCAATGTACCCGAATCGATGGAGGTCAGCCACGTGCTGCGGCTGATGCAGAAGAAGCATTCCCAGCTAACACTGGTCGTCGACGAATACGGGGGAACGGCCGGGCTGCTGACGGTCGAGGAAATTCTCGAGGAAATCGTCGGCGATCTGCATGACGAATTCGAGGATGAGCGCCCCGAGGTGGAGAAGCTCGGCGAGGGCGTCTATTCCGTCGACGGCCGCATGCTGCTCGAAGACGTCAACGACCTGATGGGGATCGACATTGAAGACGAGGAGGTCGATTCCGTCGGCGGCTGGCTGTTCAAGGAGCTGGACGGCGTGCCGGCGAAGGGCAAGAAAAAGGTCGTCGGCGATGTCACCTTTGAAGTCGCGGAATCCGGCCGGCTGCGGATTACCCGGGTGAAGCTGATTAAGCAAAAAGCGCCGGACAAAGGCCAGCAGGAATTTGAGCCGGGGGTATAACCGGCGGCATTCAATCAAGGGCTGTCTCTCAAGGTACAACACCATGAGAGACAGCCTTATTTGCGCCGGCTGAATGTCCCTCGGCATTTTCCTGCGGGATTTTGCCTTTTTCTTAAGAAACCGGGTTCATAATCTGGGCGAATGTCATATGTTAATGATGAGGAGGCGAAGGAAGACCTTGTCCTTTGCCGATACAGGAAATCCCGTAAAGGAGGAACCTCATTTGAGTTTTCCCAATGAGCATTCTTATGCTCCGTTTATCGGCCCCTTTGATCCATGCCCTCCCATTACCTGTAAAACCTTCAGCACTCCGCCGCAGTTATATATTTGCTTTCAGCCGTTGAACCTGCCGCAATTTACTCCCGAAGAAGCTTTAAGGCATGGAACTTTGTGGCCCGCTTTGTACAGTCCCTATGAATCCAGATGGGGAAAAGGACGGTGATGACATGAATTCCACTTCCAAACCGAATTACGATCCGGAGTACTACGCATTGCTGGAGAAGCTGCAGGCGCTTGATTTTGTGCTGGTTGAGCTCAATCTGTTTCTCGACACGCATCCGGACGACTTGGCTTCCATTCAGCAGTTCAATCAATTGACTCAGGAAAGAACGCAGCTGGCCAACCATTTTCAGCAGCTTTATGGTCCATTGCAAAATTTCGGCCGCGCCTATTCCAAGTTCCCGTGGCAATGGTCGGAACCCCCATGGCCGTGGCAGGTATAACTACCTGCCTATCTTTAGCTGCACAGAATGTCTAAAGGAGGTTAACGCAAAGCAATGTGGATCTATGAGAAAAAGCTGCAATATCCGGTCCGTGTGGGCAAATGTGATATCGGTATGGCTAAATTGCTCCAAGAGCAGTATGGAGGAGCCGATGGAGAATTGGCCGCCGCCCTGCGTTACATGAATCAAAGATATACGATCCCGGATAAGGTAATCGGTGTACTCAACGATATAGCCACCGAGGAATTCGCACACCTGGAAATGATTGCCACCATGGTCTATAAGCTGACGAAGGATGCAACTATGGAAGAGTTGAAGGCGGCAGGATTGGCTCCCCATTATGTCAACCATGATAAGGCTCTTTTCTACGAAAATGCCAGCGGAGTACCGTTTACGGCTACTTATATCCAAGCCAAAGGCGACCCGATCGCCGACCTCTATGAGGATATTGCGGCGGAAGAAAAGGCCCGGGCTACATACCAGTGGCTGATCGACATGACCGATGACGTCGACCTGCAGGACGGCCTGAAATTCCTGCGCGAGCGCGAGGTCGTCCACTCGATGCGTTTCCGCGAAGCGGTGGAAATCCTGAAGGACAGCCGGGATCAGAAACGGATATTTTAACGAACGGATAGAAGAAGCCTATACGCTGTAGAGGTAAGGTGATACCATGTCGAAGTCAAAACGGGGAAAGGCGCTCTGGAATCTGCCGTCCCGGGGACGGGGGACCTGTCCGGTATGCGGAAGCAAGCGGATTAAACTGCTTTATACAAAGACAACCAGCTCCGGGCAGCCGCTGAAGGTGTGCAAAAAATGCTTCAATGCCTCGCAGGAGAGAATTGATGCGGCAAGTCAGGCTATTGCCAATTAGTTTGCGAATGAGCGAAAAAGGGAGTGAGCCGGCGGACAGCCTGTTCACTCCTTTTTTTTGCTATATTTTCCTGAAAGACGATTTCCACGTAGAACGGTATAATTACAGGGATATCACTTACCTTGAAAGAAGGTGAAGCCATGAAAATACTGCTTGTGGATAATTACGATTCCTATACCTATAACCTGTTTCAGCTCATAGCCCAAGTCAACGGGGAAGAACCTGCGGTCATCAGGAACGACAAACTGAATTGGGCTCAATTATCAAGATATGATTTTGACGCGGCCATTATCTCTCCCGGGCCGGGGCGGCCCGAAATACTCCGCGATTTCGGGGTGAGCGAATCGGTTATTCTTCATTCCGGTGTACCTGTGCTTGGCGTATGTCTGGGGCATCAGGGGATCGGTTACCTCTATGGCGCCAAAATTTCGCAAACCCCGCAAATCATGCATGGGGGAATCAGCGGGATAAAGCATACGGGGAACGGGCTTTTTCAAGGAATTCCCCAGCAGTTCCGGGCGGTACGTTATCATTCCTTGATGGTTCGGGATGTTCCTGATGGCGAGCTGGAAATCACGGCCTGGTCGGAAGACAACGTGATCATGGGCATACGTCACCGCAAGAAGCCGATCTACGGCATCCAGTTTCATCCCGAATCCATCTGCACCGAATATGGAGACCGGATTATCGGGAATTTCATCGCTCTGGCGAAAAAATTCTATAAAGACCACCCGAAATCGCGCGCACCGCGCCGAATTCCGCTGAAACCGCTGCATGCGCCGGAGAACAGGCACGGGAAGGACATAAAAGTCCATAATGATATACCCGATGATGAACCCGCCCGCGTCATCGTCCGCAAAATTGAGGGATTTACCGACCCGGAGCGGGTTTTCACCGAATGGATTCACGACAGGGACACCTATTCCTTTTGGCTGGACAGCAGCAAGACGGATTCCGATTCGGCCCGGTTTTCATATATGGGAAATACTTTGGGGGCCTTCAGCCAAATCGTCAATTACGATGTAGCCCGCAAAATCGTTACGATCACCCGGGGAGGCATAACGACACAGGAAAAGATGACGATTTATGAATACCTGGAGCGGCAATTGGCCCGATTAAAGGTTGAAACCGAAGTTCCATTCCCGCTAAACGGCGGGTTTGTCGGATACCTGGGTTATGAGTTGAAGGCTGATTCCGGAGGGGCTGAGGCCCATGTATCCGGAATGCGGGACGGGGGAGTGGTGCTGGCGGACCGTATGGTTATTTTTGATCATCGGGAACAATGCATGTATTTGCTTTGCCTGGTAGCGGACCAAGAGGACAGTCCGGGAAACAAGCTCAACCTAATGTGGCTCGGCGAGATGGAGCACCGGTTGCGGTTTCGGGGGATGACGTCCAATTTGGAAAAACGCTCCGGCGAAGCGGCGACTCCCGAAGCGCCGGTATCCGTACAAAAGCTTGAATTTAAGCTAAACCGCAGCTACCGCGAATATATCGGGGATATCCTCGAGGCACAGCGGTTTTTGCGGCAGGGAGAATCGTACGAAATCAATTTGACGAATGAACTGGAGGTTTCCTGTGCCGTCGACCCGCTACAACTGTATTTGATCTTAAGGAAGATGAACCCGGCCCCTTACTCGGCTTATTTGGCCTTCGGGGACGTTCAAGTGCTGAGCTCGTCGCCGGAATGCTTCATTCAGGTGGACCGGGAGGGCGCAGTCCGGGCTAAACCGATCAAAGGAACGTCAGGCAGGGGAAGCACCCCCGAACAGGACCGCGAACTCATTCGCGGGCTGGCTGAGAGCGTAAAGAACCGGGCGGAAAATCTGATGATTACCGATTTGCTGCGCAATGATTTGGGACAAGTATGCGAGATAGGGAGCATCAAGGTGCCGAAGCTGATGCATATTGAGACTTACCAGACCGTGCATCAGATGGTAACCACCGTGTCGGGCAAGCTGAAGCGGGGAACCAACGCCGTAGCCTGCATCGCTGCGGCTTTTCCGGGAGGCTCGATGACCGGAGCGCCGAAGATCCGAAGCATGGAGCTGATCGACAAGCTGGAGCACCGCCCGCGCGGAATCTATTCCGGCGGGATCGGATATTTCGCGTTGAACGGAGCGGCCGATTTTAATATCGTGATCCGCACGATCGTTTGCCATCAGGACAAGCTGACCATCGGCGTGGGAGGGGCCATTACAGTGCTTTCCGATCCGGAGGAGGAGTATGACGAGATGCTGTTGAAAGCCCGGGCCCTGATCAAGGCCATCGTCCTGACGGCGTTCGGGAGCTATGATCCGGAGAAGTATTACATCCTGGGAGACCGCGATCCCGTCCCGGCATTAAATATGATTTCCGATGCAAATAGTATTAAATAATTCAACTACTTTCTGAAAATAATGCTACAATAGAGGCCGAAGGCAGTTTAGTTTTTCGCAAAGGAGCACTAGCGTATGTCAAAGATAATCAAGACTTTAACCATTGCCGGCAGCGATTCCAGCGGCGGAGCAGGGATTCAGGCGGACCTGAAGACCTTTGAAGAATACGGCACCTACGGATTCAGCGCCTTGACTTGTATCGTCACGATGGACCCGGAGCGGGGCTGGCATCATAGCGTTTATCCGATGGATGAAGGCCTGGTGGCCGAGCAGCTCAAAACCGTGTTCGCGGGCGGACCTGTCGATGCCATGAAAACGGGGATGCTCGGCAGCGTGCCGATCATCGAAGTCGTGGAGAAGACGCTGCGCCAGCACGGCCAAAAAAATGTCGTCATCGATCCCGTCATGGTCTGCAAAGGGGAGGACGAGGTTCTCAATCCCGAAAGCGCGGATGCGATTCGCGATTTGCTGGTGCCTTTGGCGACGGTCGTTACGCCGAACCTGTTTGAGGCGGGTGTACTATCCGGCCTGGGCCGCTTGACTACTTTGGACGAGATGAAAAAGGCGGCGGAGATCATTCACGAACGCGGCGCCGCGAACGTGGTGATCAAGGGCGGCAAGGCGCTGGAAGGCGATAAAGCGATCGATCTGTTCTATGACGGCGAGGAATTTACCGTCCTGGAGACGGAAAAAATCGAACCCGCCCATAACCACGGTGCGGGCTGCACTTTTGCGGCGGCGGTCACCGGCGGGCTGGCAAGCGGCTTAACCGTGAAGGAGGCCGTGGCCAAGGCGAAGAAATTCGTGACGGCCGCGATCCGTTCGGGCTATCAGTTTAACGAATATGTCGGCCCCGTGTTCCATGCGGGTTACCGGTTGAACGGAGAATAAGGAAGAACAAAATTTATTTTTAATAGGCCGATCGGCATGAAATACGCCGGATCGGCTTTTTTTTGCTGTGCAAATTTTAACTCTCATACTTATTTATCCTAAGCGCAAAAATAAACATCGGTGGTGTTGCAGATATGTTGTCATTTATCAAAAGAGTGCTCATCGGTCAGCCGCTTAAATCAACAGCACTCGGCGAACAAAAGTTGAATAAAACAAAAGCGTTGGCCATTTTGTCTTCGGATGCATTATCCTCCGTGGCTTACGGACCGGAACAGATTTTGCTCGTCTTGGTCACGATCGGCGCGGCTGCGTTTTGGTACTCGGTCCCGATCGGCGTCGGCATTCTGATCCTGCTGCTGGCCCTCGTGCTGTCATACCGGCAGGTTATCTACGCTTACCCCCACGGCGGGGGAGCATATGTCGTGTCGAAGGAAAATCTCGGAGTAAACGCCGGCCTCCTCGCAGGCGGTGCTTTATTGGTCGATTATATTTTAACGGTGGCGGTCAGCATTTCCGCGGGCACCGACGCCATCACGTCGGCGTTTCCGTCGCTGCATCCTTACAATGTGCTTATCGCTTGCGGGCTGGTCGTGCTGATTACGATTTTGAATCTCCGCGGACTTACCGAATCGGCATCCATTTTGGCTTATCCGGTTTATTTATTCGTCCTTGCGATGTTTATCCTGATCGTTGTAGGATTGTATCAAATCGCGGTCGGCCATGTTCCGCCTCATCTGCATGAGCCGCTCGGGACTCCGGTGTCTGGACTTACCCTCTTCCTGCTGTTAAAGGCTTTCGCCTCGGGCAGCTCGGCCTTGACCGGTGTCGAAGCGATCTCCAACGCGATTCCCAACTTCAAGGACCCGGCGCCCAAGAACGCCGCGAAAACGCTGGCGGCCATGGGCTTGCTGCTGGCCCTGCTGTTCTCGGGCATCGTCTGGCTGGCTTATTATTACGGAATCTCCCCGAAGGCGGAGGAAACCGTCGTATCCCAGATCGCTTCCGCGACCTTCGGCAGAAACCTGTTGTATTACGTAATCCAGGGGATCACCGCCATGATTCTGGTGCTGGCCGCCAATACAGGATATTCGGCGTTTCCGCAGCTTGCGGTGAATCTGGCGAAGGACAAATATATCGCCAGAATGTTTACCGTACGCGGAGACCGGCTCGGTTATTCGAACGGGATATTGTTTCTGGCGGTGGCTTCGATCCTTTTGATCATCGTCTTTAAAGGCCGGACGGAGCATTTGATTCCGCTGTACGCGGTGGGCGTATTTATTCCGTTCACGCTGGCGCAAACCGGCATGCTGGTGAAATGGTTCCGCGAAAGACCGCCGGGCTGGGGGATCAAATTAACGATCAACGCGGTAGGGGCGCTGATCAGCTTCACCGTCATGATGATCTTTTTTATCACGAAATTTCCGCAGGTCTGGCCTGCGCTCATCTTCTTGCCGGGGATCGTGTTCTTTTTCCACAAGATCAACAAGCATTATATGGACGTGGGGGATCAATTAAGAATTACGACCTGCGAGCCTTCCGTTCCCGTCGAAGGGAATGTGATGGTCATTCCGGTGGCAGGAATTACGCATGTGGTGGAGAATACCCTGAATTACGCGAAATCGCTCCATCCCGAGCAAATTATCGCCGTATACGTAGCTTTTGAGAAAGAGGCGGAAAAACAATTCGAGGAAAGATGGAATCAGTGGCATCCCGAAATCCGGCTGGTCACGTTGTTTTCCCAGTACAGGAGCATCATTCAGCCCTTGACCAAATTCGTTGATACGGTCGAGCACAAAGCGATGGAATCGAATTATAAGGTAACGGTGCTGATTCCCCAGTTCATCCCGAAGAAACGGTGGCATAACGCACTTCATAACCAGTCCAGCTTTCTCATTCGCGCCTTTTTGCTGTACCGGAGAGATTTGATCGTAACCACAGTACCTTATCATTTGAAAAAATAATAAAAAAGGGGATGAGGCTATGAAACTGATGTTCATATCCGATGTACACGGTTCGCTGCATTGGCTCAACCGCGCGATGGAGAAGGTCGAGGCGGAGGCTCCGGACCAAATCGTTCTGCTGGGGGATTTCCTAAACCACGGTCCGCGGAATCCGCTGCCCGAAGGGTATAACCCGGGGCAGGTGGCGGAAACGCTGAACCGGAACAAGGACCAAGTGATCGCCGTAAGAGGGAACTGCGACTCCGAGGTCGATCAAATGCTGCTGGAGTTCCCGATGATGGCGGATTATGCGATGCTGTTTCACGAGGGCCGCCGCATATATGTTACTCACGGTCACGGATACAGCATGGAACAGCTGCCCCCGCTGAGGCCCGGCGATGTGTTTATCCAAGGACATACGCATATTCCGGTAGCCGACCGCAAGGAAGGGATCTATGTGCTGAACCCGGGCTCCATCGCGCTGCCGAAGGGAAATTTCCCGCATTCCTACGGCGTTCTTGCGAACGGAGAATTTCAGGTGAAAGATTTTGAGGGCGGGATCGTGAAACGGATATTATTCTGATATTTTTTAGGGCATTAAGCCAAAATCGTCCGCACCAGCTCGGTCATGCCGTCCCAGGAATCCTTGAGGATAAAATCCTCTTGGACCTGAGCGTTCCAGGGGCGGGGAATCATAATCGTGTGCTTCCCCGCTTGCTTGGCGGCGATCAGGTTATGCGGCCCGTCGTCGATCAACAGATCGAAATCGAGCAAATATTTGCGCTTGGCGACAAAGAAGTTCTCGAACGGAATGAACGGCAAATGCTTCTGCAGCCAATTCCACTTTTCCGGGACCGATGCCGGGCGCGCCGCGGTGACGATGATCACGTCAAAATCCGCCGTCATTCTCCGGATTTCCTCCACGGTATATTCATCGAAAATTTCCAATTCCTCAAATAATCCCGGCCTGCCGAAAAATATATTTTCCGAACAGGAGGGGTGCCAAATGCCGCTGAGGTCGAAGCTGACGATCTGTTCCATCGTTAATGGGAGATCGGGGTACAATAAATTATGATAATGGATCGCTTTCGGTATCAGATGGCAAATCGTATCGTCCATATCGATGGCGACTATTTTTTTGCTCATGTTGGCGCACTTCTCCCCGGATGTTAAGATATTGATATCATGAAATAATTTCATCGTCATTGTATAGGACTCGACGCGAAATGGCAAATATTTGGCCGGATTGCAATCTACTACAGACAGGAAGGAATTGTTGGAGATGGAGACGACGACTACGAACAGGCTGTACAAACCCGAAGCCATGATCTTCGACATGGACGGAACGCTATTCAAGACGGAGACCCTGCTGATCCCCGCTTATCATGAGCTGTTTGACCGGCTGCGGGAGGAGAATTTGTACGAGGGAGAAACCCCGCCCGAAGAATTGATGCTAAGCTGCCTCGGCATGCTGCTGGAGGATATATGGCGAAAAGTCATCCCGGACTCCAGCGAAGCGGTTCGCCGCCGTGCGGATGAGCTGCTGCTGGAGCTGGAGCTCGCCGGGCTGAAGGAATACGCTACGGAATTGTATCCCGGCGTGAAGGATACGCTGGAGGCGCTAAGCGAGCGGGGAGTCAGACTGTTCGTGGCCAGCAACGGTCTGGAGCATTATGTCAAGGGAGTGGCGGAAGCCCACGGGATTCATCACCTGTTCGAAGGCATATACAGTGCCGGCGAATATTTGACGGCCTCCAAGGTCGAGCTTGTACGGCTTTTGCTCGACAACCACGGCATCCATAGCGCCTGGATGGTCGGAGACCGCTCCTCCGACGTGGAGGCGGGCAAGAAGAACGGGCAGGCCGTGGTCGGCTGCGCGTATGCCGGCTTCGGACAAGGCCCGGAGCTGACCGGTTCCGATGTATTGATCACCTCCTTCAAGGAACTGATCCGGCTGTACGATCAGGCGGAGAAGTCCTGAATTTTGATAAAATCCGGTAACGCCGGGTAAAACCGCGGAGCCGCTCTTCCTTACGGGGAAGAGCCGGCTCCGCGTTTATACATCCACATCGCATATTCCAGCGGTTTGACGATGGCGCTCCGGTAAGCTTCCGCGTCCCCGATCTGGCTGAATACCTCCCGGGCCGGTTTGGGGTTGACCTCAAGCACATAAACCCGGCCGCTTCGGTCGATGGCGAGGTCCAAGGCCAATTCGCACAAGGCCTCATAAGTGGCTTCCAAATAAGCGGCGATCTCCAGACTCAGCCTCTCGGCGGTGCGGCGGATTTCGAGCCGCCTGTCTTCGTTCGAAACCACCTGGGCAAGCAGACGCTGCATCGAAATCGCCTGGCCGCCGCCGTGCAGGTTCGAGGTGACGCTACGGGCGGGCCCGACCCGGCCGGCGCCGCCGGTTACCTCCCACTCCCCTTTTCCGTTCTTTTGCACGAGCATCCGGTAATCGTGCACGCGTCCGTTCGGCAGCTTGATATGAATGCCCTGTTGAGCCACATACCGGCCGCTCCCTTTCCAGCTTTGGAGAAAAGCGCCCAGCCGGGATTTATGGACCTTTTGTGCGGGAATAATTTTCCGGTTCAGCCTTCTGCCCTGGATTAGGAACATGTCGCCACCGAGCTTTTCCACCCGTAAAATCCCCCGCCCGCCGGTGCCGTTAATCGGTTTGACGTAGACGGTGTCATGGTTTTTGAGCAGCCGGAAGGCGTCTCCGCTGTTTCGATATAATACCGTCTCGGGCAAATGGGGGCGGAAAGCGGATTTGCGAGACAAGGTTTGATAAATCGTCCATTTATCCCGGAGCGGACGGTTCAGGAAGGTCAGGTTGCCGTACCGTGCCCGGAATCTCTTCAATTGTTCGAACCGGCGGCTGCGCTGGATCCGGCAGCGGTCGAATATGAGGTTGGGGAAGCCGCGCCATTTCCGCGACCATTTTTTCTGTTTCGGGTCATAAACCAGGGCGTTGATCATATTCTTTTTTTCGTATACATCCATCGGGGTGAACACAAAAATATCCAGGCCGATTCTTTGGCCCTCCGTAATCATCCTTTGATAAATATGGCGCTCTTCCAGTTGCTTCTTATCGTTCAAGTACAGCGTTAAAATGCCGAGAACAGGTTGTGACACGGGTTGATTCACCTTCTTTGCAAAGTGTAGGCGGCGTGATGGAGTTCCGGGGACGCCGGCATCGGCATCCAGCCCTCCGGCTTTTTCTCCAGCATCAGCTCGGGCTTGCCGCCGGGGGTTTTGGCAAGGCCGCCGGCGGCAAAACCGGCCCGGAAGCACATCTTCAGGCAGGAGATGTTATCCGGGGCGACGCGGAAGGAGAGCTTCCCGAGCGTGCTTAGCTGCCGGGAGAGCAGGCCGGAACCGAGGCCGCGGCCCCGGTACAGCGGATGAACGACGACGAGGCCGATCCCGCGTCCGTATTCCGTAATACAGGAGAGCCCGGCGATCCGCGGACCGTCCTCCGTTTGTACGGTAGCGAGCAGGAGGGAAGCCCCGGGCAAGAGCAGATCCCGGCCGGTGAGCCTCATCAGCGCCCGGTAGGTCCCGGCGGAAATCCCTTTTCGCCCGAACCTGTGCACAAAAGCCAACATCTCCGCGTGCTGCTGCTCCCAAACCGCGCCTTCACCGGGCCGCCATGCTGTGATTCTCATGCAGGATCCACCTCTTTTCCGCGGGCTATTCCTTGCCCTGCCGATATAGGTAATGACTGAACTGGAAAATACGTTCCAGCGATTTTTTGCGGATTTGCGGTTCGTCGAATTTCATCGGTTTGGCGTTCGCCTCGAAGAACCAGATTTTCCCTTCGGTGTCGATTCCGAGATCCATCGACATTTCCCCCAGCGTATGCCCGGAGCTTCGTTCAATCTGTTTCGCGATCAACAGCGCGCTTGATTTCAGGCGGTTGATCAGGAAGTTGGTCATTTCCTGGCCGAAGGTCGGATGCAGCATTTTCTCGGGATCTTCGACGCTGCCTCCCTGGGGCACATGGGTCGTGATTCGTTTGAGCCCGGCCAGCCGCGCTCCGACCCCGGTCACCATCCATACGCCTTTTCCGTTTTTCTGCACCAGTACCCGCAAATCGAAATTCCGGTCTTTGTAGGAAGCAAGCTTGATTCCCTGCTGCATAATATAAGGCACCTTGCCGGTTTCCGCCTTGATCCGTTTCCAGAGCAGGAGCGGCTTTCCGGTTCTGTAAACGATGTTTCTCCGCCGTTCCCCCTGGATTGTGAGCCGGTAAGGCTTGAGCTTATCCGCTTCGTATTGAAGCAGCATGATCCCTTTCCCCGCTTTCCCGCTCTCCGGCTTCAGATATAAACTGCCGTAGCGTTCAAGCATGGGCAGGAGGGTTTTGGAGGCTCTGAGCCGCTTTGTGGCGGGAACGAGCACTTTGGTCGTCCGGCTTCTTTTCAGCCAGTCAAACAGCGTCCATTTGTTGAAAAAATAAGGATTGAACAGCTGAATGCTGTCGTGGCGGATACATTCCTCGATTTTGCGGCGGACGGAAGGGGCTTTCTCGTCTTCCCGCTGCGGAATCCGGTTATAGATGATTTGAGGCAGCGGGAACCATTGCCGCTTCCACTGACTTTCTTCCGAACTGTAAACATAGCCGTGGACTTTCTTTGCCGAAAGTTTTAGATCTTTGGTCGTGACCACGTATACGGGAAAATCCAAATCCCTGCCGGCTTTGACGATATCCCGGAAATTCGCCCGGTTGCCGCGGAACAGCCTGAAATCGTCCGCCACGGTCAGCACGGCGACAACGGGCTTCTGATCGCCTATATGCTGGTTCATCAGCTTTCTCTCCTCCGGAATTTACTGAGATACAGGCAGTGCTCCAGAATGTGATCCACGGAAGCTCTGCCTTCCGCCCGGAGCGAAGGATGTTTGAAAATGGACCGGCCCGGTTTGGCGTTCGCTTCGAACATCCAGATTTTCTCGTCCTTGTCGATGCCGATGTCAAAGCCGATTTCGCCGATCAAATGCTGATGGTGGCTTTCGATCGCCTCGGCTAGCGTAATCGCCACATTCTTGGCGTTCCTGAGCACCTCGTCGGCTCTGCCGCCGAAGGCGCGCGAGAGCGCCTGCTCCGGGGGCAGCAGCGATCCGCCGTTTTTCAGATGGGTCGTAACGCTGCCTCTGCCCGCTTTCTTCGCGCCGATGCCGACGGCGACCCATTGGTTGCGCCCGTTCTTGTGCATATGAAAGCGGAAATCGATCGGGCAGCCGTCGATTTCGATCAGCCGGATCCCTTGCTGCGCCACGTAGCCGTTCAGCAACCGGCCGTGTCTGGCCTGAAGCGTCCGCATCAGAGAGGAGAAGGATCCGAAGCGGAGAAGGGCGTTCCTGCCGTTCTTGCGGTATCTCGCGTAGTATCCGCTCTTTGCAATCCGGGACAGCCGGTAAATCCCGTTGCCGAGGCTGCCGCTGTTCGGCTTGTAATAAATGAGTGAATGGCGCTCCAGCAGATCTCTGACCTGTTCCGGAGAGGGGCTCATGATCGACTCCGGGACGTACCGGCTCACGAGCGGATCTTTTTCAAGCATGCGGTAAATATCGGATTTGTTGAAAAAGCTCCAGTTGAAAAAAGGAATTTTTCGCCGGATGAACCGCTCGCGCAGCTGGGTGATCGGAGGGGTGACTTCCGCCCGGCGGCTTGGCAGCCTGTTATAAACGACATCGGGCAGCGGTACCCTTTTTCTTATGAAATTGCCGGCCTCGTTCAGAAAGTATCCGTTGACCGTTTCGTTCTCCCAATTGATATCCCGCGGGGTAAAAGCAAATATATAGGTTTGCTTGCTTCCTTGCCTAAGCAGCTGCTTGATAAATCCGGTCCGGGAGCCGAAGGGGTTGGAGGCGGAAGAGGTCGGACCGTCGGAGAGCACGCCGATCAGCGGGCCGATCTGCACTTCGCCTTCCGTAAGACTGCGCAAGAACACGCTCCCCGCATTCGGAATCTTTATTCCTTTCCGGATGCCGGAGGCAAGGTACAGATGCTTACCCGGTTTATTGATCGGCTTGATGGCGGCGGGGATGCGCTCTCCGCCGAACTTGAGGTTCACCGACTTTTTTCCCGACAGCTTCAAATTTTTCATCAAAGAGCCGGACACGTAGACGACCCTTTTGGGCTGCTGCGTGAAATGGACGTTGCAATAAGTCAAACTCATGAGATTTCCTCCTAAAAAAGTCTTCCGTGCCTCTTCAAGGTTTGCTCATCAGCAAATAGCGCGCGTAAGAAATCGGGTTATCGATCGATCTCCTGGCGCTTTTGCGGTCCCCAATCCGGGAAAACGAGGAGCGGCCGGGTTTGGAGTTAGCCTCCAGCACCCACACTTCTCCTTGCCGGTCCACGCCGAAGTCGATGCCGAGCTCCGCCAGACGGCCAAAGTGCGATTCCAAGGCTTCCGGAATCGCCAGAGCCAGCTTGCGGATCAGGGAGAGCGTATGTCGGGCCGCGGTTTCCCCAAGCTCCCTGGTCAGGAACGGCATCGCCTTGCGCGCGGTTCCCCCGCCATGCAGATTTGAGGTGAGCGCATACTTCTGTCCGACCCTGACCGCCATGCCGGTGAGCTCCCAGGCCCCGGTCTCGTTTTTCTGCATCAGGACACGGATATCGTATGGTTCACCCTGCTGGGTGCTGAGCGCAAGATAGGGCTGCATCAGAAACGGGCGGTCCCCGATAAATTTATCGATCCACTCCAGTCCCTCGGCCCGGGTAGGAAACCGGCGCCGCAGCACACTGTTGCGTCCGTCGCGGCCGATCAGCTTCATGCCGTCCTTATGGGCAGAAGTTTTGATGTACAGCGTCCGTTTGCCGTGAGTGCCGTTCTGCGGTTTCAGGAAGGCTTCGCCGTCGTGCTTCTCCAGCCAGGCCATAAGTTGGGCGGGGTCCTCGTAAGGTGTTGTCTCCGGCAAATGGGGGGAGATGTCCGGGAATTTGCGGAGCGCCTGATAAACCCGCCATTTGCCGCTCAGACCGCGGGCCAGATAAACGAACGGATGCGCCCGTGACAGCCGGTACAATGCTTCTTTCTTCCGCTGTTGGTTTCGGCGATCGTGAGTGAAGCAGCGGTCGTACACAATATCCGGAGGAGGAAACAGCTTGCGCTGCCATCCGCCGTTTTCGTAACAGAACCCGGAAATCGCTCCTCCTTCCGTCCGCAGAGCCGAAGGGCAGAAGACGTATACGGTCAATCCCTGCCGGCTGCCGCTTAGGCATAATTTGCGGCAAAATCCCGGCTCCGCAAAGGGCAAAGGTTCCCCGGTTTCGTTGACCATAATACCGATGATTCCGCGTGATTTACTCATATTGACTCTCCTCCTTAGAAACCGGACAAATAGCGGGAGTATTCAACCACTTGCTTGACGGAGGGGCGGATCTTTCCGGCTCCGATCGGGGTGTTGTCGTTCTTGGACGGCTTGGAGTTGACTTCCAACAGCCAAATCCGTCCGGATGAATCGAGCGCCAGATCGATGCCGAGCTCTCCGAAATGGGCCGGAATCCGGCCATCCACGCCCTCGGCGATTTCGAGCGCCGCCTTTCTGAGGCGCAGCGGGATTTTGGCTTTGACGCCCGCGGGAAGAGAGCTCCGGGATATCGCCTCCTTCACCGTGCTTAACGAACCGCCTCTGGCCAGATTGGAGACAAAATGCTGGCTGCCTGCCGTACGGGCGACGATCGAGGTGACATTCCATTTCCCGGTCCGGTTCTTCTGAACAAGCGCGCGAAAATCCACCGGCCTGCGGTTGATTTCAATCAGGGTCAGCCCTTGCTGAATCTGATACCGGGTCGTTTTCATCTTGCCGGATAGAGAGGAGAACAGCTTGGCGAGGCTGGGGTAAACTTGACGCTGTGTTCCTCCCACCTTGGCGGTGAGTGTCTGGTAATTGCCGCCCTCCATCTTGGAGATCCGGATGATGCCTTTTCCCAGGCTACCTCTAACCGGCTTCAGGAAGACGATGGGATATTTGGCGCACATCGTCTTTAGAGAAAGGAAACTTTTGAAATGATGGGATTCCGGTAAATACTTCGCTACTGCGGCATCGTTCCCAAGTGCATCGAACACTTCCGTCTTGTCGAGAAATTTTTCGTTGAAATAGTGGCTGCCGTACCGCGATTTTACTTCTTTCAAGAAATGCTGTACGCTAGGTTTGTTCTCCAGCTTCCGGGAGGTCAGCCGGTTGTAGAACACATCTGCGGCCGGGACCTGGATCTGCTTCCAGCCGTCGCCGTAAACCCAGGCCGACAAGGTGCTTGAATTTGAACCGATATGACTTGGCGTGAAGAAATAAACATACACCCCTTGGTGCTGGCAGGCGTTTACGAGCTCCCTGCAGAACAGGGTGATCGGTCCGAAAGGACGTTCCGGCGAACTCGGAATGTCACGGCTGATCAGCACGCCGACCAGCGGCCCCAATTGGAGGGTGGTCGAATGAGGGCGAAATGTAAGCCGCAGTATGGAGCGCGGCAGCAGGCCCATTTTTTGCGCAAGCTCTTGACTGATCCGAATCCCGTCGAATCTGGCCAGGGGGACGACCCGAATCGTTTGCCGGAACGAGCCGAAGGCGAGCTGCAGGGGGTAGTTTGCGGGAATTTTCCACTGTCTGATCAACTGTTCTCCGAGAACGATATCGTCGTTCTCCAGCAAATTCGGGCTCATGATTTGGACTTTTAATTTTTTGGAGGGCATGAAGCGGATCTCCTTCCAAGCTAGGCTTGATGTCTTGGATGCAAAATGGTCATCTGCATAAGCGCATGTAATGCATCATATGAGGACACGGAATCCTTGGTGATTAACCCATTCCCGTCTACTTGCGTCAGGGACGGGCCGACGAAAGACACGATGATTGTAAGGAGGGTATGCGAGGTGGCCGATTGGC
The DNA here is from genome assembly GCF_036553665.1 of Paenibacillus haidiansis. Lineage (NCBI taxonomy): Bacteria > Bacillati > Bacillota > Bacilli > Caryophanales > Paenibacillaceae > Paenibacillus > Paenibacillus haidiansis. The sequence continues at coordinate 55,769 of NZ_JAZHPZ010000019.1, read as the reverse complement.
TTTATATTGTAGTCAGCGTGGCGGTGGCCGCCTTTGTCGGCGGAGTAACGAATCATTTTGCAATCAAAATGCTGTTTCATCCCCGGAACCCGGTGTATATCGGAAAATTTCACGTTCCGTTTACGCCCGGGTTGATTCCGAAGCGTAGGGACGACATCGCGGAATCGCTCGGCAAGGTCGTGGCGGATTATCTGGTGACGACGGAAGGGTTGCAGGAATTGATGCTTCGCCCGGCCTTCCGGTCGCAAAGCGAGCAATATTTACAGAGCCTGCTGTCCCGTCTCGGCGAGAGCGATATAACATTGAAGCAAGCGCTGCAAAAGATATGGAAGCAGGAAGAATGGGATACGGCCCGGCGGCGTCTGGCCGACACCGGCAGAGCGGCGGCGGACCGGGGACTCCGTCTGCTATGGGACAGGCTAGACTTAGGGGAGCGGAAACTCGGCGAACTGATCCCGAGCTGGAACGGGGAAACCCGAAAGCGCTGGAGTCAAGCCGCCTCGGGAGCGGTACTGGAGGCCGTCGTCGAAGAGCTGTTGTCCGCGGAGGGGCAGCGGCTGCTGAAGAATATGGCTGAAGGGATGATGGATAAAGCGGGCGGTTTCCTCGGCACGATGGCCGCGATCTTCGTCGACGAGGACAAACTGGTCCGCAAGCTTACGCCGGCGCTGGTCCTGTCGCTGCAGGGCGAAGAAGCTCGCGGCAAAGTGGCCAAGGCGATCGAAGGCAGACTGGAAGTGTACGGGGAGAAGCCGCTAGCGGAGCTGTTTGCGTCGTTGACAGGCAGCGGCGCCGAGGAATGGCTGTCCGGCAAGGTGCGGGAGCTGCCGCTGGAGAAATGGCTGGAGTCCGCCGAGGGAATCAGAATCTCGGCGCTCGTAGCCCCGTGGCAGTCCCGGGTGGAAGCGGCGATCCCCGCGGTGGCCGAGCGGCTGCTCGGGCTGATCGTCAAGGGCGTTCCCGCGGCGATGAAGGCGATTGAGCTGCCGAAGCTGGTGCAGGAGCAGGTGCAGAAATTCCCGGTGGAACGTCTGGAAGAAGTGATCCTAAGCGTATCCGGCAAGGAATTTAGGGCCATCACCTGGCTGGGGGTTTTTCTCGGCGGGATCATCGGCTTGTTCCAGTCCGCATTCATGCTATGGGTCGGCTGATCGCCGGGCTTGATTGACTGCATGGTGGAAATGAAACTTAAATAATTTCGGAAACTGACTGGAGACTGACTTCGGAGACTCCGGATATAACTTCGAGAAATTAATATCAAAAACTAACTCAAAAATGATACTAATGGAGGCGGCAAACAATTGAACATTTACGATAAGGCCAACGAATTAGCCAAGGCGCTCAGAGAAAGTCAGGAAGTGGCGGATATTACCGCAGCGATGAAGCTGGTGGAGGCCGATCCGGAAAGCAAACGCATGCTGGACGATTTCCGGGTCCGCCAAAGCGGGATGCAGCAGGCGATGATGAACGGCGAAATGCCTGCGCAGGAAGAGATGGAGAAGATGGAGAAGTTGTTCGATACGCTGAGCCTGAACCTGAATATCCGCCGTCTGTTCGAAGCCGAACAGCGCCTGAGCGTGATCATCCAGGACATCAACAAGATCATTACGGACAGCCTGCAGGATTTGTACGGGCAAAACTAGTCTCATATTTTTCCGGCCGCCTTCATAGAGTAGAGATATAGATTTGAAGACGAAGGAGCTGCCGAAAATATGAAGACGGTTAAGAAAAAGAGTAAACTCAAGCATGTCGTGTATCTCATTTTGGCTTTGGCTATGCTGGTGTATGCGCTGCCGATGATTTCCTTTGAACCGGGCGGGGGCTGGGTATCCGCCTTCGGCGCGGTTTGGGCCGCGTTCGCTTTCCTCGTCATCGGCGCCCACTTGCATTTCATCCTCGGCGTGAACGAAGAGAAACAGCGGGCGCTCGACGCCGTCCGCCGCGCGAAGCTGCGGGATCTGCAAATGAAGTGGGCGGCGGAGGGCGGCAAGCAAGAACAAAGCTTGTAAGAGAAGCTTGTTCATGTGCTTTATGAAAATAACGCCTTTTTAGGGCGTTATTTTTATATTTTGGCCGAATTCTACGGAAATATCGCCCTTTCGGGGCTCTATTTCAGCAGTGCGGCCTATTTAGACCGGATATTCACCGCATTTTTTGAAAATAAGGGCCTTTATGGCCCTTATTTTCGTCTAAAACGCGGTCTTCCATATAATAGCGTCCCAAAAGGACGCTATTTCATACATGAACCATGCGGTGTTTGTTTAAAAACGGTATCTGGAGCCTTCGGGTTTGAAATTCTCCCCAAATGCGTCGAATCTAAAGTGACCCCAGTCATAAAACGGTCCTGCAAATCGGGATATGATAACCGATGAAAAGCGCATCAAGGAGGTTGCTTTAAGGGTGGTCAAATCAATAGCTGTCGTCGGCGGAGGAATTTCCGGTTTAAGCGCGGCGTTTTATGCGCGGAAATTGTGCCGTGAACGGGGACTTGAGGCAAAACTTACAATCATTGAACAGGATCATAGACTGGGCGGGAAAATCCGGACCTTGCACCGAGACGGTTTTACGATCGAGCAGGGGCCGGATTCGTTTCTTGCCCGCAAGCAGGCCGCCCTGGATTTAGCGAGAGATCTCGGGCTCGAGGATCAGCTGACAGGCACGAATCCCGCAGCCAAGACCAACTATATTTTGCATCGGAACAAACTTCATACGATGCCGCCGGGACTTATGCTGGGCATCCCGACGCAGATGTGGCCGATGGTCAAGACGGGGCTGTTATCCCCGCTGGGAAAAGCCCGGGCCGCGTTGGACCTTGTCCTTCCCGCCAAACGGGGCAACGAGGACGAGTCGCTCGGCGGATTCATTCAGCGCCGTTTGGGCAAGGAAGTGCTGGAGCATATGACGGAGCCGCTGCTGGCGGGCATTTATGCCGGTGATACGGCCCAGCTAAGCCTGAAAGCGACTTTTCCGCAATTTATGGAAATGGAGCGGAAACACCGCAGTCTCATTTTGGGCCTGCTTGCAAGCAAGAAGCCGTCTCCCCTGGCTTCCGCTTCTGCCCAAGTCCAAGCTCCGGTCCAAGCCCAGGTCCAGGCACAAGCTCAGGCTCACGCTCAAGCGGCTGCCGCTGCACTTCCCGGACCCGCACGGACAAGCATGTTTTTGACTTTCAAGGGAGGGCTAAGTGTCCTGGTCGACGCTTTGGTCAAATCGCTGGAAACGGAGAGCGTGATTACCGGAGCTGGCGTTTGTTCCATAATGAATAAAGGGGACGGCTATGAACTGATTCTAAGCGACGGCGAGCTAATGACGGCGGACGCGGTCGTGATCGCGGCTCCGGCCTTCGCGGCGGCCCAAATGCTGGCGAACGTTCCGGAGGCCGGGTATTTGGAACGGATCCAGTATGTGTCGGTAGCCAATGCGGCGCTCGCGTTCCGGCGGGAGGATGTTCCAAGGGAGCTGAACGGCTCCGGCTTTTTGATCCCCCGCAGCGAAGGGCGCCGGATGACCGCCGTCACCTGGACCTCTTCCAAGTGGCTGCATACGGCGCCGGACGGAAGCGTGCTGCTGCGGGCTTACATCGGCCGCCTGGGAGACCAGCGGTGGACCGCGATGCGGCCGGAAGAGATTATAGCGGGAGTTTCGGATGAACTCCGCGATCTGATGGGCATCACCGCGAAGCCGATCTTCGCCGAACTGGCGAGGCTGCCGGAGTCGATGCCCCAGTATCCGGTCGGCCATCCGGACGAGCTCGCCAAGCTGCGGGCGAAGCTGGACAAAACGATGCCGAGAGTTCTGCTTTGCGGCGGAGGATACGACGGGGTGGGCATCCCCGATTGCATCCGCCAGGGACGGGCGGCCGCGGAACAATTAGTGACTTCGATTGCCGGGAGATGATAAAAATGATGCCTGATTTGAGTATGGAACGGGATTATAATCAAAATCCGTTTATCGTGATTTGGGAAGTGACGCGCGCTTGCGCGCTGAAATGTTTGCACTGCCGGGCGGAGGCCCAGTATCATCCGGACCCGCGCCAGCTGACGCTGGAGGAAGGCAAGAAGCTGATCGACGATATCGCGGAACTGGATCATCCGCTGTTCGTCTTTACCGGCGGCGATCCGCTGATGCGGCCCGATCTGTTCGAACTCGCCCGCTATGCCATTCATGAGAAAGGACTGCCGGTCTCGATGACGCCGAGCGCCACGCCGAGGGTTACTTTCTCCGCGGTGCAGAAGGCCAAGGAAGTGGGCCTGTCCCGCTGGGCGTTCAGCCTGGACGGCTCCACGGCGGAAATTCACGACCATTTCCGCGGTACGCCGGGCTCTTACCGGATGACGATGCAAGGGATTAATTATTTGCAGGAGCTGGAAATTCCGATTCAAATCAACACGACCGTGTCCCGGTACAATTTGGACGATCTGCCGCGGATCGCGGAGCTGGTCAAGGAGATGGGCGCCGTCCTGTGGAGCGTCTTTTTCCTCGTCCCTACGGGAAGAGGCATGGTGAGCGACATGATATCGGCGGAAGAGCACGAACGCGTGATGGAATGGCTGGCCCGTCTGCAGCGGGAGATGCCTTACGGAGTCAAGGCGACGGAAGCCCCTCATTACCGGCGGGTTTTCCTGCAGCAGAAGAAGCTGGAGGCCGCGGAGAGCGCGGCGCCGACGCCGGTCAAGCGCAAGGACCTCCTGGGCCGTTCGCCCAAAGGAGTGAATGACGGGGACGGATTCGTCTTCATCAGTCATGTCGGCGATGTGTATCCCAGCGGTTTTCTCCCCGTAAAATGCGGGAATGTCAGAGCATCTTCGCTGGCGGATATTTATAGAAATTCTCCGATATTGCAGGAGCTGCGCGATAAATCGCTGCTGAAAGGCAAATGCGGGGCATGCGAATTCAAGCAGCTTTGCGGCGGTTCCCGGGCAAGAGCTTACGCGGTAACCGGCGATTACCTGGAGAGCGACCCGTACTGCGCCTACATACCGAAGGCGCTGAGAGAATAACGGATGCGAATAACCTCATTAAGTGCCGATTTAATAGGGCGGCGTTAATGAGGTTATTTTTGATTTTCACCGGTTATTTTTTGAATGGCGCACGCACCGTTTTTCCGATATCCGCAATGACCGTCTTAATGTCTTTGGTGAGCGTTTTGACGGGTTTGGCTCCGTTCATCTTGGTATTCAATTTCTTGATCTTGGCATGCAGCTTTTGGTCGCTGGTCACATGGACCGCGTATTGGGGATAATTGACCTTGATTTGGTGGCGGACATTCTCTTCGACAATCGTGGGATTGGAGCCCTTGGTGTCCAGTCCGACCACGATGTCATTATTGTGAACGATCACCGTCGCCTTTTGCACACCGTTCGTTTTGGTGACCTTGTCCGAAATTTGCATCGGCAGCGGCTTACGCTTAATGGGAGGTGTGCTGTACAAATGCGAAGTCTGTTTCCCGCTTTGTTTGGCGCCCGGGGACTTGGCCTGATTCGCTTTAGGTTGCTTCGCTTGCGATTTTTGGGATTTGGCCTTGTTCGCCTTTGTACTTTTCGATTGCACGTTTTGTGTTTTGGACGATTTCGCCGAACGGTTTGCCGTTTGATTCGTATTGCATGCCGTGAGCGAAAAAACCAAGGCGGTCAGCAGGACGAATATGATAAACCGGAAAAAGTTTTTGGAATTCATAATGCAAAAAACCTCCTTTTTGCGTTATTTTGCTTGAATCCCAAAAAGTTATTCTGCTGCCCCGTTTCATAATTCATCCAAATCTCCAATAAAAAAGGCCTGTGCTTAAGCGGAGCGCCGCTTAAGACACAAGCCTTTATAACAGTTATTGATTTTTCGGCACAAATGTTACTTTCCAGTGATCGTCCGCAAGCTGTTCGCAAGCTGCACGATATCCCTTGCCTTCAAGCAGAGGAATCAGCGGCGCCGGTTTCATGATCGCGTGCAATACAAAGGTTTCACCCGGCTGCAACCGGTCAAACGTCTCCATGATAATGCTGAAAGGCTCCTCGCCGGCCCTAAGCTGCGGACGTACGTCGAGCTCCACGATCCCATCCGCGGAACGGTTCTCCGTAGCCATTATTCATTCACCTCCTGTCCGCCATACTCCATCGTCAGCGTGTTGGCCAGACGGGCCACGCCGCTAAGACCTTTCATCCCGCCGTACAGCGTATAGAAGAACGAGTCGGGAGCATCCAAAGAAAAGGATAAATATTGCTTCGGATCGATCCCCAGCATCTTCTCAAATAGCATCGCCGTATCATAGGCATAGAAGCAGAAGTAAGTATATTGAAATTCCGGCATCTTTTCGGCGATCGTCAAAATTTCAGCGGCGTATCGCTCCAGATTGCTTTCCGCCTCCGCAATCATGTTTAATGCGTCTTCCAGATCGACGGAGATTTTGATTGTTTTCTCATCAACCACCGTGACGGTTGCCATGGGCAACTACCCCCTGCCCGTTAGTTTTTGCCGATTTTGACTTGGAATGTTGTAGGACCTTGCTCGATATATTCCCAAGTGAACTGTCCCGGATGCATGGCCTCAAATTGGAAGCGCAGCGGTACGGGATCATGATCGTTTACCAGCAGCATCGCTTCTCCCGGCTGCAAGGCGCTGTATGCCGCAAAAATCGTTTTATGTTTTAATTGCGGCGGATATTCCGTAGCATTGATCGTTGTTTTGAAGTCCTGGCTCATACTAAAGCCCTCCTGTTATTAAAAATTTAAGTTTTCGCGATCATTATATCAATGCAGGAAACCAAGATTGTGATACTAGTCACAAAATAAAAGGACTGATGGAATCAGGGTTCCCGGCTTCGTGAATCCGTCAATGTTGAAGTGATGGCCGTCACAGGAAAGGGTTGTTTTCGCTTCCCTTGTGTACACTCTCAAGATATTTGACAAATAGTAAGTGACAAAAAAAGAACCGGGAAAACACGGGAAACGCCGATACTATAAGGGATTAGACGAGATAATATTAGAAAAACTATGACAGTAATCTTGAGAAGAAAAAAACGGTCACGTACTTTCGAATTTTGAAAGAAAAAAAGCGCGAAACCCTTTCGGGATAAGGGATTCGCGCTTTTTTTGAGTCCAGTTCACATTAGACCAGAATATGTATGACTCAAAAAATGTCGCCGCGTTATAACGGGGCGTTAGTCATTGTTAAATTCATTAACGCGAAGATTACCTAGTTCAAAGAAACCTAAATAAATCAAGGACTTTCGGTGATTTAGCTCTTTATATTATTGCGTTATAAAAAATACAAACCACTAATTTAAAGTGGATTTTCTTTATCCAAGCAAAGTGACATTTTAACAATTCACACAAAAAAGTGTCCCATTGCAGTTGTGACGCGGGTTTTCGGACTTTTATTAAATAAAAATTAGCATTGTTTCAATGGGACAAGGAACTGCACATTATTTCGAATAAATAGAGGCTAAGTAAGAGTCAAAAAACGCGACTTTATAGTTGGTCAATTCTTCAATTTGTACAGACTGGCAAATTGTGCGGAATTGCTTTATTTGCGCGGGTTCACAACTATCTTTTGTTAATGATTAAGGTAAGAGCAATTCTTCAGCATAAGATAGGAAAACCTATCATTGCATACAAAAAAATTAGGCGGACTCACTTTTTGCTGCGCCTTCTTCTCGTCTTTCTGTATTCATCGAGGAAGAAGACTTCTGCGTGACCGATGTTTGACGTATATCCTCACGCGCCATCAGTATCCCCATTATCATTCCTTCAATCTTCACTTGTTCCTTTTCGGTCAATTGATGAAATTTTGCTAAAAGTTCCAGATCAGCAGGAGAAATTGAATCGCCACTTGCAGTTTGAGTCGTAGGCTGAACAACATGTTCGGATATCTGATATTCTTTTCCTGTCACAAGCCAATCTATTGAAACAGAGAGCGCTTTGCTGATGAGCAATAAATTTGCAACAGAGGGAGCGTATTTGTCATTTTCAAGATCGCTCATATTTCCAGTGGATATGCCAGTCAATTTATTTATGTCTTTTAGCGTAAGCTTCAGTTCTTTTCGTTTGCCTTTTATCCTTTCACCAATTGTGCCCATATGAATTGATCCTCCCAGGGAAATTCGGATTTCAGTGTAAATATCTGATTTCAGAATTAAATTTATTGACAAGTTCGGATATCCGAAATAAAATAATGATAGATAGGAAACCTTATCAAGATATTACCACACATCATGATCTAACAACAGGTTTAAGGCAACCTGATCCTTGAAAACTGAATATTTACTTCTGATTGGAATTCTATGTGGAGAGGAGGATTTATGTGGCCAGATCCTTGCATGAGCAGCATGAGCTTGTAACGGGAATTGCTCAGAAAATTCTTGGGGATATTCAGATGAATGCTCCAGATGCGGAATTAATCGTATCTACTGCACACGAAGCAGCAATGGAATCTTTTATTGAGTTTTTGGAGGAACGCGAAAAATTACTGATTTCCGAACTGAGGAAAGTCACGCTTGAAATTAGTGCAAAAATTGCTGCAACAAGACAATTAAGAAATGAAGCGTCACGTGAAACTGGTAAACAAATCGCATTTAGAATGGTAGCAGCAGACAACCAGAAAGGAAGTGCAAACAATGAAACGTGATTTAACGCCTACCGGGGTGATCATAAAGAAAAGGTTAATCGAAACTGGAAAAACCCAATATCAGCTTGCAGCAGAGGTTGGAACTAGTAGCAATTACCTTTACCTCATTATGATCGGAGAACGGTCAGGGAGAAGTTATATTGGCAAAATTGCGGAGGCATTAGGGATTGAATCTAAGAACTTTAATGAATCAGTGTCAGCATGAAGTATTCAGAGGAGAAACTACACAGCGTTTCGAGAGAAGATGAGAAAGAGCGTCCCACCCACCACAGGCAGACGCTCTCCCGAGACAAGGAATATAAATTTCTCCTCCATTTTACCATGGATTTGCATTGAATGGAAAGGAGGTAAAGGCTTTGGATTTAATGTACATCACGATTGATGAAGCTGCTGGGTATGAAGGAGTTAGTTATGAAACAATCAAGAAAAAAATTCAACGTAATCCCAAAGCTTTTATCACAAAACATGAAGCCTCTCCATCTGGAGGAAAAGATCGCGTATTAATTTCAATATCGTCGCTTAGTAAAAAAGCTCGGTTGGCATATAAGAAATCTACCCAGATCAAAGGTGGAGATATCCTAATAGAAGAACGCGCAAAAAATGAGGAAATTCCTTGGTACGTAGAATGTGATCTAAACGCCTATCTGACAAAGAATAGCAAGCAATACTATGAAGCCGTTGAATTGGCGAATCACATCCGAGAGTTCCTGAATTATGCCGATGCTGATCGTACCAAGTTTTCAGAGGTTTTCGCCGCAAAGCTTGGTATTAGCCAAAGAACCTTATACCGACATGCTGAAAGTTATCTGGAAGCAAGTGCATGGGCTTTGAAAATGAGGAAGCAAGACGGAAATGATTATGAATTTTTCAAGGTGCTTGCGCTTTGCCGGAAACCTAAACAAAAATTCACTTTTCCTTCGCTCTCCCCTGAGTGTAAAGCCTTTATTGAGAACCTTTGGTTTGATCAAGACTTTGCAGCGAATAACGGCACGATCGACATGGTATATAGCAGGCTGATGAAAGTCGCCTCGGCCAATGGCTGGGATTACCCGAGTTACCCTACCGTCGCACGCTACATAGGTTACTTGATGGATGAACTGCGCGGAGGTAATGCCCGGTTCCTGGCTGCACGTGGCCTGCGGGAATATAAAAATCATGTCATGGTCAAAGCGTCGAGAAACACCAAAGCCCTGCCGGTTATGGGGCTGGTTCAGGGTGATGCTCATACATTAGACGTTTGGGTTAAGTACACACACCCGAACGGAAAAGTCACAGCGATTCGTCCGAAGCTCGTTGCTTGGATGGATACTCGGAGCCGCTGCATCGTCGGTGATGTGATCTGTCTGAATCCTAACGCTCAGATTCTGAAACAATCCTTGTTGAATATGATGTACGCCGGTGAAGTTGGCGGCGTGCCGGAATGGCTGCTGATCGACAACGGAAAAGACTACACCGCTGAGACAATGACCGGTCGCAAACGGAATGAACGTGTGAGCTTCGATTCTGAAACAAAGGGCTTCTATCGCTCAATCGGTATCCAGGATGACATCCGCAGCTTGCCATATCAGCCCTGGTCAAAGGGTCAGATCGAACGCTTCTTTGGAACGATGATCAGCAAGTTTGAGAAATGGCTCGTAAGTTATACTGGCACGCTAACCGGCTCAAAGACGGCAGCTAAAGTGAACAAGGATATCGACAAGATGCTGGAGCGCGATGAGCTGATCTCTATGGAAGAACTCTATGAGCTATGGAAGGAATGGCGAGATAACGAGTACCATCGTTCCATGCATAGCGGTTTGAAGCGTCAGGGTGAAAAATGGCAGACGCCGATTGAGGTCTTCCAGAATGCCGAGGAACGATATATCAAACCAGCGCCGCCGAAGTCCTACGCTACTGTCCTGATGATGAAGGCTGAGCGCGTACGGGTTTACAACGTAGGAATCCGGAAGTTTGGATACGAATACCGAGCTGATGAATTGACGGATTACATCGGTGACAAAGTGGATATCAAATGGGATGCCAATGATGTTACTAGGCTTTATGTCTATACCAAGGATGGTCAGAAAATCTGTGAAGCAGTCAGCCAGGATCTCCTGCTGATCGCCCCGAAGGTGCAGCAAAAGGCGCTAGAAGATCATATGCGAATGCAGAAAAACCAAATCAAGCGCGACACGGCGAAAGGCGATTATTTCCGAACGCCGCTTGAGCAGCGCGTGAACGAATATAACAATGCCCCTGGAGAAGTCGCCGGATTCATGGTTAAGAATGATTCCCCGAGCCCATCGAAAGTGGTCTCTCTTCCATCAGACCAGCAATTCAAGGAAGAGGTTAAATCAAGAAAAGGCAAGCGCGGAGCTGAAGTTGAGTTGTATTCAGAGAAGGCAGAGCAAGCGCTCGCCGTACTTCGCAAATTAGCTAATTAATGGAGGGATTAAATATGACGGCTGTTGCTGAACTTTACACCATTAATAAAAGTTTGGTTGTAAAAGTCCGTGAATACATGGATCAAACGGGAACCACGATTACGGAAATTGCGCGGGAGATCGGATTCTCCCGTCCCGCCGTATCCCAATTTCTAAGCGGCAATTACAAGGCCGAGAACAGTGACATCGAAGAAAAGATATCCGCATACCTGGCCGCTAAGACGGGAGAGATCGAATTGACCGCTACTAGGGAAAGCTCTCTCCCGGCTAAGCCAGGATTTTTTGAAAGCCGGGATTCAATCAATATTCTTGGCGTCTGCCAATCTGCCCAGGAGTATCTTGGGCTTGGGATTATTGTCGGTAAATCCGGATTTGGTAAGACGCATACTCTGAAGTATTACGCCAAGATGCCGCGCGTTGCTTATGTCGAGTGCGATGATACGATGGGCCAGCGCGACCTTGTCAAGGCGATTGAGCGAGCGCTCGGTATTCCTACCGGATATGGGTCTATCTGGGAGCGTGTCAACGGCATCCGGGAATTCTTTAATGTCAATCGGGGTTATCTGCTGATCGTCGATGAAGCGGACAAGCTGGTCAGCAAGTACACCCAAAAGAAAATGGAGATCCTGCGGGGAATTTTCGATCAAGCCGATGTCGGTCTGGTTATCGCCGGGGAACCCAAACTGGAGGGCTTAATTAAAGGTTATCTCTCCCGCTTTGCGAACCGGGTCGATTTCTACGCCACGCTCCGGGGTCTGTCCAATCAGGAAGTGATGAAATACTTGGCAAACTTTAACCTTGATGACGAGGCAATGCAAGAAATGATAGCCCGTGCTACGAATGCCCAAACCGGTTGTTTCCGGCTGCTTGATCGCACGCTGAACAACATTATGCGCTTATCATCCGCTGGATCGGCCATATCATCAGAAATGATCGCCAAGGCCAGTAACATGATGATGCTTTAGGAGGTTACATTATGAGAACCTTCTCGAACCCAACCGATCCGATTATTCGCCTCTTTGCTCTATTGAACTGTGTCAGGCTGCCGGTCAAAGTGAGAGCGGCAGCCGTGGTTTCTGGGCTCAGTGACTCCGAAGTTCGCCGGGCTCTGGCCTATTCACCTGATTACGTAGTGAATGGCGAGCATATTTCAGTCAAAGAACCTTACGAAGCTGTCCTGGAGAGATTAGAGAAAGAGCTATCAGAAGCGATTTCTGCCTCTGATGCCGATTGGTTATACCGTGAAAAAGGCTGCGTCTTCCGCTTTGAAGCGGGTCAGCTTATCAATACATTTATCGAATCAAAGGAGGAATTTGCATGACAAGAGTAAGAATGCCGGACGCACCGGCACTCAAAAGCTGGGATGATGTAGACCTGACGCTAAAGGAGATCGGCGAATGTCAGCTCGCCGTCGAGCGTATCGAGGCGGAAATGAACGCCAAAATTTCGGATATCAAGCTTTCTGCCGAAATGGAAGCAAAGCCGCACAAGGAACGTATCAAGCTGCTGGAACTTCAAATGAAGGAGTTTATCGATGAAAACCGCGATGACTTAGGTAACCGGAAAACGAAAGAAATCAACTTCGGTCGCGCGGGCTACCGCAAGAGTACAAAGATTGGGCTTCCTCGGGCGGCGGCCAAACTGGCGGAAGTTATCCGGCGGATTAAAGAGTTTGGAATGACAGATTGTATTGTTCAACCGCCGGAGAAAATCGACAAGGATAACCTGAAGAAGTATCCGGAAAGCGACATCTTAAAGGTTGGCGCAACACTCACCATTGATGACATTTTTTGGTATGAAGTAGATCGCGAAAAGCTGGCCGATCTGTGAGGTGCCGTTCATGGATAAGATCACCTATCCGCAAATTAAGAAGATTTATGGTCTCTCCAGACAAGCCGGTTTAAATGATGAAGAGCTGCATGACCTGGTCTATTCCGTGACCAGGTCAGACAGCATTAAGTCTCTGAGCAAAAATCAAGGGATTAAGGTTATTGATCGTCTCACTTCCCTAGTAAAAGGCCATCCTCCAACAAGAGCTACACCAAATCAAATCTGGCAAATCAATAAGCTTGCCGAAGAAATGGGCTGGACGAATGATCCCCGTAGGCTGAGACATTTTCTTGAAAATCAACAACATGTAAGCCATCCGAGCTACTTAACGCCGGAAGCCGCCAGCAAAACGATTGAGGCGCTGAAGAATATAAAGCGTCGGGCCACAAGCAGGGGGTCAGTCTAATGATTGCTTATGATTTAAAAATCTGGCCGGACCACTTTGAAGCCGTTACTTCCCCCGATCCCCTGAAACGTAAGACGGTAGAAATCAGACAAGAGGATGACAAAACGTATAGTGCGGGCGATGTATTGCGGCTGCAAGAATGGAATCCCGAAGAATGGAAATATACTGGCAGATCCGCAGTCGTTGTCGTGACGCATATTTTGCGCGGATCTCCCTATCTACCGGAAGGATTCGCAGCTTTATCTATCCGATGGATTCAAGGGAGGGGGTGTTAAGTATGGAAAACCCTCTGCTAGAGCGTTACAGCGACCTGCAAATAAAAGTGATTAACGATTATTGGGATACCATTCGCTGGACAAGGTCAACCGGCAAAGTGTCTGAAGGCATTAAAAGCAAGGAACTTGAGTTTTGGAGTAAGTATCCCGCTAAAACTGTCATCCAGGCGCTTCGGACTCATATCGATAAGTACCCTAACATCAAAGAGCATTACACCCGTGGTATTATCCGGAATTTGAGTAAAGGTCAGTCCCAGGCTCCAGCCCCATCATCGAACAATCGTTATCAAAAACCGGTTCTGCCGATTGTCCAAAGTCAAGGTGAACCAACTGTTACCGATGAAGAGTTTGCCGAATTAATGAAAATGGCTCAGCAAATGCAGGACAACAAGCGGAAATAATTATCAAAATGAATGACAAAGGAGGCGTCGAAGAAGATGTCGCTATCGAATGAAGAAGAACCCATATTCGATCCTAAAAAATTTCAATGGACGGATCGCTTGGGCTGTATTAATGCACTTGCCTCAGAATGTGCTGATAATGGAAATAAATTTGATTTGGCGGTAAGAACAATCGATTTACGGAGCTATTGCTTCAACGCAAATAAAATGACCGTGAAGCAACGGACTGCTCTCAAACGGGAAGTTTCCAAAAGGGTTAAGGATATTCAAATCATGCGGGAATCGGCAGAGGTTGGAGATATTGTTCTTGTTTCAAAAATGGTTCCTAACCCGCTATTAGGAGGGTATTTGCGGGAAGGTTCAAAGCCGGTGGAAGCCGTGGTTGTGTCAAAAATACGGTTATCGTCTTCATTTCGATATCAAGTGAAGCGCCTTGCTGATCAAGTTAATCAGGAAGGAAACGGCCATATGATCAAAGGAATTATTCGTAAAGCCTCAGAAAGTGCATCATAATGGCAAGATCAAAACCTAGCTCTGTTCCTATTCCATTCGCGACTCCACCCGATCCCAACCGCAGCTTTGTAGTCTTTCCGAAGATTTTAACGGCGGGTACAGTAGCAGTGAGTCTGGAAAGTATCCTTCATCAGGTTAGAAAGCAACCGGCTGACCGCCAGATCATTGAAGTCACCATAGACCCTACCCTTAGATTTGAAATCAAGTATGAAAAGAATGAATGTGAGGTGTCACAATGAGCGAGTTTCACTATCCTATCCGAAGCCGTGAGGCTGAAAGTCGCGCCATTGGTGCGGGAGCCGTCGATGAGTATTTGCTCACCCCGGAAGAGCTGAAGCATTTTAACAGTAATCTTCCGGAACCAGATCGGATTCAGTCAAAGGCATCCAAGCCATTTTCTTTACAACGCAAAACATCGAGCCCCCCTTCTTTGCAGCAGCCAGAACCGGCTTCAGGAGTTAAGCGGCGGTCAAAATATGAACATGTAACCAAAGACATCGTGCTAAAAGAGTTTAAAAAGGGGATGACAATCACCCAGATCGAAGAAAAATACGGAATGTCAAAGAACTTTTTATATGGTCGTCTTCGTTCCTGGGGAATTCGAAGTCCTAAATCACCTCAGTTCAGCAAGGCGGAAAACAACAAGGCCACCCCGGCTATATCCGATGATCGCAGGCCTTTAGATATCCGTATTGATAATATTACGGTTGAAGTAGTCATGGAATTGCGTAGAGCTATGGGAAAGTTTTCTCCATTAGCTTCGGCTCATGAGGGATATGCCGTACTTAAAGAAGAAGTAGACGAGGCTTGGGAGGCTATAAAAGCTAATGACCTTATTAAAGCAAGAATGGAAATGACCCAGGTCGCAGCAATGGCGATACGGTTTTTACATGATTTACCCCAGCAGAATAATCCTAGTGAAGAGGAGAATGAAAATGAACAAAGGAATTGACTGTGCCGTTCCAATCACAGCGGCAAATGCAAAAAAAATGGCGGCGGCTGGATATACTTTTGCTGCCCGCTACCTGGTACCGGAGCGTTTAGCCTGGAAACGGTTGACTAGAACCGAAGCGGAAAGGCTGACGGCAGCCGGGATGAAAGTGATCTCGGTGTTCGAAACGACAGCTTCCCGGCCTGCGGGAGGTGCGGCAGCCGGACAGGTTGACGGTGCCGAGGCCTTTAAAGAGGCGAAGCTAATAAATCAGCCAGTAGGAAGCGTAATCTACTTTGCCGTAGATTATGATGCTCAAGCAAAAGACTTTGATAAGATTGAGGCCTACCTCAAAGCTGCTGCTTCCCAGATCCCAGGTTATAAGATCGGCGTTTATGGATCGTATAAAGTCATTGAAGCAATGGCGCAGCGTAAAGCCGCATCAGCTTTCTGGCAGACGTATGCCTGGTCAAGTGGGAAGAAAAGCGCGAAGGCTAATGTTTTTCAATATAAAAATGGGCAGTCTCTGGCAGGTATGACTGTTGATTTTAACGAATCCTACGGAGGTGAGGGCTGGTGGGATACGTCCGAAGAGGACAAGCCGATGACTCCAGAGATCGAGTGCAAAGTTTCATCTTCTGACGCTGAGAAGATCATCCGATTCCTATCTGCCGCATGGTTTGTTCCGCAAAAAGAGTACGCAGGAGAATTTAACCGACTGGCGGATGAACTACGCCGGGGAACCGATATCCAACCTACCGACGCCGAAAAGATCATCCGCTTTCTATCCGCTGGTTGGCATGTCGTCCAAGACTTCAAAGATGCCCGCGACGAGTTCAACCGTTTAGCGAATCAAGTCCGCTTAGCTGCTGGACAAAAGGCCGGATGATTGCCAAATGAAATGACCCTGATATAATGGGAGGTGATTATTCCGTGGACGAATGGGTAAACGATTTGGATATCGAAATGATTCCGGATGCTTATCGCGAATTTGCGGAACTCATCGGCGTTATAGGATTTTACAAATTGGCTCAAGCCTTCGGAGGCAGTACAATTTATATCCCAAAGGCGGATACTATATTGAGGCCTGCACGGGATCATCATATCAAACAAGAGTTTAACGGATATAATCACGCTGAACTTGCTAGAAAATACGATCTGACAGAAAAGTGGATACGCGAAATTTGCGGTCCCGGGCACCATAAGGATCAGATGACGATCTTCGACTTCATAGACGAAACCCCTTAAAAATCACAGAAGCGCTTCCTCAATACCCTCAAATAAAAGAAAGCTAAGATACCAGTATAGGCAATTGCCTGTACTGGTTTTTTTATTTTTTCTGACAAGGAGGAATACGATGCAAAACTCCATCCAAGACATACTGACAAACTTTGCGCTCGGCGTACTTACTTTGCTTTGTGCCTACGCCATGTATTACATCAAGCGGGCTATCGCGAAGGTGAAACTTGAAGCGCAGAAGATCGACAATGAGGAGCAGCGCTCGCTTATACTAACTGCCCTCTCCCGGCTCGATGATGTAGCAACCAAAACGGTCAGGTCCATTGAGCAGACGACGGCAAAGGAAATCCGTGAGGCAGTCAAGGCCGGGCTAACTAGCCGAGATCAGCTCTTCCAGCTTTCCCGCCAAGCCTTCGACCAGATTTATGACCAACTGGAGCCGGAGTATCTGGCGGTTCTGGCCTCGACTTTGGGCGACATGGACAACTACATCAAAAACACAATTGAGTCCAAGGTATTGGAGCTAAAAGGAGCAGTCTGATGGATTATTCATGGATCATACAAACGGTCACAATGCTCGGGATCGGGGCTATCGGCTTCTTCCTTAAAGCAACGCTCTCCGAAGTTAAGACCCAAATCAAGGAGAACGCCGAACGGGTGGATGCGCTGGAAGAGAAGCTGGAGAATCTGAAGTCTGACCTCCCCTTTATCTACACCACCCGAGAAGATTTTATTCGCACAATGAACAACGTGGATACGAAATTGGAGAAGATCCATGACGTGCTGCTGAAAGGAGGCAATAAGCATGGTACAGGATGAACAAGAATATCGCGGCGCTCAGCATAACAAGGCGGTCCGGGGGTACATCTTGCGATCCCTCGTAAAAGGGCATAACAACTCCTTGCTATGTCGGCAGCTCGTTAATGTCATGGTCAATGATGGCGTCATCGTCAGCCCGGATATTTCGAAACACCTGGATTACTTGATCGGCAAAGGCTACATCGAATTTACCGATAATCGGATCAACTCTTATACCGCATACGCAAATGATGCCGTTATCCGGCTGACTGTCACGGGGATCGATTTGCTGGAAGGCTCCACCCCATCTGACCCGGGAGTGATGCTCTAATGGGAAAGCGTAGAACCAGATGCCTTATCGATGATTTGCCGCTGCACATTAAGGATCAGGTCGATGCCATGCTGGCAGATACCCGGATCACTTATTGGGAAATTGTCGAATATCTGGACAGTCAAGGCTATGCGATAAGTAAATCGGCAGTCGGGCGCTATGCTCTACGGCTGGATAAATCGACTCAGCGGCTACTGGAAGCCCAAGAACAGACCCGCGCCCTGGTCGAATTGATCAAGAAAAATCCGGATGCGGATTATACCGAGGGTGCCATGCAGATCATGGCCGGTGAGCTGACCCGCAAGATGGCGCAGGCCCAGGAAGAATGGGACGAGATGGATCTCGATAAAGCCGGTCGGCTGATGGTCGCCCTATCCCGCAGCAAGGTCTACAAGGACAAAGTCCGCCAGGACATGCAAAAGAAAATCGACCTTGCCTTCTCCGGAATGGAATCCGACATCATGGCGGCGATCAAGTCGGACGCTGCTCTGGCCGCCCAACTCAAAGAGGTCTTACAAAAAGCCAAGGAAAAGATGATGGCCGATGATTAAACTGGACGACTACATCCGTCAACTGGAGGAGGACGACGAAGCCAAGGAACAGATCCAAGACCTTGTCTACCAGCGGGATCTCTTCGAGCGATATGTTTGCCGGAACAATGAACACGGCGATTACCGCAAATCCCTTTGGCAGGCTTACCTGGAAGGTGATGAGCTGACCGGGGCGAACGGGCTTCGGAAAAGGCTCGGTGCGGTTGACCTGGAATACTTTGGCCGGGCTTATCTCCCCCATTACTTTATTCGGGAGTCGCCAAAATTTCATGGTGAGCTGGATCGGATCTGGACGCAAGGCGTCATGAAAGGTCTGAACCCAATCATTGATAAGAAAAAGATCTCCCGGGAAAAAGGATGCAAACGTGGTACGGCTGCTCCCCGGGGTCATGCGAAATCTACAAACTTTACGTTTAAAGATACGCTCCATGCCGTGGTCTACGAATATAAGCATTACCCCATTATCCTGTCGGATAGCAGCGACCAGGCCGAAGGTTTCCTCACTGACATCAAGACCGAACTGGAGGACAATACAGCGATTATTGAGGACTTCGGCAGCCTGAAGGGCAAGGTTTGGAAAGGCAGCGTCCTGTTGACATCTACGGATATCAAGGTTGAAGCGATCGGCAGCGGGAAGAAGATTCGCGGCCGTAGACATCGAAACTGGCGTCCGGATCTCCTCGTCCTGGACGACATCGAAAATGACGAGAACGTCAATACGCCGGAACAACGTAAGAAGCTGGAGAACTGGTTCTATAAAGCAGTTTCCAAGGCTGGGGACACGTACACGGATATTGTATATATCGGAACGATCCTGCATTATGATTCCCTGCTGTCCAAAGTGCTTAAAAACCCATCCTATAAATGTGTGACATATCGCGGGGTAATCGGCTTCTCAACTGAGGAAAGCCTCTGGGACGCTTGGGCGTTGCTCTATTGCGATCTGGACAATCCGGCACGTGAGGAAGATGCTCTGGCTTTTTTTGAAGAAAACCGGGAAGCCATGCTGGCCGGAACGGAAGTTCTCTGGGAGGAAAAACTCTCCTACTACGATCTGATGGTTATCAAGCTGTCCGAAGGTGACGCTTCTTTTAACTCGGAGATCCAGAACGATCCGATTGACCCGGACAGTTGTACGTTTAACGAGGAATGGTTCGACTTCTACGACGATGATCCGACAATCGACTTTTCCGATCCCAGATACATCATCGTAGCTGCGAATGACCCGTCGCTTGGCAAAAACAAAAAATCAGACACTAGCTCAATCATTGCCATCGCCAAGGATACCAAAACCGGTTACATGTACGTGGCCGAGGCTTCGATCGAGAAGCGACATCCGGATGTCATCATCGATGATGCGATCGAGATGTCGAAACGAAATAAACGGGATCTAAAGAAACCTTTCTATAAGTTCGGCGTGGAGACCGTACAGTTTCAGCACTACTTCAAAGATGTACTCGTTAAAAAGTCCGCTGAAGCTGGTGAGTATTTACCCATCGAGGAAATCACTAGCACCCAGAATAAATTCATGCGTATTGAAAGCTTGCAGCCGCTGATCAAGAACCGGTATCTGAAGTTTTCCCGGAAACACAAAACACTGCTTCAGCAGCTCAAAGAGTTTCCAATGGGCCGGAATGACGACGGCCCCGATGGTTTAGAAATGGCCGTCCGTCTGGCACTCAGCATCAAGACGACCAACAAAGTTGATTACAAATCTGTGATCGGCCGTGCGCTGAAGTTCCGGCGAGGCGCTTATTAAAGGGGTGAAACGAATTGTCGAAAAACAAATCCAAAAAGAACCAGGTGAATCGGCAACAATCCCCCGTGATCCAGAAGCCGGAAATGACTGAAATCGCGGTCGCCCAGGTCCATGATAAGTATTCGACCTATCCAAGCAACGGGCTGACCCCGCAGCGCTTAGCGCAAATTTTCCGCGAAGCCGATGCTGGTGATGTCATGCGGCAAATGGAACTGTTCGAGGAAATGGAGGAAAAAGACCCTCATCTGTTTTCGCAGCTCCAGACAAGGAAGAACGCTGTGACAGGTCTTGATTTCGAAATCATTCCCTTCTCGGACGAAGAGCAGGACAAGCTGATCGCCGAATTCGTCAAAGAGCAAATCGAAGCGCTGGAGAATATTGAGGATATCTTTATGGATCTCCTCGACGCGATCGGCAAGGGGATTTCCGTTTCAGAGATTATCTGGGGTTACGACGAGGGTCACACCGTTATACAAGACATCAAATGGCGCCATCCGAAAAGGTTCCTTTGGGACAACGATGACATCTTTAAAGTGACAACTCGGGAAGCTCCTAATGGCATACCGATGATTCCCAATAAGTTCATCATGCACCGGTATAAGGCTAGATCCGGACATCCGGCCCGTGCGGGGGTTTTACGGGTAGTCGCCTGGATGTATCTTTTCAAGAACTATGACATCAAAGATTGGGTCAGCTTCTGCGAAGTGTTTGGAATGCCGCTACGGCTCGGCAAATACGATCCCTCGGCCTCCGAGGATGACAAGATTGCTCTAATGCGGGCATTAATTCAAATCGGGACAGACGCCGCTGGGGTCATCCCGAACGGTACGGAGATTGAGTTCAAGGAATCCAGTAAGACGACATCAATTAATGTCTATGAGTCGTTGGCAAGATACTGTGATGAGCAGGTCTCAAAAGCGATTCTCGGTCAGACACTGACATCTGATTCCGGTGGCGGCAGCTACGCTCAATCCAAGACGCATAACGAGGTCAGGCATGACCTGACGGTGGCCGACTGTAAAGCTCTCGCTGCTACTTTGCGCCGGGATCTCCTCCGCCCGCTAGTCTATTTCAACTTTGGTGAGGATCGCCGTATACCTTACATTCGGTTCGATTGTGAGGAAGCCGATGATCTGAAGCAGACGGCTGAAATTTACGACACCTTGATCTCAAAAGTTGGGCTGAAGATACCTACAGCACACATCTATAAGAAGTTCTCTATCCCGAAACCGGAATATGGTGAGGAGGTAGCTTCTCCGCCATCAGTTGCAGCAGCTTTGCCATTATCAGCCGCACAGCCCTCTTTCTTGATGGCAAATACAAACAAGGAAACGAAGGATACAGCGCAACAGCAAATCGATCACCTGGCCGATGCAGCTCTCCAGCACAATTCAGGGGTATTTGCAAAAATATTCGCGCCGATTCTCAATATTCTTGGCAAAGCCGAAAGCTTAGAGGAACTGAAGAATCAGCTTGAGGATCAAACGTTTGTTGAATCGCTGTATGCCAAGATGGACATTCGGGATCTCGACGAGCTGCTGGCAAAGTCGATGTTTTACGCCGACCTGATCGGGAGGGCCGAAGAATATGAAAGATCTGTTTGAATTGCTAACCGAGCCGGGCTGGAGCTTTAAAGAAGCAGCCGAATTTTTTGGCGATAAACTGACGCTGAAACCAACTGACTTTTATGACCTTGCGGAAGAATATCGCCATAAAGCGTTCACCGTGTCCGGGTATAGCAAGATCCAGATCCTGAAGAAATTCCAGGACGAGCTGCTGGCAGCGATCGAAGAAGGTCAGACGACGCAAAGCTTCAGAGACAAAATGAACGACTTTCTTGAGCGCAAGGGATATGAAGGGATCACGAACTTTCAGGCAGATAACATTTACCGGACGAATATTCAGACAGCCTACCAGGTTGGGCACTACAAGCAAATGACTGATCCGGAGGTACTTCGGCTGCGGCCCTATTGGCAATATGACGCCGTTAATGACCGCAGAACACGTCCCTCTCATCTTGCAATGGATGGCAAAGTATTCCGGGCTGATGATCCGATTTGGGATACTTGGTATCCTCCGAATGGGTTTCGTTGCCGCTGCGGTGTAAAGACTCTCTCGGAGCGCCAAGTAAAAGATCGAGGGCTTACGGTTGAAACATCGGCCCCGGTTTCTGCGGAAGTCGGCGGTCGGTTCACAAATATTATTCCGGACCCGAACTTCTCCACCAACCCGGCAAAGAATGCCTTTCATCCGGATGTGAGTAGCTACCCGGAAGCCTTGCGGAAGGCCTTCGAAAATCGGGAAAAACGGAATTCATAAGACAAGGCCTCTAAAAGCCGATTTAAGCCGATAGAGAAATTTGGCTTCCGGTTGGTGGTATCTGCAATGCAACCCCCGTTATAACGCGTTATAACGGGGTCTGAGAAGCAAATGACACGTTAAGGAGGTGGTTCCCCTGAAAAAATGGTTCGCTTGCTCCGGCCAGACGGTGAAGATCGAAGGAATTCCAGACATCATTAAAGTCCTCCCTCTAGGGAGAGTTAAATCCCAAAAAGGCGACTTTATCGTCGATCAGGAGTCATTCCAGGAGATTCAAAGAAAGTTCCGTGAGCGGGCCCTCGACATCGTTGTTGATTACGAACATCAGACGCTGGAGGATGTTCAGGCTCCGGCTGGCGGCTGGATCAAAGACCTGATCCTTCAGGACGATGCCATCGCGGCAAAGGTGGAATGGACGCCAAAGGCACAGGAGTATTTAAGAAACAAGGAATATCGGTATTTGTCGCCGGTTGTGTTGGTTCGTAAATCGGATACCAAGGCGATCGTTCTTCATTCGGTCGCCCTCACAAACACCCCGGCGATTGACGGCATGTTTCCGATTGTCAACTCTCTTAATTTCAAATTGGATGAAGGAGGAAGAAATGAAATGGATTTTCTGAAGAAACTGGCGGCCCTATTGGGCTTGGGTGAAGACGCCACGGAAGAACAAATTTTACAAAAGATCAGCGAGGTGCTGAAATCCGCTGAGAAGCCTAAAGAAGATAAAGAACAAAAAGCCGACAATGAGCTGGTCGCAAATAAGACAATCATGGACTTGCTGGGCGTGGCCGAGACGGCGAAAACGGAAGATGTGGCAGCCGCCATCATGTCTCTGAAGAACCCCTCAGGGTTTGTGCCTGCATCTGAATTCCAAGCTTTGAAAGCCCGTCTGGATAAAAAGGACTCGGATGAACTTGTTACCAAAGCCCTGAAGGACGGAAAGATTTCCCCCGCTCAAAAGGAATGGGCTGAAACTTATGCTTTGAAAGATCCGGAGGGATTCAAAAAGTTCATGGAAAAGGCACCGCAAACCGTCCCGATCGGTGAGCTGACGATCGATTCCGGCAAAGAACAACCAGCGGCCACTGACGAGGCGACGCTGGCCGTGTGTAAGCAGCTCGGCGTCTCCAAAGAAGACATCGAAAAATACGGGAAGTAAGATCCATCATCTTACCTGAAGGGAGAAAAGACACATGTTAAGCAAAGGTAGAAACACCCCGGAAGTCGCTGAGGGAAGAACGCTTATGCTCCCCGTTAAGGGTGGCGCTAAAATCTTTGACGGTTCTATCGTGGCCGTCGATGCAGCCGGGTTCGCGGTTCCGGGAACCAAAGCAACCGGACTTACTGCCGCTGGCCGTGCGGAGGAGCTTGTCGATAACACATCTGGAACTGACGGGGCCTTATCTATCCGGGTTCGTCGCGGCGTTTTTGTTTGGAGCAACTCGCAGACCGGAACTATTGGTGCCAAGGATGTACTGAAGAACTGTTACATCGAGGACGATGAAACGGTCACAATAACGGCAACCAGCGCGAGCATAGCCGGTAAAGTCCTTGGATTTGAAGACGGCGACGTGATAGTCGAAATCTTGTAATCAATCTTTAAACCTATCAAGGAGGAAATGAAGCATGATTGTAAACCAGCAAGCCCTGCGGGGTATTTATACAGGGTTCAAGACTCTGTTTAACAAGGCGTTTGACGAGACGAAAACACAATGGGAAAAGGTCGCTACCAAAGTTCCATCTACTACAGGGGAAGAGAATTATAAATGGCTTGGCCGAATCCCACGGATGCGGGAGTGGATTGGAGATCGACAGATTCAAAACCTGGAAGCCTCGGATTACACGGTTAAAAATAAGGACTTTGAATTGACCGTCGGTGTAGATCGTAACGATATCGAGGATGACACGATCGGCTTGTATAATCCCGTGATTCAGGATATCGGCCAAAGTTCCGCAACATTTCCTGATGAATTGGTCTTTGACCTCTTGAAAAATGGGTTTAAGAACAAGTGTTACGATGGCCAGCCATTCTTTTCAGATTCTCATAAGGTTGGTAAAAAGTTCGTCAGCAACAAGGGAAAGAAGAAGCTAACGCCTGAGTCTTACGCTGCTGCCCGTACAGCCATGATGTCCCTGACAGATGAAAAAGAAAAAAGCCTGAAGATCATTCCGGATATTCTTGCGGTAGCCCCGGCAAATGAAAATATGGGCAAGATGATCCTCGAAGCGGATCAAATTAACGGAACGACAAATACGTACAAGGGAACTGCTACATTACTTGTCGTCCCTGAACTTGCAGGCGCTGATGATGCCTGGTATCTGCTCTGCACGTCCAAGTCATTAAAGCCATTGATTTATCAAGAACGTAAACCGCCGAAATTTGTCTCTATGACAGAGGAAACCGACCAGAATGTCTTTATGAAAAAGCAGTATCTGTATGGTGTTGATGGCCGTTCGAATGCTGGTTATGGCTTCTGGCAAATGGCATACGGCAGCACAGGCGAAGAAGCCGCTCCACCAACTGACGATCCAACAACTGAAGATCCGGCAGCCGAAGAATAACGCTTATTGAAAGGGTGATCTGATGTACTGCTCAACACAGGAGGTTCGCGACTCGGTTAAAGACGATGCGATAGGCTCTCTGATCGGTGGCGACTACATTGACGATCCGGAAGAACGCGAACTGAAGATTACACCTCTCATTAAGAGCGCGATTGAGGACGCTTGTGGGGAAATTGACGGATACCTGGCTAAACGGTATTCCGTCCCCCTCCAGGTTGTACCGAAGGCCATTAACAAATTTGCTAAGGATATCGCCATATATAACCTGTTTAGCCGGATCGGAATTGACGAATCAGAACGGGAAAAAAACTATTTGAATCGTTATAACGCAGCGATCCGCTTCTTGGAAAATGTAGCGAAAGGCATGATCGATATCGGCACCGGAGGAGTGAGCGACACCACCCGTAAAGCGGACACCGGCTTTTCGGTTCACTCCAGTCCGCGACGCTTCTCCCGAGACAGCATGAGAGGTATGTGATGTACAGCATTCGTTTAGAAGGCGATGTACGACGCTTGATGCGGCGACTAAAGCAGCTTCAAGAGGTAGACATCCGCTCGGTCAATCTCGCATTGGCCGAATCATTACGAGAATCCACCCGGGAGCGCTTCAAGGAGCAAAAAGATCCGGAAGGTAAGGTTTGGAAACAATCCATCCGTGCTTCTAAAGAGGGCGGCACTACGCTAACACAGAGCGCCGGTCTGAAGAACTCCATTAAATCCAAAGCATCCATGGACGGCTTTGCGGTCGGTACAAATAAAATCTATGCCCGGACCCATCAGTTTGGTGAAAAAGGCCGCGAGGTAACCATCCGGGCCAAGACTTCGAAAGGTCTTGTCTTCCGGATCGGTGACCGCTGGGTTCGTAAACGCCAAGTGAAGGTCAATATTAAAATCCCGGCACGGCCATTCCTGGGTATAAACGAAGCGGATATGCTCGAAATCAAGGGTGCGCTTGAAGATCTGCTGGAGGAATAACCTATGATTGTGGAATGCAGAGATTATTTAATCCAGAAGCTGCGAACTGCCGGAATTAAAACCAAGGTTTGCACTTCCATGAAAGACTTGAAAAGTTTCTCCGATTCGCATGTCGGTGCCGTTATTCCGGATGGTGAGTCGTTTCAGAAGGCGTACAGCAAGAAGGTATATCAAACGGATTCCGGAGATAAACACAAGCGCCGGAAACTCTTTGATCGTGAGCTGACCTTCGTTGTCGTAATCGGAGAAAATGATTACCTTCGGGCCTCTGAAATTTTCGATCGGTTTATGGGATCTCTTGATACTGGAATCGTGATTAACGGTAACTATACCGAAATCATTGTCCCTGAAGCCGATTGGGTGGACAAGAATGACAGCATCTTGAACAGCCAAATCGCGGTTCAGATCCAGGTCAAATTCATGGGTGGCATTTACCGCGATACGGATTTTGCAAAGGTTAGTAATTACGAAATCAGAAGTATAGAACAGGAGGATTGAAATGGCAGCAAATAAAGATGCGGCAATTCCCCAGGGTAACACCCCGGAGCTTCGGGATGTTGGCGAGCTGAAGCAGCTCCTAAACGTTCCGGAATCCACTTACCAAGGCGTCGCCGCCTCTGAGAACTGGAAGCCTGGTCGCCAGGTCACGCAGGCAGAGTTCGAAAAGGCTGTAGATCGCTTTAACGGCAGCCCGATCAGCGGAAAGAAGGTGAGGAAAAATGCTTAGAGATGTAAGCACGACAATTACAGACGGAGGTCTTGGGGTTAGTGCCGCATCCGGAACTGGAATCCATATTAAAATCGGGGTTTCTTCGGTCCAGGCTAACTCTCCTATTCCGATCACGGGCAACATGAGCGCAGCCAAAATTAAACAGCTCCTGGGGCTTTCTCCTTTGGCTGACGCCGTCCTTGATAGTGTGGAAAATGGTTCCGGGAAAATCTACTGTGTACCGGTGGCGGCCTCTGTAGACGGCGCTATTGGCGAAGTCAAAAAGGAAGGTTCCGGAACGGGGACGGCGATCGTGTCCGGCAAACCCAATAATGCCTATGAAATTATTGTTCAGATTACGGAATCAGGCGGACTGAATGCGGCTACTTTGCGGTATTCGGTAGACGGTGGCTATTCTTTTGGGGATGAAATCACCATGCCATTAAATGGTGAGCTGGCGATTCCTGACACGGGCCTGACTTTCAAATTTTCGGAAGCCACGACCGAACCGGCGAATTCGTTCCAAGTCGGCGATGCCTTTACAGTCAAATCCGAGGCCCCGCAGATGTCCAATCAGGACGTTATTAAAGCCTTGGCCGCTCTCCGGAATAACACCCTGGCCTATGAGTTTATTCATATCGTCGGGGAATCTGCTCGGGCTCTTTGGCTAGCGGTCGCTTCTGAGATTACGACCTTTCACGAAACGTATAAAAAGCCGGTCTTTGCAATTATGGAGGCTCCAAGTCCGGAGCCTGGGGAAACCGTGGACACCTACGCGCAGCGGCTGGTAAACGAACGAAAAGGCCTGAAACATACAGATATTCAAATCGTGACGGCACGATCCCGCTATACCAAGATGGACGGCCGAACAATGGAGATCAACAATGCCGGTATTGTGTGCGGCTGGTATGCGAAGGCAGCTCCCCAGCAATCGATCGGTGAAACAAAAACATTCAGCATCGCTGAAACAAAAATGCTGGAATTGCTTCCGGCAGGCATAGAGGATTACATCGGCTTGCTGGATGAGGCAAACTACCTCACGTTTCGGCAGTACGAAGGGCTTGACGGTTTCTATGTGACGAACGCCAGGATGATGTGCCCGGATGGATCGGATTACCGTTACGCCGAGAATGTCCGGATTAAGAACAAACTGATCCGTGAAACCCGGAAAGAAGCCCTCAAGCAGCTTCAGGGCCAGGTCGATATGTCGGACGTTCAAGGGAGCCTGGAGACGATCGCGAAATTCATCGAGACTCCGGTGGATGAAATGGTACGGGCAAAGGAGATCTCCTCGGGAAGAATCATTGTTCCGGAAGATCAGGATATCCTGGTCACCGAAACCCTTCAGGTCATCATTCGCTACGTGCCGGTCGGATATGTCCGGGAGATCGCCATCGATCTCGGTATGGAAAATCCATATGTAGGAGGCGCGTAAAATGAGCATTATCAACGGCAAGGCGTATGATTGGGGCGATGTGAATATCGCTATCCCTGGCCTCTCTTTGGAAGTTCAAGAGATTAGCTATGATGATGAACTTGAGAAAGAAGTTGTCTACGGGAAAGGACTTCGGCCGCGCGGCTTTGGCGAAGGGAACTACAAATCAGAGGGAAAGCTCTCTCTACTGCGCGATGATTACGATGATCTGATTGCCTATTGTAAGGCCCAAGGAGTCGGCTTATATAAGTTGGTCATTCCGAAAATTGTAATTAGTTATGCTGATGGCAATAGCCGTACAAGAACGGACGTACTGAATACGGTCACCTTTACCAAGGCGTCTCATAAAAACGCCCAGGGCGATAAATCGCTGAAAGTAGATCTGGACTTTATCATCGTTAATGGCATTGATCGTGACGGGGTTAAGCCGGTCTAACGGCTCCACCCCCGTCAATATCAAAATAAATGACAAATTTCGGAGGCGAAATCTATGAGTGAAAAAGTAGTAACGACGAAAGCTGATGACTATAAAGCAAAGTATGACAAGGTGTACCAGGTGAAAGCTACCTTGGAACCTGACGATCAATCGACGGTTGATCTGGAGTATGTTTTCAAACGTCCGTCTTCTCCTAGTTTTGATCGGTATGTCAAAACTACATCCCAAAGCACAACAAAAGCCCTACGGAATTTTATCCTGGACAACATCGTGGAGGAACAAGCTACAAAGCTTGAAGCGGATCTGGAAGAATATCCGGCTCTTGCATTAGCGATTGGCGAAAAGTTACTCACGATGCTCGGGCTTAGCAAGGACGTAAATTTAAAGCAGCTTTAGAGAGTGCCCTTCAGGAGGTAAAAGCCAATATTGTAGAGTCAGGAACACTGGAAATCTATCGGTTTTTGCCTCCTGCTCTTCTAAAGAAAGACCCGGGGCAAATGGACATGGAAGAGTTTATTCGAACCTTGGCGCAGGCCAGGTACGTGCAGGAAGTAGAGGAAATCATTATGGCGAAGGCGATTGTTAGGGCGTTCGGGGACTAAAAAAACCGCCCTTAAAAGGACGGTTTCTTTCCGCGAATCCAGCTTCCATAAACCTTTGTTGCACTTTTTACGATTTTGAAAAACTTATCGTTCTTCTTTTCCACGTATCTACCCATTGTATGTTGATTCCCAAGCCAGAGAGAGTACGGAATTATGTATATACTCAGGGGCACAAAGATGATAACTGCAATAATGGCACCTGCACATAGTGCGAAAAGCAAGATTTTAAATGCAAACCATAATCCAACCATGATATTTCCTCCTCTATGTATTTAATTAGTATTTCCAATATATCACAACTGAAAGGGGGCGACTATATGTGAGCTTGGATTCTGTCTTTCGATTGTCGGTTATTGTCGGCATGATCGATCAGTTGACCGGGCCTATGACACGCATAAACTCTTCAGTCGATGAATCGGTTAGTAGAATTGATAAACTGAATCAGAGTTTTGCAAGTATGACCAAAACCGGTCTTGTTGTTGCTGGAATCGGTGCCCAGATCACTGATACGGCTCTGGCCCCTATAGAAGCAACCTTTGAAACGCGCCGGGCACTCGGTGAATTATCGGCTATGGGGGTAGAGAACTTTGCCGCGCTGGAGTCGGCTGCTCGTGAATTTTCCGATGAATGGGCTGGGACAAGTAAGTCTGATTTCTTAAAGGCAGCGATTGATATCAAAGGTGGTATAGATTCTCTTACGGACGAAGGTGTCGCGGGTTTCACGGAAATTGCCGGGATCACTGCCAAAGCCACCGGAGCAACAATCGAAGAAATGACTTCACTCTTTGCAACCGGATACGGAATCTATAAGGATTTTTACTCGGATCTCTCTGATTTGGATTTCGGAGAAATGTTATCGGCAGGGCTTGCTGAAGCAATTCTCGTCTTTAAGGCATCCGGTCCTGGTATGGCCCAAGCGATTGAATCCCTTGGCGGCTCGGCCACAACTGCAAAGGTCCCGCTTGAAGAACAACTCGCTGTTCTAGGGCAGCTTATGGCTACGATGTCGGGATCTGAAGCTGGTACAAAATATAATGCCTTTGTTCGCTCTGCTGCAAAGGCTGGTAAAACGTTGGGATTAACCTTTACGGATTCAAATAACCAGCTCCTCTCCATGCCCGAAATACTTGAAACGATGAGGGCCAAATATGGAGAAACGCTTGATACCATTGAAAAGCAGCAGATACAAAAAGCGTTTGGAACTGACGAAGCTGTCGCATTGATCGACTTGCTTTATTCCAAGACCGGGAGTCTTCAGGACAATATATTGACTCTTTACAATGCGATGGGCCAAGGGACTGCCGTCACAAAGGCAATGGCTTCTGAAATCAACAAGACGGAACCCGAGCGCTATGAACGGTTGAAGCAGCGAATTCATAACGTTGTCGAAGAAGTCGGAAACCAACTGCTTCCAACCTTTAATGCTTTTCTGGATAAGGGAGAACAGGTCGTATCAAAGATAAGCAACTGGATCGACAAACATCAAGATCTGACTAAATACATTGTTCTGACGGTCCTCGCGATCGGGACTTTGATTGCTGTTGCAGGAACTTTAACCGTTGTGATCGGTGGTATAGGGCTGATGACAACGAAAACAGTAGGCATATTTGTGGGTTTCTATAAATCTTTATTGAAGCTCCCGGACTTGTTTTTAACTTTAAGGATACGTGCTATGTATGCCGGTGACGGGATGCGGGCTGCCTTTAAAGGGATCGGATCAGTAACCAAATCAGCAGTAACAGGAATCAAGAATGTCGCTACAGGAATGGCAAATCTTGCCCGACAAGCCATCATGACCGCTGTCCGTGCTATGCCTGGGCTGATCGCCAGCGTTTGGTCCTTTACAGCGGCGCTCCTGGCAAACCCGATCACCTGGATTGTGGTCGGCATTGTGGCCCTGATCGCTGCGATTGTCCTCCTTTGGGTTAATTGGGACAGCGTGGTCAACTGGATTAAGAGTGCTTGGAACTCTTTTGTTAGTGGTATTAAAGCAGGCTTCGATTGGATTAGAAATTTATTCGCCGGAATGCCTGCCTGGCTTCAGGTAGCCCTGGCCGTATTTATGCCGTTTATTGGAATTCCGATGCTGATCATAAACAACTGGAGCAGCATTAAACAGTTCTTTGCAAACCTCTGGAACGGAATCACTGAATTATTCTCTAGCGGAATTCAAAAGGCGAAAGATATCATCAACGGAGCGCTGACATGGTTCAAGGAATCCGGATCAAAGGTAATCACTACGTTCACAGATGGTATCAAGAGCGTTATTAACAAACCGGCTGAACTCATTAAAAACGGCCTGGCGAAGGTCCGAGAACTGCTTCCCTTTTCGGATGCCCATGAGGGGCCGCTCTCTCAACTGACGCTCTCTGGTCGCAGAGTATTTGAGACAATCGGAACCGGGATGGAACAGAGCCAAGACGTTCCGGCTGAAATGACTGACAAAGCTTTCAGCAAAATGGGATTGGATCGTGACAGTGAGGTCAAGAAGATCAATCTCCGGGAGACTTTCTCTAATCAGTCCGAGACCAGCACTACCATGAAGGAGAAAGAAAACGGGACGACCATTGAAAGCCTCCATATCAATCTGGATCTTTCCAGGCTGAAGGATCTCCCTGCTCTGTTCAAGCTGCTGAAGGAAGTTGAAGATTACACGAACGGTAACGGACCGACACCGGCGACCGCTGGATAGGAGGACAACATGATCTATGTAGATGATACAGGCGTTAAGGTCGGAGGCGTTGTCCTCCCCGGCCTGTTCCGGAATATGGAGATTAAAGGCGAAGCAAAGGTCGAGGAACAAGAAGTAGAAGGTAAAACATCCAAACCCAAACAGGCGACCGGCTATGAGGATGTGAAGATCACTTTGGAAATAGCCTTGGAGGATAGTCCGAATATGACGAAACTCCGAAGGTTGGAGACGATTCAACGGCTGTTTCAGAAGCCAGGGCAAGCCAAGCCGATCGTTCACGACTTTGTTAGCACCCACTCCTCTGTGCGCGGTGTTTCCAAAGTAATTTTTAAAAGCCTGACCACCCGGGAGCAAAGCAAGAAGTCGGAGATCACGGTTATGATTGAGCTTTGGGAATACGTAGCCACGAAAATAACCGCAACGAAATCGAGTAGCAGCTCAAAGTCATCTAGTAGCAGTTCATCGAGCAGTAAATCCAGTACCAATTCCAATTCAAATATCAAGCTTACTGAAGACTATAGCCGTTATCTCAATTCCGGAAACCGTGGAACCGCTCCTAAGACAACGGACAAAACATCCAAGACGACGGCGGTCGATAATAAAAACACTTCGGTATATAAAAACGGTATCCTCCGGATGCCGGTCTGAGGAGGCGAACAAGTTGAACGATATCGATTTATTCTATCCGGATGTATATGTCGAACTCGGCAGTTACGGGCTTTCAGAGGGAATTGAAATTGAGGCGTACTCCTCGATGGATTCCTACTTTGATTGGGCTAAAATCCGGTTTACGGAGCAATTTCAGGACCATATCTCTGTATCCCGAAAGGACCCCGCTTTGATCGAATTGGGCTATAACAATAGCTTTGAGGATGTCTTTCAGGGCTATGTGGTGAGTCCATACTCTACTGGTAGTAATCAGCATGAAATCGTCTTGAAGGATGAAATGATTCTACTGGAGGAGACAATCATCACAAATACATTTCTCCAGACTACCCCGCAAGAAATATTAAAGTTCTGCCTTAACAAGGCTGGGGTTACGGATATGAGAATATCTTCAAAAGTTTATCCAAAGAAGCCCACCGTTCCAGTATTCCGGAAGAATGTCATATCAGTCATTGAGACGATCCATTCCATATGGAAGATCCAAGAGCCCTTCTTCTTCTCCTCCGGCGTGTTCTATTGGGGAGAGCAGCCGGAACAGGATAAAATCTATGAATTCGAATA
The DNA here is from genome assembly GCF_036553665.1 of Paenibacillus haidiansis. NCBI lineage: Bacteria > Bacillati > Bacillota > Bacilli > Caryophanales > Paenibacillaceae > Paenibacillus > Paenibacillus haidiansis. Next base: position 22,739 of record NZ_JAZHPZ010000019.1, on the reverse strand, counting down.
TGCCGAGAATATCATCAGCTTGGAACGCTCCGGAGGTCTTTGGGTGCTAGAGACGATCTCTGCCCCTTGGGTAAGGCACTCGCACAAGATAAAAGTGATTCACCCGAAAGTGTCCGGTGAGGTTACGGTAAAAAAGGTTATCTTCACGACGGAAGCTTCAGGGTTTATCCGGACACGAATCTATTTTTAGGTGGTGTTACCATGTCGCTAATTGAAATGACCAAAATCGCCATCGACAAGCATATTGAGACGAAATATCCGCATCTCCTATATCCGACAGCGGTACGGGCTAAGATCACCAAGGCATCAGGCGGCAGCGAGTACAATCTCAAAATACTTGACGAGAACGGCGTTATTGATGAACGGTTTCCCGAGATACCGAATGTGAAATCGGCCCTTTTATTTGAGAACGGTGATATCGTGGCAATTCTTCTGATGTACGGCCAGTTGCTTGATATTCATATCGTCGGTAAGGTGGCGAGCTGATGGCCGGACTTAATGACACGGATCTCTTGCTCAATGATGATTGGCAGATCGCCCAAGCCACCGGAGGCGATGCCCTCCTGGTATCTGGCCTTGACTGCTTCTTTCAGGACATTCGGCTGGAGGCACAGACGCAGGAAGGCGAACTTTTCTATGATGAGACTTGGGGCTGGTCGCTACTGGACTTCATTCAGCAGCAGGATGACGAATTGACCCGGCTGGAGATCACACAGCGTGTCCGCCTGAAGCTCGCTCGCCGGGAGGAAATCGACTCCGAAACGATTGAGGCCACCGCTCAATTTAACGGGGATACAGTCAGTGTATACGTCTCCTTTAGATTTAAGGGTGACGATAAGGAGTATCAGCTCGAAATCGAGCTGGACAGAGTGAAGGTCGAGGTGATTGTGAAATGATTGACGACAAGGTGCTGGATCAGATCCTCCCCGTTCCCGATCGTGATGAGCTGAAGAACGACCTTCAGGAGGAATTACAAGAAGAAGGCTTCGCCATTACCAACTATTCCTCGGGCGGTATTTTCTATACTCTGATGATGATCGCGATTCAGATCCGGATCGACCTGGTCAACCTCCTCCGCACGGTCCTGAACAATGTGTTTGTCAGTCACGCAACCGGTGATTGGTTGGAGCTGAAAGCAGCGGACTTTTCCAAGAAACGAAAACAGCCGGTCAAGACACAAGGCTATATTACCTTGTTGCGTACAGAAGCGGGCGAAGCGATACGAATCGCCAAGGGAGATATATTTAAAACAGAACCCGATCTCTTGGGCGAGGAGCTGCGCTTCCTAGCCTTAGAAAATAGTACGGTGCCCGCTGATGCTTTATCATATCGGGTACTCGTCGAGGCCGAATCCGAAGGCTCTGGCTATAATGTTCCCGCTGGGCAGATCAAACGGTCGCTTACGCATTATGCAGGGATCGACGAAATTACAAACGAATCCGGCTGGATCACCCAAGAGGGCAGCGACTTGGAGGAGATTGAAAGCCTGCGCGAACGTACTCTGAATAGCTGGGCCGAATTATCCACCCAACCGATCGCAGCGAAATACAAGTCAGTCTGTGAAGCAATTCCCGGTGTGCTGTTCGTTCGTGTCGATGATCTACACCCTCGCGGTCAAGGAACGATTGACATCATTGTCACCGGCACCGCTGGCACCCCTTCGGACGGGCTGCTTGCTCAAGTCCAAGCGGCAGCTGATGCCATCAAAGGCCCGGACGATAACGTCCTGGCTAAACCTTCAGACACAGTACCGCAGGATATCGCAGTCACGATCTGGATTCCTGCCGACGCCTCCGACGAAGGCATTGAGACCAAGGCAACGGCCATCCTTACCGAACTGCTTCGAATCAGAAAAGACCGAAGCCTGAATGAACTAAACCACGCCGATATCATCTACGCGATCCGGAAGGACATCAGCATCAGTAAAAACGTGAAGGTCACTGAGCCGCCGCAAGACGTAGTCTTGGACAATAACAAGGTTATCGTTCTTGGATCGGTCACCATTTCCATAGTGAGGGGGTAACGACCTTGTTTGAAAAGTTTGTTGATTATATGTTTTACCTGCTGTTCGGCCCTCTCAAAAAGGTCATAAAAAAAAGCAACCAGTTCTATATCTTTTTTAAAGTGATCGGCAAGCTGTTTGACCAGACCAAACAGGACATCTTTAAGGTTCGTGAAGAATCCATGATCATTTCGGCCAGTGAACTGATGCTCGAAATACATGGCGCTGAGAGAGACATGCCCCGCCTGAAAGGTGAGGACGTTGAAAGCTATCGAATGCGCCTGCTTATGAAGAACGTTATCGCCGAACAGGCCGGGACGAAAAACGGCATTTTAACCGCCCTGAAGGCCCTTGGATACGATCAGTCATACATTGAGCCTTATTATATTTACGATCCGGAACGGTGGGCCGAATTTATCGTTTATCTCGGCAGCAGTACACCGCCAGGGATCAACGATATTGCGATCATTGACGGCGAAGTCATGAAGGTTAAGCCAGCCCGGTCTAAACCTAATTATGGGATTGAAGAAGGCGCTGGTACAAATGTGGTAATGCAATCGTCTTTTGATGCTGGAATGACTGGCTTGCCGCTTTGTGGAACGATTCTATGCGGTGTATGGCCGTCGCAAAATTTAAGGGGTGAACCAGTTTGAAGACATTAACACCGTTAGGACTGTCCAAACAAATGACGCGCTTCGCGGAATCACTTTCTCATGCAACATATGAGCATGAAGCACACACTAAAGAAATCAGTTTTTCCAAGGAGGTTAGCGAGGATAGCGTTAAAATCATTGTCATTTTTGATGAGAATATCTCCGGCCAAATTGGTAATGTGAAGCTCATCGACCAGGAGGGCGATGTCGTGGCACATGCTGGGCGAATCTTTATTAAACCGGCAGCCAAAAGCCTATATGTTGCCTTCCGATATAAGCTCATAGAAACAGAGGTGGATTAGATTGTATAACCGAACAGTCTGGAAAGACCATATCGTCTCCCCCACCGGTGAGATAGTTCAGCAGGGGACGCCGATCAGCGCGGCTAACCTGAACAACATCGAGGAAGGCATCGCGCAGCTAAATGTGGACTTACAAAATGTTAAGGTTCCACCCGCATCTTTGGATGAGGCTGGTATCGTGCAGCTCTCCAGCGCCACGGACAGTGATGCCGAAGACAAAGCGGCTACCCCCAAAGCGATCAAAGATGCAGCGTTAAAAGCGAAATCCTACACCGACCAACAGATTAACCTTGTGACTGAAACGGGAATCCCGAAGCTGGTCAGCTACCCGTTAAAGGTGACGGCCACGACGGATAACCAAGCCGTATTTGAGATCCCGCTCGACCTGTTTGATTCTAACACCGATACGCTGATGGTCTCCATTAACCGGGCCATCCTAGACCCGAGCCAATACACCATTACAAACACCGTCCGAAATGCGGCTGGTGAAGTTACGCAACGGGCTAAGATTACTCTCCTGTCCGGCGTCGCTTCATCATCCGAGTTGTCTATGGTTGTACTGAAGAATGTACCTATCGGCCCGGATGGCGCGATCAATGGCGCGGTGCTGGCGGTGGATAGCGTCCCTCTCAACAGGGTCAACGGACTACAGGAACAGCTTGATGAGGTTTTTCAAGCTGGCAATGAGCGTAAAACGGAAGTGGTTGCCGCGCTTGTTGCCAAGGGTATTTCGGCATCCATTTCGGAGAGTTGGGATTCATTGATTTCGAAGATGTCGGCGATTATCAAGGCGACAGGTAACGCTACTGCGGCACAGGTAAGAGCTGGCGCAACTTTTAGCAATGCCTCGGCAAACGGTTTAACAGGTTCATTGCCTGTGCGAGCAACAGCGGCACAAACCATTACACCGGGGACGAGTGACAAAGTGTTGCAAGCAGGTATATTCGATGGGGCGATAACGATTAAGGGCGATGCCAATCTTGTGCCCGGTAATATCAAGGATGGTGCCGAAATATTCGGCGTAGCAGGCAATTCGATTGAGGGTAAACGCTCAGCAACTGGTACAGCTATCCCTTATAATAGTGAGATTTCAGTCAGGTCACTCTCGTTTTCTCCCAGTGTGGTTGTTTATTACTATATTCCTGATCTTTACGGATTTCTTGCCCGTCGAAATGGTTTTACCACTGATTTTGGTGCTGTAACGGCTGGCGCTAATTCATATAACCAAATTACCGGCACTTTTTATGCAGATGGTTTTAAGATAAGAACACCAAACGTGCCAACTGGAAAACAGGTACAGTGGTTGGCAATAGAATAACGAAGGGGGTTAAAAACAATGGAAATTGGAAGAAGAATATACTGGGATAAAGCAACTGGTAATGTAATTTTGGATACAGGAGAACGAGCTGGATTTGTCCGTGAATCTACACAAGAAGAAGATTATATGACATTCCAAGCGCTTGCTGAACGTATGCCGGAAACAGTTGGATGCCTTCAACTCGAATATGGACAGTTCGCAAGTGATTTTTCGGAATGCAATGGGTATAGGGTAAACCCTGAAACATTAGAACTAGAATTTAGTTACCCGAACCCGAATGAATCGGAGCCAGAAGAACCAACATATCAAGTGTCATTATCAGAACAAGTAAACGAACTTAAACAAGCTATTGCTGAACTAACAATGTTGATCGCTACGTCTTAAAAAGGAGAGGAAAAACTCATGGCAAAGGGCATTACTTTACAAGAATTGGATGCAACAGCGAAAAACCAACTTGTAATTAAAGACAGTGCCGGGCGAGCTAAAGTAGCCGCACCATCGGCATCAGATGATATCGCCATTAAAAGCACTGTCGATAATGCGGTTGGGACATTGTCAAGCTTAAAAACAACTGCAAAAACAAACGCTGTTGCGGCGATTAACGAGCTTTTTCAGTCTGCCAGTGATGGGAAAAGTGCAGTTGCTGCCGCCATTACTGGCAAAGGAGTAGCGGCATCAGGCAGCGATACTTTTGCACAACTGGCAACAAAAATTGGACAGATCGTTACTGGTAAAAAATATGCTAGCGGCATAACGGCCGCTACTTATAGCGGCAACAATTACAATCTTGTTGTGACTGGGCTAAGTTTTAAGCCTAGTATAGTTATCTACTACAGTGCGGTCAATTATTTTGGACTTGGGGTATCCGTAGAATCCATTTTTGGCGTTGGATTTAGTCTTAAAACTGGTCCAAGCGATGTTTATGAAAGACCGGCCGTAACATATAGTAATGGCGGTTTTGTTATTGAAAAGATCAACACTGCTAGTTCAGAAATTAAATGGATCGCATTTGAGTAAATAACAATGATGGTAAATCTGTACGTGGTATGCGTAGGATTGAGAAAATGAAAGGAAGTGAAAACTTATGACTTTCACCAAGGATAGTGGTTTGATTAAGGTGTGGGTAAGCCTTGTTATGACGGGTGCTTACACGGTTGACCAAGTACCAGTATTATATAATCTCAAAACAGTTGTTTGGGAAGTAGTAAACGGCACAGCAGCGTAACACAAAAAAGCGATCCTAATCAAGGATCGCGTACATAAAAAGCCTGAGTATTTTTGCCAAAAATCATGAGAATCTTTGTCAAAAATTTTGCGCGGCTACATCTACTTGTATTTTGCCGGATTCATCTACCCAAAATACTTGAAATGGCATGGACTTTTTCAGCCATTTAATTCGGGGTATCAAGTTTTTGTAAGTAGTAAAACCAACAGGTAAAGCAATGCCTAGCTGAGCCTCAGGATTTTCGTCGTGGTAGAGGAGGAGATCAAAGATTGCATTTGAAAACCAGTGACGAGCCTGATTATGCTGGCTTTTTTGTGGGTAGCCCTTTACACTTATCTATAGTTCGCTACCACTTTTTGAAGCAATGATATCTTTTCCTGATGAACGGGATATTGTATCCGCAACACTGTGAATTGTGTATCCATTTAATACAAGGTACCTTACAACTTTACTTTGCACATTGCCTTCCCAGTACCACGGGGTGTTTTCGCTGTTTAGTTTTACTGACCGCAGTGAGTCCAGTTTTTCGCCAGATGTTTTTACTTCGTTGAGGAATTGATTTATTATTTTGGATTTATGGCAATGCTCGCATATTCCCTCATATCGTTTGATTATTGAAGCTTTGCTAAGAGAGCGGCAAATAGAGTAAACTGTTTGTCTTGGCTTAACATTAGCAGAGTTTGATAAGCAATCATCACATAACGTTGCATGTGTTATTGAAGAAAGTATTTTATCTTTATTGGACATTGACATTTAAAACCTCCTAGATCAAGATCATCTCATTGAAAATATTATAATTCAAAATATCACTGAGTTTCATAATTCACTTGGGGTTTACATCTAAGATTCTCCGAAACTAATATTGACTGATGATAAAAATGTAAATAAAAATGGATGGAGGACAAATATGGTGAATTTTGATCGGGCGAAAGCTTCAGTGGGTTTATCTAATTTTGTTTTATACTACGAGGATTATCGTAAATATTTTGAACAGCCTACTGCTTCGAACAAGGCAACTTGACCAGAAGTTATTGATTTCAAATCCAAAAGCGTCGTCAATTGGTGCACAGGTACCAGAATAAACTACACAACTATCATTTTCTCTAATAAGTGGGAAAAGGAGATGCTAAAAGCAGCTATTAACTCAAGTCATCCGAGCGTGACTGCAGCCATAAAGACTAAAGCGAAGGAGCTATTGAAAAACCTTTAATCTATATAGATTAATTAGTAAGTTTTGACTGATCAGAGTAATCTTCACTCCCCAAAAGGGTAGTAGAAAAAGTGGGTCCGCCCGCAATTATTGTATAATTACATATATGAATAACTGGAGAAAGGGGGAGGACCGTGGCAAGAACGAAGGCTTTGATACGAATGAGATCCTTCATAAGGCTATCAACATCTTTGGGAATCGCGGCTATGAAGGCACCTGGTTACCGGATTTAATCACTGGACTGGGCATTGCCCGTCAAAGTACATACGATACGTATGGAACGAAGTGGGAGTTGTTTTTCGCAGCAGTCAAGCACTATATGGATCAGAGAATCAGGAGCTGAGGAAGCATTGTGAAGGGCCTGGAACGGTGGTTGACAAGGTGGAGCTTGTCTTCACTACCATCATTAAGGTCCTAATGGACCCCGAACAGCGCCTGCAATGCTTCATTATTAGCAGCGCATCGAGCAGGCCCCTCATCATGAGGAGCTGGCTGCTTATTTGCAGGCGAATACCGAACTGTCGGAGCAGATCTTTTACACGATGCTGGAACATGCGGTGACAGGAGGGGAAATAAGCACCGAGGTGAACATCTGAGACCTTGCCCGTTTCCTCGTTCACGAGCGGATCGCTCTGATAACGTCAGCCAAGCTCGGAATGGATGAGCCGAAGCTGCTTGGCATCATGCAAATGGTACTGTCCGTCTTCCGGACGATGCAAGGCAGCTAAGCGGTGCTTTTTGGTTATCCGTTGAAAACCATGTCTTGTTCAGCGAAATGAATTGTTCAAGGGAACGCGGCTCTCGCCCGTTACACGAAGTAACGTGTCCGTAACGTGATCCTCCATTCCTTTGAGGCGGATGCCGACATCCATACCGGCCAGGTATTTGGCATAGCTTTCCGGCAAGCCGGAGGCCTTATGCCGCTCTGTAAGTTGCTCTGGTGTGATATGGATATGCTTGGCGTCCAGGCCGGTAACGCTGCGAATGACTTGGGCCACATCGCCATAAGTGAGGGATTCCGGGCAAGTAATGATAAGCTCCCATTATAGGATTCCTTGTCGGTTAGGTAAACTGAACTTTCAATTGCCCATAGTTCTTGAAACTTATAATCTGAACATGCATTGTAACCAATCGTAAAGGTGCGATAAGATGTTAGTTGTTAAATCTATAAGGGATTTTCCTCTTCAGGAGAGGCGGTATGTCGTAATAATACGGACGTACTGGATGAACTTATGAAAAGTGGAGTCCGTATTCAGTGATCAGAACAATCAGAAACGGTTGAATAAACTTGTTATCAACATTCAGTTATTCTTGAGCTAAAGCGTTCAAGGCTAATGGATATGTGTCTGAATGAAAAAATAGACAGGGCTACCTACGAGCTGAAGTTCGAAGGACTGGAGACTTCGCTTACTGAATCACTTGAACAAAAGGAGCCGTTAGAGCAATCTGCACAAGAAGAAATCGACATGGGAAAACGGCTTAAACGTTTCCGCAAAGTGTTCAAACGAATGAAATTTTATTCTCATTTGACCGTAACGTATTTGAAAGCATTTTCGATAAAGTGATATTGGGGATTACTCCGGTTCTGAGAACCCGAATCCGTACAAGTTGACCTTTGTATATAAAACAGGTTTTCAAAACACTGTCCAAGGCAAGGCTTGTAAGCATAACAAGTCCTTGAATAATGAAAGGGGGAATTTGCATTCCTTTTCCGAGCACAGTGCTCAAGGACCATTATAACTGAGACGAATTGGCGGAAGCAGCAAGAGGGGCAGCTCTTTTTTTGCATATCTGATGGTTGTGAAGGAAAGTCGGTCATATGAGATTACTCACTTGGGATTATTCTTTAACGAGTGGGCTTTTGCCCATTTTTCTTCCCTGTAACTGGGTAGATGCATAGGATACATGGTCAATAAGAAAATCACTGAGAGGAGTATGAGTATGTACCCTAATTCATACTATCAGCATCAATGGCGAAATCCAATGCAATACTACTGGTATAACTATGAGAATCCGTACGATTTCAACCGGAGCAACGTTAATAATAATCCACACGAAACCATCCCATTACAAGACTACGGAACCAGTCCATTAGTCGTGAATATTGACCAAGCCAGCAAACAAAACACCAATTACCGCACCGCTTTATGGACAGGAAAGCATTTACAAGTAACCTTGATGAGTATTAATGTTGGTGAAGACATCGGTTTGGAAGTCCATCCGACAACGGATCAGTTTATTCGAATTGAAGAAGGTCAGGGCCTTGTTCAAATGGGTGATAGCAGAGATAACCTGGATTTTCAGGCTATGGCGTTCGATGACTATGCCATTATGATACCTGCAGGAAAATGGCACAATATAACCAATACAGGTCATTCCCCCCTTAAAATTTACTCGATCTACGCCCCGCCGGAGCATCCGTTTGGTACAATCCACGAAACGAAAGCAGTAGCCCAAGAGGAGGAAGGTTAAGTAAAGAAAGGTGCACTAAGGAAGCATTTGCGCCCTTTAGAAAGAGCTCCACGGGCTTTGCTATTGTCGGTTGCTGGGCAGGAAGAAGGTCTTGGAGCAAGCGTTGATGACCGCTGTCTGCCAGAACGTAAAGAAGATCGCCAACCACCTGGCCATTAGGCTGGTTAGGGCGATCTTCTTGTTTTCGTCTACCTTTTTCACTGCTCCTATTTCCTTAAACAAGCAAAACCTGATAACCAAGGATTTGCCGACAGTCTGAACGCAGTTGCCTAAACTGCACTGCGGTTTTGAATCTCGTATAGTTACATCCCCACTGCGCAAAACGTACCAGGTGGTTCCGTTCATGTTGTCCTTCGTTCGGATTGACTCCAACTGGATTAAACATCATCTACACAAGCCGTAATCGAGGGTGGCACTTTCCGTGGCGAATATACAGAAGTGATGATGCATGTTAAGGAGGAATGAGTCATTATCAGTCAACTTGGTTTTGTATACATGGGTAGGTGTCTAAAGGTTTCAATAGAGCTATTGGGCAGCACTTACTTGGTCGGCGCGAGCTGATTGTAAGCTGTTGCAGGAACAAAGCAGCCTGACGCACAACTTTTTGGCAGGCTGGTAGTGGAGCGTAGTGATACATAATAAAGTCTGATAGTTGAACTCCTAACGGAGAACAAGAACTCAATAAGCCTCCAATTTTTTGCGTTTTGAGGGTTATACCAATTATACCGATATAACTGCGTTTTCAGATCATCTTGAATGCGCTGAAGATTAACTCACAATTGAAGACGTTGTTGGAATCACTTAGCTAGTATCTGCGAAGGACACCCGATCGGGTGTCCTTCATTTCGCTATATGGATGTTACGAAGAACCGTAACCTAAATAAGGCGAAATATTTGTATAGCGTAATGGGGGAGTCTTCACCCAATAGAGAAAATGGGTCATGGCGTTGGGGCATTACTTGACGCTGTAGACCCATTTTTTTGTTCTGTCCGCTAGCGAATTTGACAAGAGCCTAGTGTTAAAGTTTTCTTTGCATTTCATCTACGGGCTCATCCATTATGCTATATTTTAGCTAAATGTGTCATTAGAAAAGCGGTGGATGGGTTGTGAGCCCATGAACAGAACAGCAAAAAGGATCACCGCGATTTTCCTCATCATGCTAATGGTGATGGGGGGATACCAGAGGAATGAGAGGCAGCGTTTGCAGCGCCGGACGAAACAATCGCCGCGTGGGCGGAACCGTATATTAATCAGTTCATTGCGCAAGGCTTCCTGCAAGGGGACGAAGGCGGTCGGATCAGGCCGATGGATCCGATTACGTGGGCGGAATTCGCGACGCTGCTTGTCCGATATTTACGGGTTATGGAGACGGTACGTTTCGCCCGAACATGCCGATCAGTCGCGAAGAAGCCGCTGCGATCAATCAGCCGTCTGCGGAAACTGCCAGGCAATGTGACGGCTGCGAACACGTTCAGGAACCAAGCGATATCGCGTCGCGGTCGATTACTATGCTTATTCTATAAATAAATAAGTGCAGGATAGGAGTAAATGCTAATGCTGAAGAAGATAATTGATAATCAGCTCCCTACTACATTAGAACTAGACATCCAGGATATTGGAATTCAGCTTGGGCTTGATTTAGATCGTTTACTTGCATTTGTATTTGAGAAACGTCATAAGAAAAAATAGCCCCGCTGATACGGGGCACTGCTGCTAGGCTACGTACGGTGCGCCGGTAATCGTCTCGTATTCTGCCGGCGTGATCTTACCGAATTGCACGTATTTCTTGAGCTGCTCTTTTGTGGCTCATCCTTTTTCGTAAAGTGACGTTCTTATCAGGGGGATATACTATAGAAAACATCAAAATCAACGAATAGCCAGCCTGTCTGCCCCCGATTCTATCGGGGGCTTTCCTTTGTTTGCGAACATCTGAAAAGAGTTAAGTGTTATAATCTTTTTCAATGGGTAATGTTAGCCCGCTTTTGTTAGGATAAGCGCCATATTACCTTTACCTAAATCCTGCGCGTCTAAAGTCGTCATCTCGATGTACCGATATACAAATCTAGGTGGAGAATTTCTAGAATGTAATATCAGTGCCACTGGTCCGTGAGTATCTCAAAGCGCTGCGACGCCGGGGACGCGCGCGAGACGAACGCTTTTATATATCGCAACTTAGATGAAGGTCGGCTTCAGCATGAGGGGGAATCTCCGATTCGGCTCTCGCACAATCTTGCTTCGTATCGTTGTTGCGATTGTCATTGGTCTGATCGCTAGCTATGTGGTGGTCTCCGTACCAGACGCCCCTAGAATCGAAAATAAGGAAGGCGTGCTGGATTTAACGCAGGTTAATGTCACTCAGAATCCGATAAAGCTGCAAGGAGAGTGGACGTTCTACTGGCAAGAGCTGCTGTCGCCCGAGGAAATTCGGATTCGCGAGGCACAGAATGGAGATCATGACCGCTGGATTCGCATCCCAAGCTCCTGGCTAGGCGCTTGGCTCGATGGCCAGCGGTTGAGCGGTACAGGCTATGCCACATTCCGGCTGGACATCCAACTGAGTGAACAGGATCGGAATGCGCGGCTTGCGTTGCGACTGCCTACGATATTTCATGCGTATAAATTGTGGGTGAACGGCGAGTTGCTGGCAGAAGTCGGCGTGGTTGGTCAGGACAAGCGCAGCGTGACACCGCAGCTGGCAACGAAGCTGGTGTTCTTCCAGCCCAAGAGTGATCGCGTGGAGCTGGTGATTCAGGTTGCCAACTTCCACCATCACCGCGGCGGTATCACCAAGAATATCGAATTGGGCGGCAGCGATGGATTAGCGGTCAGGACAAATCTGAAAATCGCCGCGGAAATGTTCATCACCGCAAGCCTTCTGGTGATTGGCGTGTATCACTTGCTGTTGTTCGGACTGCGACGCAAAGACAGAGCGCCATTGTATTTTGGCCTGTTCACCTTGTTGTTCGGTATCCGATCCTTGCTGGTCGGCGAGCACTTGATTACCCAATTGTGGCCGGACTTTCCGTGGGGGTTGCAGTTCAAGATCGAGTACCTGATTCTTTGCAGCAGCGGATATATCATCACCAAATACTTCGACTGCATCTTCCCGAATTATGTGTCGCGTTGGTTTCATTTGGGCACGCGGATCGTCACCGGCGCGTTCTGCATCGTTGTTGCGGCGACCCCCGCCACCTTCTATACCACAATGTTGCCGATCATCGGCGTGATGGTTGTTCTGCATATGGTTTATCTGATGGTTGGGCTGGTCTATGCGGCCGTGAAGCGTATGGAGGGAGCGCTCACCTTCCTGCTGGTGTCCGTGTTTGCTTTGGTTACGGTCATCAATGACTTTCTGTACTATAACGAATGGTCGCCAATCGCCAATACGTCTCCGCTCGGTCTGTTGGTGTTTACAATCGCGCAGATGATTCTGATTTCTTCGAAATTTACAAGGGCGGCATCGAACGAGGAGCGGATTGCACGCGAGCTGCAGGACACGAACAACAAACTGACCGAAATGAATATGAACTTGGAACGGACCGTGCAGGAACGCACGCAGGCGTTGTCCGCAGCGCATGATGATCTCCGTACGTCGTATGAGCAGCTGCTTCACTCCGAGCAAGGGAGGAAGAAGCTCCTTGCCTATATTACGCACGATCTGCGATTGCCGCTGTCTAACATGCTTGGCTATGTCGAGGCTGTGCAGGCGGTGACGGCTTTGGCATTAAGTCAGAATTAGCAGAATAATGCTATGAGAAGGCCTTGTCACCTTGTCCCGACAACATGTTAATCCATGTTGTTGGAACCCACAGTTTGAATCCAAATCTTATAATACAACCCGATCCTCCAAATTCCTCCATAAATGATGTGCCTCCCTGGCGATATGCTCCAACAGATCTGGTGGTGAAGTTGTAACGGCAGCGCATTGTTTGATCAGTTCGTCTAGTTCCAATTTAAATGCTTCAAGGGCTTTAGTTTCTTTAATAACCATTTGGCTGAATCCATCTAAAGCCGGTAATACCTCTTTACGTGGAGGGCGTATCATTGTTCTGAGTGCATTGGCTTGAAGGAATAAGTTTTCGAATTTTTTTGTCATGTTTCTCACTTGATCATGAAGCTCATAATTTGATGTGTCTAAATAATGCGTTATATAGCTTAGGTGATCTGCCATTTGCCTCAACCAGAAATAGTTTTCATGGATTATTGCGTCTGCTGGCGAAACCCTCCCACCAGTTTGTATTAATTTAAACACCGATACTGTCTCTTCTGCTTCCCGTATCATGTGATCGAGAAGGGATTGTGGGGTAGAAATAATGGTTTCACAGCGTAAAGATTTATCCAGTGTATAGACGAGTAGACCATGGAATTCATTTGTTGCATGCTGCGCTTCATTAATCAAAGCCCCGGGGTCTACTGTTTTTGATTTTGTTTTCTCAAAGATGGTTCCGAGACGCTGAATCATATGCTGATTCGCACGGGCTAGTTCCATTTCATGATGGCTTATTTCTCTGTCAAAAAATCGACCGTGATCATAATTATTTTGGACCCAAAACGCTATTATCCCATAGATATCTCTTTCATAATCATCCGTATAGGGCATGCTCTCACCTCGTTTCGTGTTTATATTTCGGAAAATACCTCTTTAACAATAAATTTATGGGCATTAACTTGTCTGTATTCCTACCCATCTGATCATAAAGAAACCATCGACCTGTTTTAGATCGATGGTTTTCGGCTGTTAATTTAGCATTTCAAATGAATTTGAAATGCTTGCAGGCATAACTTTACCCCAGAGATTAGTGACGTAACAACTTTGGGGAACAGCTTTTGTCTCAGATATCTAATAATATGGGATAAGAACAATTTCATTAGAGATGTCACCTTTCAAATCCACCCTAAAGAATCAACGTTCACGTTTATTACCCGATTGTAAATGCATATTTTTTATCGTTAACAAATTTCCATATTCCCAATTCCTTAAAAAGGGGCGAATATCCGCCGAGAAATACACTAAATATCTTGCTGGCCATCTCACATCTCTCGAATAGTTGTATCCATGAGTTCGTTCTCTACCCGGATAGGTTCCGTTAATGGTGAATCCACTTTTTGGCTTCTTTTTGTATAGCTTCTGAGTTATTCGTTTCCCAAACGACCCTCCCATGCTCAATTTAATAAATCGACCTTACTTATTTCCGGCGTAGCGCAATGGAGGAAAGACCAAAAAATAATAATAACGCCAACACTTTTTATAAGTATCACAAATTTCATTTCTTAGACCTTCCAAAATGTGGACGTAACGCAAAAGTATATCCTTGGGAAAGGAGGGGATGATAAATATCGAATTTCATTCAAAATTAGCGAAGGAGTTTAATCCCGATGAGATCTATTTGGGTCATTCCCTTACTGGCTTTAATTATTTGCTCCGGCTGCGCACAATATAAATCGAATCAAGTTTCACCTGAGCCGGAAGAAATTAAAAACTATGACGTCCAGACCTCTCGCACGCCGAATTTGTTGGACGGCTCGGAAGGTTCAGTACGCGCCCCTCATCCATTATCTCTTGCCGATTTACGTGCGAAATATAAAAGCACTTTTCTATTGAATGGCTCCCCAACAAAACGCGAAGTGGCTCTAACCTTCGACGACGCGCCCGATGATCGGTTCACCCCACAGATACTTGATGTTTTAAAAAAGGAAGATGTAAAGGCAACCTTTTTCGTTATCGGTAACCGTGTCGAGGCCCATCCGGAGATTATAAAAAGAATGGCCGACGAAGGCCATGTCGTGGGTAACCATTCCTATAACCATGCGAACTTGCCAAAATTAAGCGACGCCGATTTCCGCAACCAAGTGACCAAAACGGATGGTTTAGTTCGGTCCATTACGGGGTATAAACCGATGCTCATCAGACCCCCATACGGGAATATAAGTGAAATACAAATTCAATGGTTGGCCAGTCAGCATAAAAAAATTATATTCTGGAACGTTGATTCGTTGGATTGGAAAGGGTTGAATGCGGAGCAGGTGAAAACGAACATTCTATCCCACGTACATCAAGGTTCCATTGTTCTACAACACGCAGCGGGGGGAACAGGGGAGGACTTATCTGGGACAGTCCATGCCTTACCCGACATTATTAAAAAGCTAAGAAGCGACGGTATAAAATTAGTTACGATCCCTGAATTATTAGACCTGCGAGAGGGGCAATGAATATGACAAAATCAACATGGAAACGTTGGTTGGAAAACACCGGGAAATTCACTCTCGCCGTTCTATTGCTATTTCCACTCAGTTTTTGTGGCCATCAGCCCGCCTCGGCCCAAGACCAATATACCGTAAAGCAAAAAAACCAATTCCTGGCCTACGAAAATAAAGTTTACGATCTCATCGAGAAGGGGCTTACCATTGGAAAAACTCGACACAGTGGAAGACAATGCAATATTGACCTCTACAATCACGGAGGCAGAAAAAACGTTTGGCAATGCTTCCGTCGTTTTTTCCAAACTTACCTTTCCGGATACATTGCCGCCCGACGTTAGACTTCCGTTAAATGATCTTAACCAATACTTTTCCATAGGGTTCAAATCGCTGGAACAAAGCATGGGCTCTTTTCTTGTCTATTTGGATCGGAACGATCCGGCAGCATTTGATTCATTTTCAATAAAGTTAGATGAAGGTATATCCTTCATCGATGGTGGCCTTACATCTCTAGCTGCCCAAAGAATGAAGCTTTTCCCTAAAATATTGCATGGTAAGGATGCTTGGGTATTAGCTAAAAAACGCCTTTATGAACTTCGGCCCCGGTGATGGTGGGTCCGAAGGCAATCCATAAGAATCATGGCGAAATATTCGATAGTGAGCAAGGCGACATGCATCACTTGCGGGGCATGTGGGGCCGCTTCCACCGATATCTTTAATTATGATGGGGAGGGTCTAGCTAGAATATACTCTCAAGAAGGAGATCTCAACCATGGAATCGCAGAAACCAGAACATTTATATGAAGGAGATGCGAATGTTGAATGCAATACTGCCCGTAGCAAGATCGGGCAGTATTTGTTTGCGGAACTTTCGAATGGTCTATCGGTAGGACAATTCCAGCAAATTTTCTTGATATTTCTGTATATCGCCTGCCCCCATAAAAACAAAAACGGAGTTCTTATAAAGCGATAAATCCGCAGCAATATTATCCGAAACGAGGCGGGCATTCGGGATCCGTTCCTGTAAGTCTTCTATTGAGATGTTCCCCCTACCCTCCCTAGCGGAACTGGAAATTGGACATAAAAATATATCGTCGGCATGATTTAGCGAATGGGCGAAATCGTCAAGAAATTTTGCTAAACGACTAAAGGTGTGGGGCTGAAATACCCCAACGATCTTTTTTCGCGGATACTTACTTCTCACAGCTTCGAGAGTTGCCCTAATTTCTGATGGATGATGGGCGTAGTCGTCTTATTAGGATGTTTGATTGGCATTCCCTTTCAGACAATCTTCGTTTAACGCCCGGAAACGCTGCCAATTGGTTCCTAACGATATTCAAATCGAGCCCTAAAGTCAGCGCAACACCGATTACAGCTAAGGCATTCAGAATATTATGTTTCCCGTATATCGGAATAGAAAATTGATTTACCCTTACATCCATAAAATAAACATCGAAATGCAGCTTGTTATCCTTAATGTTCGGTTCGGATGCTCTTAAATCGTTATGTTTCCCAAAGCCATAATATAATACTCTTGGGCTACAGGTTCGACGCATAGCTTGTATTTGTGGATCATCCCCGCACACGACCAATTGCTTTCGTGTCCTAGAAGCCATTTGTTCAAATGCATCGCATACATCATCCAGGTCAACAAAATAGTCCGGGTGATCAAAATCGATATTTGTAATCACCGCAATATCCGGTTGATAAGCAAGGAAATGCCGCCTATATTCACAGCTTTCAAAAATAAACAAGCGTGCGTCGGGGTGCCCTTTGCCGGTCCCGTCACCAATAAGATGGCACGTAGGTTCGATTTCTCCAAACACATGAGCCATCATCCCAGTCGTTGTCGTTTTTCCATGAGAACCGGCAACCGCTATGCTCGTGTAGTCCTTTATCAACTCGCTAAGAAAGTGGTGATATCGCACAACAGAGAGGCCCATTTTCTTGCAGTTGACGAGGGAAGGATGCTCGTCGCCGAATGCGTTTGAAGCGATGACTTTCATGTCGCGGGATAAAGGGGCATTCCCGAACGGATATGCGGGGATTTTTCGCTTTTCGAGAAGCGACTGTGTAAAAAGTATAGATTCTGTGTCTTCCCCTTGTACTTCATTTCCAAGATCATGAAGAATTTGCGCCATGGCGCTCATTCCGCAACCCTTAATGCCGATGAAATGATATTGATCCATATGGTAACCTCCAAAAGAAATAAGAAATATGCCTCATTATATGGCCAAATCATTTAATATGCGCCTGCCTATAATATAGGACTCAAAAATGCGATATCGCGTTCGATGTTTTGTGTAGCGGTTTGGGAAATGGGCAGAAAAATTTGATGGATCAGGGGTATTAAGGGGCCACTACAAGGCGCGAATTGCCAATGCCAGCGATTTGTCATAAAAAGTAGTGCGGTTCGGTGTATATCCCTCTTTCGTTGGTATGCCTTTTGAGAGACTTGTACATTAACCTTCGTACCCGTACCGACTTTGCTATCGATTGCTAAACCATAAGGATATCCAAACATATCTCAAGCCGATGATGGATATTTTTTAAACAGTAGCCTCCATTTTTATGCTGCAGGGTTCCAATCATGATGCTACGTACAGTTTCTTCATGTTTTCCAACACCAAAGGGGGAGGTTAAAACCCATATCCTTCCGTCTACTGACGCTTCTCCACGCCGCCCCTGGAGGTTTTCACTCCCATGTATCACTCCTTGCTTTCTTATGAAATCCCGCGAATAAGGCCAAAATTCGTACGACGAAACGGTAAGTATAGGTTAAGCTACTAACTGGATTGGCGTCGTTCTAGAAGGATTGTAGGCTTCGCCGCTGCGAGCCATTCCAACGAGTGACGCGAGCTAATTTACCACACAGCTTCATAATCTCATTTTCTTTATCTTTTTTACCTGTAACATTATACGCGTGCATGGCTTTGAATTCCGGATTGTTCGCTACTAAACTCATGGCCATCAAGAGATGAAGCGGCGGAGGCGTTGCTGATCTGTCCGGTCCATTTGCCTGAGCTTGCTTCTGCGAGGTTGAGGCCAGCCGCAGCAGGGCATTGCCGTGAACAATACCGCTTAAATCCCCTGCCTCGCCGAGAATACCAGCCAGTGAAATAGCACTAATCCCTTTTACTTCAAACATGGATTTCGCAAAAGGAATCCGATCTAATACGGCAATAATCGCTGTCTCTACCGTTGCTAGCTGCCGGCAAGCAAGGTCATATTCATCTAGCAACTGATTCAAGTGAAGCTTGTAGGCATGCGTGGCTTGTTTAGATCCAACAGAACTACCAGCTAGCGAGATAAGCGCTCGAGACCTCCGCTCCCAGAATGCCGTTTCATAAGGGTTTTCCAACCAGCTATGACGTCTTGAGGCTGCAACTTACTCAGATCTTCGGGGGCTGGAAAAAGACAAAGGGTGCCAACGTTCGGAGAGCCAGTTAGAGAGATTCACAGCCAGTAATGATCAGTAGGTTCATGAATACGATAGCTGCAGTTAGGCGATGCGTTGCTTGCAGCGCGTGAATCCAATGAAGAAGGGTTTGAAAGCCTTCTTCATCATTCGAGAAAGACAGGGGATGACCAAGCGCAATCCCACGAAAGTTAACAGCCCGAGCGATATGCGTTAACTGAGCGATATCGATCCCGACGACCAGATGTTGGGCAGTTATTTTTTCGATTCGTTGATTTTGTTTGTCCTGCGATTTGAACTTCAGGGCGTCTCCTGGATGATGGGATTTATGGGCTATGACCCGTTGCGTACTCCCATCGTACTGAGGCGCTCGTTTTATTGCAATGCGGGAATCTAACGCTCCACAGGAATGCTAACTGGGAACGATAGTGGAATGGATCAGAACATCACCACAACAACTAGAACAATGTTAAGGCTATGTTATTTCTTTCGTTTTTTTGTTGCAGTATATAGTTGTACTGTATAAAGTATAATTTACATTTTGGCATTATATAGATATGGGTTATTAAATTTTTTTGCCAGGAGGATAGGAATTGAGAGAAATAAGCACTTGCCGTTGACCGAAACGGTTTATTACATTCTGTTGGCCTTGATCGAGCCGGCGCACGGTTATCTAATAATGCAGAAGGTGGAGGAACTCAGCAGCGGGCAAGTTCGAATGGCTGCGGGTACTCTATACGGCGCGATTGAGAAGTTGGTTAAGCTGAAGTTCATTCAGCCTGTGCCCAACAAGGACAGCCGCCGTAAGGTATACACCATTACAAACAAAGGGTCGGAAATATTGCTCCTCGATTTCGAACGAATGAAACAAATGATTGACGTGACGATCGATCGATTGAAATAAGAATGGGGGAAAAAGCGTATGATGAAATACAAATTTTTTACTAGGTTCGACAAAGAAGAAAACTGGCTGAATGAAATGGCGAAGCAGGGTTACCGTTTCACAAGAAAAACGTCGTTCGGCTATGAGTTCGAGTTTGGGAATCCGGAAATTTCCATTATCAAAATGGACTACCGCTTCTTTAAAAAGCGTGAGGATTTCGAAGATTATTGTGCTTTATTTGAGGACAGCGGCTGGGAACATATCGCTGGAACGAGAAGCTCGGGATATCAATATTTTAAGAAAACAGATAAACAGGGAAATGAAGATATTTTTTCGGATGTCGATTCCAAAGCCGGGCGATATAAGCGGTTATCATATATGTGGGCTACATTAGCTGTTTCCTTCATTCCTTTACTGGCGGCACTCATTTCTACAGACACGATCGATCCGGGGGTAATGCTTGAACCGAAATCGCTATATTATACTCCAGGACTATGGGATTTAAACGGAGTAGCATTCTGAAGGGCTTTTCTATTCGAAACACCGTTCGCTCTAGGCAGAGGTTTCAACTGGATAATATTTCCCCTTATGATTTTGCTAAATCTGTATTGCGCATATAAGGCAAATAAACAAAATACGAAGACACAAGAAGATCGAATCACCCGCAAATAAAAACAAAATGCCTGATACTCGGGTCTTTGTTTGCATGAGAACTGCCTGCTGTTATTCGCTGGGTTCATTCATACTAAGGGATATGTTGAATAAAACAGCGGCAGTCTAGGATTTTTTTCGTCCCTGCTTGTCGCTTTAATTTTAAACAAGTTAGCCTAACACCCTTAATTCTCTTAATCCCCGATTTTTTGCGGATTCGGATAATGCCGTAACCGAGAATCAACACCACCAGGCTTTCCAGCAAAACTGCGGGTATAATGGTGGCCGTGATCCGTCCTCACCCGAAGAAGTTGTGTATATTGTTGGCGTTAGAAGCCAA
Source organism: Paenibacillus haidiansis (assembly GCF_036553665.1). Classification (NCBI taxonomy): domain Bacteria; kingdom Bacillati; phylum Bacillota; class Bacilli; order Caryophanales; family Paenibacillaceae; genus Paenibacillus; species Paenibacillus haidiansis. Next base: position 2,066 of record NZ_JAZHPZ010000019.1, on the reverse strand, counting down.
AGCGTAGCAACCTCCCGACCATTTGCGGTGATCGAGTACATTTTGCGCCTGCTGTCGGGATCCTCCATGCTCGGCGCATGGTCAATCCACTTCTTCTTTAATAGCGTGTTTATTGCGGTTTATAGCGTTCCAGCCTCATACGTACTCAGCCTATATCGACTACAATTATAACGTAATTCGATATTTCGTACCTCGTTATATTTAATTCTTATTTTATGATTTGTCACGTTTTTTCTGTCTCAGAATCCTTGAACGTAAAAAAGCAATTATCGCAGTTTCAGTGCTCTTTAAAGAACGAAAAGTTTGTTGCGCTCCCTCGAAATAATTCAGTTTCCTCACTCAGACTCATGAATTCGCAGGATTTCACCCTGAGCTAAACATGAAAGCAAAGAATCCAGGGGGAGTCGGTGGCTGGGGACTATAGAAAGGGCATGCGGGAACAAGGGTGTTGTGTCCAATACCCACTTTGTTCCATATCATGCACGTCTCCACGTCACCCTAGCGATTCTCACTCCCATGTCTCAACGGGTCAAGCCCTATCATTCCTTCGTCACATCTAACTAAGGGGTGGAGGTCGGTTTTTCTAACGGAACGGGTCCGAGCCCTTTTGCGCAACGTCTCCCGATACTCCGTGCTTCTTGTCATCCTGCGAATGCATCAACTGGTGAAATAACGCTCTTAAGCCGCTTGCGGAAACACTTTAGCTGAACTGTATGCTTCGTTGCTCTTTGCCAGACTGACGAGCATTCGAGCCACTTTACCGCATAGTTTCATAATGGATTTCATTTTCTTGAGCTTTTTCACATCGACATTGTAGTGGTGCAGGGCTCTAACATCCGGATTAGTCATAACCATGCACATCGTCATGAGATAAAGGAAGCGCCGGAGACGAGGGCGGCCACGCTTGCTAAGTACCATTTTTCCACGCCATTTCCCTGAGCTGGCTTCAGCCAGGTTAAGACCTGCATGTCGAAGTAAAGCATTACCGTGAGCATAGCCACTCAGATCACCGGCTTCACCTAAAATACCGGCTAAGCTGATTGCATTACACCTTGAATAGCAAGCATCTTCTTCGCATAAGGGATGCGCTTAAGAACGAGTTGGAGTTCATTTTCGATTTGCTCAAGCTGACGTTGGGCCAGGTCGTATTCTTCGAGTAATTGACTTAAGTGCAGCTTGTAGGCGTGCAAAGCCTGTGTAGCGCCAACGCTGCGTTTAGCCAATGCGATGAGCTGCGCGGCTCGCTGCAAACCCGCGTGACGTTTCACATATTGTTTCCAGCCGGCTATGACTTGCTCGGTTGTTAAACGGCTAATTTCTGTAGGAAGAGGAAAGAGCCTTAATGTGGCAATGCTACTTGTGCAGGTTAAGATTTTAAAGACTTGCCGCAGTTCCGGGAACACAATATCTACCCAGCGATGAATCTGGTTAACAGCGCTATTAAGCCGTTTGGTAACCGTGTCTCGGTTGGCCATGAGAATTCGCAGTTCCTTGTAGGCTTCCGGATTGAAACGTACGGGGGAATAGTAGCCGTTTTTGACCATATCTGCGATGACAAGCGCGTCCTTACGGTCGCTTTTAGAGGGAGTATTGTCCCGATTTTCCTTGTTCTTTTTGACGAGGTGGGGATTCACAAGAACCGCCTCAATCTCTTGCTCTGAAAACCAGCGAGCCAGACTCAGCCAGTAGTGGCCGGTAGGTTCCATACCTACAATAACTTTGCTCAGTTTGTAAGATTTGAGTAGATCTCGAATCCAGCGGCTGAACAGCTGAAATCCCTCGTCGTGGTTGCCAAATTCCAGCGGCGATCCTAGAGCAATTCCCCGAAAGCTGACCGCACGGGCGACGTGAGTCTCTTGGGCAATATCTACGCCGACAACCAGATGCGATGAGGAAATGTTTTCAATGAGTTGATTTTGCTTGTCTTGAGCTTTAAACTTCATAGTAGAGCGACCTCCTAGATGGTGAGATTAAAAGGGCTGTAGACCCGTTTCCAACTCCCATGTTACAGAGGCGCTCTTTTTTGTACAAAGTCCAAATTATTCATTCTACAGGAATTCTAACGG
>NZ_JAZHPZ010000018.1:0-87050 GCF_036553665.1 Paenibacillus haidiansis | reverse complement strand
GCTGGGTAGCTAAGTGCGGACGGGATAAGCGCTGAAAGCATCTAAGCGTGAAGCCCCCCTCAAGATGAGATTTCCCAGTATGTAAGACCCCTTGAAGACGACGAGGTTGATAGGCTGGGGGTGGAAGTGCAGCAATGCATGGAGCTGACCAGTACTAATCGGTCGAGGGCTTATCCAAAATTACCCCAAAAAGTGAAGCGAGGCTTCGAAGGTAATTCCGATTACTTTTCGGGGACCCCGGTGAACCAAATAGGGGCTAACACGCAAATCTAAGTTTCGTATCCGGTTTTCAAGCGATTAAGCTTGATATGTTTGGTGGCGATGGCGGAGGGGTTCCACACGTACCCATCCCGAACACGACCGTTAAGTCCTCCAGCGCCGATGGTACTTGGACCGAAGGGTCCTGGGAGAGTAGGACGCCGCCAAGCAAAGAGAAGAGAGCACTGCCGAGACAATCGGCGGTGCTCTTTTGCTTATTCAAAAGAAATAAGAGCCCAAACCGCCTCTATTTCACGAAAATGAGCCGCGTCTCGCAGAATAGAGCCTTTTTTGGTCCTTATTTAGGCCAATTCCGGCTAAACCACAGTCATTTCCCTCGATTCAGCCGAAATAAGGGCTCTTTTGACCTTTATTTCTACAAAAAGTGCCGCATCTAGCCCAATAAGGGCGTTTTTGGCTCTTATTTTTCCGCAATGGCCCAAAAACAGGCGTGCAATTGTCCGCTTCTTGAAACTAAATTATCGAGTTGGCGGTGAATCGTTGCGGGAAAAGGGAAGAAGCAGGCGGAGATATCGGCATGGTTTGAAACGCATCAGCAGAGCATACGACATAGCCTGTCGCAATAAAGAAATAATAGGACCTGTCGCAGCAATCCTTTTCGGAGCGCTACACACAGGTCCTATATTTATGAAACTATAATTGATTGTTTTATTCTGCGGACACGGCATCAACCTCTTGCTGATCTTTGAGTTGATATTGACCCGATATCACGATCTGGTCCCCTTGGCTAAGCCCGCTGGTCACTTCCTGATACATACCGTTGAGGCGTCCCAATTGTACCTGACGTTTCTCTACTTTGCCTTCGGCATAGACATATACGAAAGAATTGCTTTCTTCGCGGATAACTGCCGTTGTTGGAACGGTCAGCACTTCTTGTTCCGCTTCATCGGTAAGCAGCAATTGAATCTTAGCTCCGGGCTTTAGCGCCAGCCCCTTATTATCAGCTTCAAGTTCGACCGAATAAGTTCTTTGCTGCGTATTCATAATGTCGGAAAAATACACGATCGTTGCTTTCTGTAATTGCTCCGGTTGATCGGTGGTATAGAACGTTAATTCGTTCTTGCCCTGCAGCAGCTTGGCGTTTTCCTCCGTGATGCTTGCTTCGATTTTAACAGGATCGATTTGCTGAATATTGCCGACCACTCCCTGGGATACCGTCATTCCCTGCTCAACGGGAAAATCGGTTAAAACCCCGCTGATCGGCGCGGTAATCTTGTAGTTAGCCAGCGTACGGTCAATCTCCTGGATACTGATTTGTGCTAATTGAATTTGGTCCTTAAGCGGCTGCAGCGCATCGGGGTCATTTGAGCTCGTAAATTGGCCGTTTTTTAGATTATCCTGGGCGGTGCGCAGCGAAATTTCCGCTTTTTGCTTTTGCAGGAGGACATCGGTAGGGTCCAATTCTATTAGCAGCTCTCCTTTCTTAACCTGATCCCCCCGCTTTTTCGTGACCTTCAGCACATCGCCGCTTGCTTTAGCGATAATATCCCGGTTTTCTGAAGCGAGTACCTCAGCTACGGTCTCTTGCGGATCCCCGATACTTCTATTTTCCACCTGGCTTACCTTTACGGACGGGATTTGCACGGTATTATCGGTTGCTACCGGCTTATTTTCCTCACTATTGGAACAGCCGGCTGCGATTATCGTGACTAAAGACAACAATGTGCAGCCCAGCGCTAATTTGTACCATACTCTGCTATTCATCGACCACTACTCCTTCCTTGTTGTCAACTGGTGACTGGGGTAACCGGTCTCTATGGATTATTTTCGATACCCGGCTTTTAAATGATTCGATCATTTCATAAATAACCGGAACAACAACCAATGTCAGTATTGTCGAGGAGACTAGTCCACCGATGACGACGACAGCCATACCTTTGGATATCATTCCTCCCGCATGGGTTAATCCGAGAGCCAGCGGCAGCATCGCAACCATAGTGACGACGGCAGTCATAATGATGGGGCGAAGGCGAAGTGTACCCGCCTGCACCAGCGCGTGACGAACCGTGTAGCCTTCTTGACGCAGCTGCTGGGTTCGGTCGATCAACAAAATCGCGTTGGTGACTACAATCCCAATCAGCATCATGAAGCCCATCAGAGATGTCATACTGAGCGCCTCTCCACTGACTAGCAAACCGACTAGCCCGCCGATTACCGCTAGCGGCAATGAGAACAAGATAACAAACGGAGCACTGGTATTGCCAAATGAAATTACCATGATCAAATAAACGATAAATACGGCCGCCGCCATGGCGACAAACATTTGTGTAAAAGTATCTCCGATCATCTCGGTTATACCGCCTATTTCACGCGACACTCCATCGGGAAGCTGGACCTCGGCGAGGGAGGCTGAAACGAGTGAACTGATCCCGCCTTTATTCTGGCCGCCGATTTTGGCCGTGATCGTAACAACCTGCTCCTGGTCATTACGCTGGATGCTTGAAGCGGCATCGATTTCATTCAGCTTGGCGATGTCTTTCAAATAAACGATCGTTCCGCTCGTGGACTGGAAAGGAATCTCCCCAAGCTTCGAAAGGGTGTTGAGATCTGTTTTATCCAGCTCCACGGTTGTCGTGTAAGTTGTGTTATCGAGCTTCAAATCTCCAATTTCATACGTTGTGAGCCAACCGGCAACCGTTTGATGGACAGTTGAAACGGTGAGCCCATATTGCCATACCTTGTTTTGGTCGACTTCAATCTCCAATTCCTTCTTGGCATCGCTAAGTGTATCCTTGATTTCGCTTAGTTCCGGATACTCTTTCAAACGATCTTTTATCAGCGCTGCAGCTTCTGTCAGCTGGATAAGGTCGTCTCCCTTTAAAGAGTACTCAAAATTAGAGTAGTCCATCCCGCTACTTTGCAGGGAACTTACGTTCAGTTCCGAGCCTTCGGGGAGCTGAGCCAACAAAATTCCTTTGTACTCGTCCTGAACTTCCTTCACATCGCTGCCATCGCTGACTTCGGTGAAAATTTGCGCTCTGTAGGACGTTGGGGTCGATGATCCTGCAAATCCGACCAGCGCTTCCGTAAACGTAAATTGCCGTTCTCCATCGGAAGTCTGTGCGGTTTGCAAAATATTCTCCAAGTCTTTAACCTTTAGGTCCATCGTTTCCAAAGAGGTTCCGTACGGCAATTTAATATCATAATAAAACTGATGAGGCGGCTCCTCTTCAGGAACCAAGGTAACCGATAGAAACGGTAAGGTGCCGACAATGGACGTGACCAACAAGACTACTGCAATAAGCAGCGTCTTGATGCGATGACTTAGCGACCATTCCAAAATGCGGCGGTAAAATGCCAACATACGGCCTGCCTTCGGTTCCTCATGTTTAATGGAGGCTCCGCGGAGCACCAGTAATTTTGCCAGCATCGGGATGACGGTTAAGGCGACAAGCAGCGAAGCCAACATCGCCGTGGACAGTGTGATGGCAAACGGGCGGAACATTTGACCGGCCATGCCGCTAACGAAAGCGAGCGGAATGAACACCCCAACCGTTGTCAAAGTTGAGGAAGTAATCGCGGAACCCACCTCGGCGGTGGCCTTTTTAATCACCGACTCCCCGCGTTCCTGAGCTTTCTGCAGATGAGAATATATATTTTCGATAACGACGATGCTGTCGTCGACAACGCGGCCGATCGCGATAAACATTCCGCCTAAGGTCAAGGTGTTCAGCGAAATGTCCAGAGAATTCATCACGATCAAAGTAATTAATATCGACAGCGGGATCGATATAAGTACGATCAGAGTCATGCGAATATTCCGCAAAAACAAGAGAATCATGATCGCGGCCAAAATCGCACCGGTGATCCCCTCTCTTAACATCCCGTTGATGGAATCACTTACTTGTATTGAAGAATCAAATATCGTCTTGAAGCTGATATCCGGATTTTGTTCGTTCCAGCCTTTGATGAGCCCCTCGACATGGTCCGCGAACTCAACGGCATTCGCATCGCTCGCTTTATACAACTGGATGCCGATCGCCGGTTTATTGTCCAGCCGGGCGATAAACTCCGATTCGGAGATCGATTGAATCGTGCCTAGCTGATTCAATCGCACCCTGTTTCCTTGAGCAGTCAGCAAATCGATATTTTCTAAAGTGTATATGCTGTTGGTATCGCCCTTTACTCTGGCCATGAGCGAATTGCCTTCAATTTCGACCTCTCCTGCCGGCAAAGAGGTTAGTTGCTGCTGCACTTGGCCTGATACCTGGCCGGGCGACAGACCGAAGGTATTCAGTTTGGCCGCATCCAGCTTAATGCTTAACGTCGTTTCCCGCGATCCGATTTCATCCATATGATCGAATCCCGGGGTCGATTCCAGCCCTGGCTTGATCTCGTCCGTAAACCATTGGTCCAATTCGGTTTGGCTCATTCCGTTTTCGGAGGAAATCGCTAAGTAATACGAGGGTATAGAGGCGAACCCGAGCGTTGCGACTTTAGGCGTTCCGGCCGAAGCGGGGAGATCTACCTCCTGAAGCAAGCTGTCGATATCCAGCTTTTTATCCTCAGGCTCCACGTTGTCCTCCAGATAGACAATGATCGTGGAAAAATTGTCGCTTGACGAAGAATCAATTGAGCTAATTCCCTCCATATTAGCTATTTTTTTCTCCAGAGGTTCCGTTACCTGCTCCATGACGTCGCTTGGCGAGCCGGTGTAGGTTGTCGTTATGTATACGACGGGAATGGAGATGTCAGGCATAACCTCTGTTTTCAGATTTCCAGCCGAATAGACGCCCGCAAGGAACAGCATCACGATCATGATGATGAGCGCCCCCGTATTTTTCATGGAGAAGCTGGTTATTTTATTCATGGCAATCCTCCTATCTTAGGTAAGATTACCGTAGAAATATGAACTGAATATGAATGTTTATTAATTATTTAAAATTAAAATCATAATAAGGAAGGATAACGACGATTTCCGTACCGCTGCCGAGTTTGCTCCGCACCTTTATTTCCCCGTGGTGCAACCCGACGATCTTGCCGACGATAGCCAAACCCAGGCCATTGCCGCCGTAAATCCGGTTACGGGAACGGTCCGCTTTGTAAAACCTCTCGAATATATGGTTTTGGTCTTCCTCGGCAATACCGATGCCCGTATCGGCAAAGGTGATTTCGACGCGGTTAATGTCTTGTTGAAGCGTTATAGTAATGCCGCCCTTTTGGGGGGTGAATTTTATACTGTTGGAAAGCAGGTTGATCCAGACCTGGTTCAGCCCGTCACGGTCACCGGTAATTTTAACTACAGGCAAATCCAAGTGGATGGCGATTCCCTTGGCCGACCATTGCGGCTCAAAGGCGACAACGGTTTGTTTGATCTGTTCATCAAGCCGGAATGTTTCCGGATGAAAAGGGTGATGATCGGAATCAAGTGAAGCCAATTTAAGCAGGTTATCGCTCATTCTGGACACCCGTTCACTTTCTGTAATGATGATATCCAAATAACGTTCGCGGTCATTGCTAACCAGCGTTTCGTCTTTGAGCGCCAAGGCAAAGCCGTGGATGGAGGTTAGCGGCGACTGAATTTCATGGGAAACGTTGGATACAAAATCCTGTCGCATTTGTTCAATCTTATGGAGCTGTTGCCTCATTTCATCAAAGCTTTGAACAAGCACACCTATTTCGTCCTTGCGCTTTACTTTCAAATCTACGTTAAAATCCCCTTTGGACATCCTCCGTGTAGCTTCCGTCAGTTTCCGCAGCGGATGGACCAAAAAGGCGGCTTCAACTATAAAAAACAGGCTTCCGCCGATCATAACGATTAAGACCATTGTAGAGATGATTCCACTCACCGGGTTTCCGATATTTTTATTTAAAACGGGCCGAATAAACATCGCATACGTCTGATTCTGATAATTGAAGTTGATTCCGACATAGATATGGCCGTCCGCCGATCCCCGTACGGTTTGTCCCTGCCGGACCTTTTCGACCTCTTCCTCGGATACGGGGATATTGATATCTAGGCCATACTTCTCTACCCTGGAACTTTCGTCATAAATTTGTACGCCGACGATTACCGGGAAATTGCTCATATCGTCCATCACCGCCCCCCGGTTATCGAATCCGGACCGCTCGAAAATACGGACTAGGCTATGCCCCATGGAAACCAAAAAATCCTGGGTTTGTTCGTGGGTCGATTTTTTGAAAAGTTCACCCGCGATGATGGAGGAGGCAAGCAAACTGACGATGATGGCGGATAAGAACATCAATACGATACGGATATATAAGGATTTGATCATTTTCCGACCTCTAGCCTGTATCCAAGGCCGTAAACCGTTTCTATGCGGAAGGAGGACGCGGAATCATAATCCGCAAACCGCTCCCTCAGCCTTCTAATATGTACGTCAATCGTCCGATCGTCTCCCGTATAATCGCTTCCCCAAATTTGTTCGATCAATTGCCCGCGAGTGAAAATATGTCCGGGATGGCTGCCGAGTTTAAATAAGAGTTCAAATTCCTTGGGCGGAATGTTGATTTCTTCCGAGCCGCGGAGGACCTTGTAAGTTTGGCGGTTCAACAGGATGCTGCCGAGCTGGATCGTTTGAGAAGAAAAAATCCGATAACGCTTAAAAAGAGCTTTGACACGGACAACCAATTCTCTTGGATCGAATGGCTTAACGAGGTAATCGTCTGCGCCAAGGTTGAAGCCTTTTACCTTATGAGAGGTTTCCCCTTTGGCCGTAACGATCAGCAGAGGAATATCGGGATCTATTTTTCGGAGTTCATCGCATAATTGAAAGCCGTCCATATTCGGCATCATGATATCGCAGATCACGAGATCGACCGAGGTTTGGTCGACGATTTGCAGCGCTTCGGCTCCGTCATTGGCTTGTATAGGGTTCATTCCTTCATTTTTCAGGTATAGGCAAATCAGTTCGCGAATGTATTCATCGTCGTCTATGATTAATATTGTGGTCATCTGCGGAAACTTCCCCCTTAAGAACTATTGATGCGTATAATAATACGTCTAAACATAATTCTCGTTTCTTTGAAAGTTCGTAATTGGACTTTTAGTTAGATTAACAGTTAATTGTAGCAGCAAGCAATACGATATAAGAGTCTGGAAGTTCTCTCAAAAGGAATGTAACCTTTTTGTTACCGACGGGCCGAAGACTACCGTTATAATTAAGAATGGCAAACTTGTTGCTAGGATTTTAGACCTATCCGCGTTCTATATCGGGAATATGACATCGAAGTATAATTATGGTCAGAATATAGGTTGGGTAAGGAGGAATACAGCATGCGGCAAAGAGGAATAAGACATTCCTTATGCTTCATGGGGGTAGTCTTCATGGTGTTGACCATCATTGCAGGCTGTGCGGATTCCGAGCCTACCTGGACGACGTTTGTCGGCTCAGCGGTGGAGAAGAGCTTCCCTATTCCTAAAGAAGCAGAACGGACGGAAACGGCAATGAACAACTCCAAGATGGACTATGTTCACTATTCATTGTCGGGGCTGAGTGAAAGCGAAGGCGTTCCTGAAGCTTACCAGAAGGCGATTACCGAGTGGGGCTGGACGGAAAAGACGGAGGAAAGCAAAGGAACGACGCGGGTATACAAAAAAGATAAGTTAATCGTTCAGCTTACGATACATGACAATGCCTTCACCGTATTGGTTCCGAAAATCGAACAGAAAGCCGTTATCCAAGGTTTGGAGAGCCCGTAGCGACGTATAACGTTGAAGGGACAAGCAAGAAAAAATTTGCCTGTTTTCTGCATTCATGCAGGAAACAGGCTTTTTCACGTTTAAGGCATATAGTAAGAGGTGTCTTGTTCGTTAAATTTGATCATGCCGTTTTTCGGTTGTTTTCTTAACCCGGCCAGGATGATAAATCTCGGAGTCAGGAACCAGAGATGCCACAAGATTAAAGAAATGATAAACGAGACCGGCGACCAGGGAACGATAACCGCGATAATACAGATCCCGATCCAGGCGGCATGAATATGTACCCAGCGAAAAGTGCCGTAACTGACGAATTGATCCGGCAAATAGCCGATCCAGGGAATCTTCCGCGTAAATCGCCACCGTTTGCGGTGAGAATGATTTATAATAATCAGCACCGACCGGGCGATGACAAAATGGATCCAGAGGACGAGCGGGATGGCGAGCAGAAAGAAGAATATACTGGTCCAAGAGATAAATATCATTTCCGCAGCAAGCCAAATAAAGGGAAGCGTCATAAAGCTGTGGATCAACGGCTTGGGGAGAACGATTTTTTTGAGCAGCCGATAATGGTAAAAAGTCGCATTGCTTTCGGAATCAGCGGGCATCTCGAGACAACAATCCTCCTTGGCTTCGTGAGCAGAGTTTACATACTTTAATATATCGGTAAAAAGAAAGAATTTTTGAGATATGCGCCGTACAAACACGGATGCACGGGGTGCCGCATATATATAAAATAGGATACCGACTATGAAAGTGTTTAAAATAGTAGATTCTGTGCCATACTGGTAGTAAAACACACGAGGTGGGATCTTAAATGGATGAACTTACCGAGAGCACATGTATTATCTGTGGCGAGCCGAAAATGGAAGGGATTCATATCGTATCGGAATTCATATGTGATGCTTGTGAAGCGGAAATGGTGCATACGGACGTACAAGAAGAGAAATACCATTTCTTCATCCACCGGATGAAACAAATATGGGTAGAAAAGAATGTTTAAACGGAACATGAAAAAAGTGAAAAAGAAGATTGGTTAAGGACCTGTTCCATGCATTGGCGGGTCCTTTTATGTTGCCCTCCGCCTTAGGAAAGCGGTACAATGAATCGAAAGACCGTTTACTTTAGACAAGCCGGAAGGATCAGGATATAGATTGAGCAGTTACAACAAAAAAAAGAACGCGCCTGCACCGCTGTACGAAGCTTTGCTTCAGTATAAGGCGCGGGGAGACGTCTCGTTCCACGTGCCGGGGCATAAGAACGGCACGTCCTACAGGGGGAAGGATCTGGGCGGGGAGCTGGCCCAGGTCATGAGCATCGACGTGACGGAGATTACCGGCACGGACGATTTGCACCACCCGGAGGGGGTGATCCGCGAGGCGCAGCGGCTCGCGGCGGAGGCCTTCGGCGCGGAGGAGACGTTCTTCCTGGTTGGCGGCAGCACCGCCGGCAACCTGGCGCTGATCCTGAGCGTGTGCACCGCTCCGGGCGATGTGCTGCTCGTGCAGCGGAACGTGCATAAATCCGTCATTCACGGATTGATGCTGGCGCACGCGCACGCGGTGTTTCTGGCGCCGCAGCACGACGCCGCCAGCGGCCTGGCGACCATCCCGTCCGAGCGGACGGTGCGTGAAGCCCTGCGCCGGTACCCCGGCGCCAAGGGCGTGCTCCTCACGCACCCGAACTACTACGGGATGGGAGCCGCGCTCGCGCCGCTGGCCGCGCTCTGCCACGCGAGCGGCGTGCCGCTGCTCGTGGACGAGGCGCACGGCGCCCATTACGGGCTGCACCCGGCGCTGCCGGAGAGCGCGCTTAGGGCCGGCGCCGACGGCGTCGTGCAGTCCACGCACAAGATGCTTACCGCGCTCACCATGGGCGCGATGCTGCACGTGCAGGGCGGCCTGCTTGACCGGGGCCTGCTGCGGCAGCGGCTGGCGATGGTGCAGAGCTCGAGCCCTTCCTACCCGATCATGGCGTCGCTCGATGTCAGCCGCAGCCTGATTCAGACCCACGGGCCGGCCTTTTTTGCCGAGGGCTTGTCCGCTGCTGGTCGGCTGCGCCGGGGCGTGCAGAGCTTCGCCCGCCTCGGTGTTCTGGAACCGGGCGCACGCGGAGAAATTGCTGCATATGCTACACAAGACCCCTTTAAAGTCGTGGTCTACGACAAAGCAGGCTTGGTTAGCGGGTATGAGCTGCAGGAGAAGCTGGAGGCTTCTGGCTGCGTGCCGGAGATGTGCGATGACCGCCATGTCGTCCTGGCGCTCGGCCCCGGAACCTCGGAGGTGGATGCCGACCGGGTGCTCAAGGCGCTCGAGCAAATTGACGCGGAAGTCGGGGACGGTTTGAATCGGAGGGACGAAGGACCGGTTCTTGGGCCGCGGGAGGAATCCTTATTTTCCACGTGGAACATCCTCTCGAACCGGAAAGAGGATGGCGTCCCGGACGATGCGATTTCCGCTCCGGTCGCCTTTGATCTCCGTCCGCTCTTGCCGGATGAGACGGAAGCGATTCCGCTGGAGGAGAGCGCGGGCCGCCGGGCCGCGGAGATGATCATCCCTTATCCGCCCGGCATTCCGCTTGTTTATCCGGGAGAAGAGATTACTGCGGGGACAACGGCGAAATTGCTCGGGCTTCGGGAGGCCAAAGCCAAATGCCAGGGGGCGGCCGATCCGGGATTAAGAACGATACGAGTGATGAAGAATAGAACAGCACAGGATAGAAAGCAGGGGAAGTTTTGAACGCTACAGGACAAGGACTCTTTATAACACTCGAGGGCGGCGAGGGCTCCGGGAAAACGACGGTGATGCCGGAGATCGCACAAATATTGGAAGAGCGGGGGCTCCCTTATATCACCACCCGCGAGCCCGGAGGCATCCGCATCGCCGAAAGCATCCGCGAGATTATCCTGAATCCGGTCAATACGGAGATGGATGCGCGAACCGAAGCGCTGCTGTACGCGGCTGCCCGGAGTCAGCATTTGGCGGAGAAGGTGGAGCCGGCGCTGGCCAAGGGGATCACCGTGCTGTGCGACCGGTTTGTCGACAGCAGCCTGGTCTACCAGGGATATGCCCGGGGCCTGGGCATTGACGAGGTATTGTCGATCAACCTTTTTGCCGCAGCCGGGCGGTTTCCGGATATCACCCTCTACATGGATGTGGATCCGGAGCTGGCGCTTTCCCGAATCGCGGCCGGCCAGGGCCGTGAGATCAACCGGCTCGACCTGGAGGGGATCGAATTCCACCGGAAAGTACGGGAGGGGTACCGCATCATCGCCGGCATGTTCCCGGAGCGTTTTCACACGGTGGATGCTTCCGGCTCCCGGGAAGAAGTCACTTCCTTGATGAAGAACCGGCTTACCGCGGCTTTAAAGGAGTTTGGGCTATAGACGTCAAATATTAAATAAGTGGTTATATTGTTAGAAAGGAAGCCTGAGTAGGCTTGCTTATCAAAAAACAAGGAGGAGCTGCAAATGAAACTGCTCATTGCGATTGTTCAGGACAAAGACAGCAACCGGTTATCCAGCGCGCTGGTGAAGGAAAATTTCCGGGCCACCAAACTGGCCAGTACCGGAGGGTTTCTGCGGGCGGGCAACACGACGTTTATGATCGGGGTTGATGATGACCAGGTGGATTCCGTGATGAATGTCATCCGCAACAGTTGTAAGGTGCGCGAACAGCTAGTGACCCCGGTGACGCCGATGAGCGGTACGACGGATTCGTATTTGCCGCTTCCGGTGGAGGTTCAAGTGGGGGGAGCTACCGTATTCGTTCTGCCGGTAGACCGGTTCGAGCATTTTTGAATGAAGTTATAATCAGGCTCCCTTTGCAAGAATAAATATTTGACCAAAGATCGGCGGTGATAGCTGTGAAAATAGATCCGGGTTACAGGCCGCTGAAAAGCAGCCTGGGGGTAAACGATAGTCAGGCCAGGCCGGTCCAGGCGAAGAACTTCTCCGATGTCATGCAGCAGCAGGGCGAACAAGCGACCAAGGAGGAGTTGAACCGCAGGTTTAAAGAAATCCAGATTCAGGGGGACCGGCTCGCTCACTCGATGACCGTCCGTGAACTGAAAGCGTACCGCCTGTTAGTCAAAAGATTTCTCGAAGATACAGTCCGGCGGGGTGTCGGAATCAAGGACTCGAAAGGTTGGGACCGGCGCGGCCGGGGAAAACGTTACAAATTGCTTGAAGAGGTGGATGCCGCATTGCTCTCGTTGGCCGATGAACTTCTGGAAACGGAGCAGGGAAAGATCGAATTGCTTCAGAAGATCGGCGAAATCCGCGGCATGCTCATCAATATATGCTTCTAGAAGGTGAGGGCATTTCTTTTAGCATTCGAAAGGTAGAAATCACTTATGTCTTTTAAAGAAATCATTGGGCAGGAGGCGGCGAAGCGATTGCTGCAGAGCGGCCTCCGCCATAATCGCATCTCGCATGCCTATATATTCAGCGGGCCGACGGGGAGCGGGCAGAAAGAGATGGCGATGGCTTTCGTCCAGACTCTGTTCTGCACAGAGAGCGGGGACGATGCTTGCGGAACATGCCTGGAGTGCCGCAAGGTGCTGCACGGCAATCACCCCGACCTTCATTACGTTTCACCCGAGGGCTCCACGATTAAAATAGATCAGATCCGCGAATTGCAGCGGATTTTCTCTTACCGTTCGGAAAGCGGTAACCCGAAGGTATATATTATTGACCAAGCGGACAGGATGACGGTCCAGGCGGCGAACAGCCTTCTGAAATTCCTGGAAGAGCCCCCATCTCCGGCGGTCGCCATTCTCCTGTCGGATAACGGACAAGCCTTGCTTCCCACCATTCAATCCCGGGCTCAGCTGGTGCCCTTCAAGGCGCTGGACCCCGAAAGCATGCTACAGATTTTATCGTCCGAAGGCTTTCCCGGGACGTTGTCCAGAAGCGCGGTTCATGTAGCCGCCGGAATCGACGCGTGCCGCGAGCTGCTGCGCCAGAATTGGTTTGCCGAAATCAGAAGCGTAGTGTTACAATTAGGGAAGGAAACCGCTGGCCGTGGCGGGTCTCCTCTGATTACAGCGCAGCAAACTGTTTTTAAAGCAGGTTTGGGCGAACATATGGACATGCTGTTTGACCTTTTCCATTTGTGGTTCAAGGACATGATCCATGCGCTCTATCATCGACATGATCAAATCGTTTTCATAGATGAACTGGATTTTATTGCAAAACAAGCTTTTACGCGCAGCGCCGCCGAATGGGTCGACGCCATGGCGCTTGCGGCGGAGGGCCGAAAGAAGCTTCGGCAGAATATGAATAGCCAGCTCTGTCTCGAGCAGTTCCTGATTGGCATTGGCGGATAATGCAAGTGCATAAGACCGGTGCCGGAGGTGCCGGACAGACAAACTTTCTCCCGTGCATGAACAGGGTTTTTCAAGGCGTTCACCATTATTCAAGTGTAAGTTCAAAGATCATTTGAGCTTCCTCTTAAAGGTATACAAGGGGGTTAGTTTTTGTACACTGTAGTAGGCGTTCGCTTCAAGAAAGCGGGCAAAATATATTATTTCGATCCGCTGGAGCTGCCGGTCGAGAAAGACGACAGCGTTATCGTCGAGACGGCGCGCGGCATCGAATACGGTAAAGTGGTCGTTGGGAAGAAGCAGGTCGGAGAGAACGATGTAGTGCTTCCGCTGAAAAAGGTGATTCGTATCGCCGATGATTCCGACGCCCGTGTTGTGGAAGAGAACAAATTTGCGGCAAAGAACGCGTTTGCCACATGTTTAAATAAAATTAAAGATCATGATCTGAAGATGAAGCTGGTGGATGTGGAATTTACCTTCGACCGCAATAAGATCATTTTCTACTTCACGGCCGAGGGGCGGGTCGATTTTCGCGAATTGGTCAAGGATTTGGCCAGCATTTTCCGGACGCGGATCGAACTCCGGCAAATCGGCGTAAGAGACGAGGCCAAGATGCTCGGCGGAATCGGTCCTTGCGGACGGGTGCTCTGCTGTTCCTCCTGGCTCGGCGATTTCGAGCCGGTGTCGATCAAGATGGCGAAGGATCAAAGCCTGTCGCTGAATCCGACCAAAATTTCCGGCTTGTGCGGCCGGTTAATGTGTTGCTTGAAATTTGAGCATGATAATTATGAAAGCGTCAAGGAAGAGCTTCCTTCGGTGGGAAAAATGGTAATCACTTCGCTGGGAGACGGAAAAGTGGTTGGTCTGAATGCCGGAACGCGTACCGTCCATGTGCAATTGTTTGAAATTGGCAAAGTCAAGGAGCTTCCGCTTGACGATGTCGTCGTGAAATAGATTGGATTCAAGAAAGACTTTAGAGATGACTCTGGGGTGGGAACTTGGAGAATAAAGATATTTTCAATCATATGCAGACGCTGGAATCACAAATGGGAAAATTTCACGGCCAATTTGGCGTATTGATGCAGGAAGTGAAGCGGCTGCTCGAAGAAAATCAGCAGCTTCGCTTGGAGAACGAGAAGATGCGCAAAATTTTAAAAAGCGAAACGGGAGAAGGCACCTCGCCTTCGGTGTCCCCGGAACAGCCGCCCTCTTTGCTCGAGGGTGACGAAGACATCGATATCGTCGGCGAAGGGTATGATAATCTCGCGCGCTTATATCACGAAGGTTTCCACATCTGCAATGTCTATTACGGGCATCTGCGCACTGAAGGCGACTGCCTGTTCTGCTTGTCTTTTTTGAATAAATAACAAACCGTAGGGAACTCGCCTACGGTTTTTTTTTAGATATAAGAGCTTCGGGTATAAGATATTATTCACAGAAGGAAGATCCAATTTGAAGAATCAGGTAGTGATTCATGAGAAGGAACGGGTCGATGACCTGTTGACGCATGATCTGAAAATCATCCAAAGCGACGAGGTATTCAGTTTCTCGATGGATGCGGTGCTGCTCGCCCGGTTCGCGCCGGTGCCGAAATACGGGAAAATCCTTGATCTTTGTACCGGCAACGGGGTCGTTCCGCTGCTGCTGTCAACGCGGACGAAGGCGCAGATTGAAGGGATAGAGATTCAGCCCCGGCTGGTTGATATGGCCCGGCGCAGTGTGGAAATGAACGAACTAAAGGAGCGGATCGTGATTCGCGAAGGCGACCTGCGAGAACTGGTCAAGGAGACGGGGCACGGCGTATACGATGCCATAACGGTAAATCCTCCTTATATGCCGCTGACGGGCGGAGATTTGAAGCTCAACTCCCATCAGGCGATTGCCAGGCATGAAATCCATTGTACCCTGGAGGAAGTCATTGCCGCTTCGATGCGGCTGGTGCGACCGGGAGGCAAAGTGTCGATGGTGCATAAACCGCAGCGGCTTGGCGAGATTCTGACCGTGTTCCGCCAATACCGGCTGGAGCCGAAAGTGATCCGGTTCGTTCATCCGCGGGCCGGCGCGGAAGCGAATATGGTGCTGATCGAAGCGCTGCGGGACGGGAAGCCCGATATGCGGGTGCTGCCTCCGCTGATCGTGTATAACGAGCAGGGAGAATATTGCCCCGAAATTATGGATATCTATTATGAAGCAAAAGAGGGAAGAACATGATTGCCATTCAAAAGAGCTTTGAAGATAAGCCGGGAAGCCGCGGGAAATTGTATCTTGTCGCCACGCCGATCGGCAATTTGGAGGACATGACCTACCGGGCCGTGCGGGTGCTGCAGGAGGCCGACATTATCGCCGCCGAGGATACGCGGCAGACGCGAAAATTGCTGACGCATTTTGAAATTTCGCCGGGGAAATTGTTCAGCTATCATGAACATAACAAGGCGGCGAGCGGGCCGGAATTAATTCGCTTTATAATAGAAGGAAAAAATTTAGCCCTGGTCAGCGACGCCGGTCTGCCGGCGATTTCCGACCCCGGCAGCGATCTTGTGAAGCTGGCGATCGAGGCGGATATTCCGGTCATCCCCGTACCCGGAGCCAATGCGGCTTTGTCGGCTTTGATCGTATCGGGGCTGTCGACCGAACGGTTTCAATTCGTCGGCTTCCTGCCCCGTGACAACAAAGAGCGCGACGCCCTGCTTGCCTCGCTGAAGCAGGAGGAGAATACCCTGCTGTTATACGAATCGCCCCACCGTTTGATCAAGACGCTGGAAGCGCTCTTTAAAGCTTGGGGGGACCGGAATATCGTACTGGCCCGCGAATTGACGAAACGGTATGAAGAAATGGCCCGGGGGAGCCTGTCCGAATGTCTGGCGTGGCTTGAAGAGCATCCGCCGTTAGGTGAATATTGCCTTGTGGTTGCCGGTGCCCGTCCGGAAGAGGTGAAAGAAATGAAGGATGCCTGGTGGCAGCCCTTATCCGTCGAGGAGCATGTTCGCCATTACGAAATGCAGGAAGGGTGTGCGCGTAAAGAAGCGATGAAAAAGGCGGCCGCCGATCGAGGCGTATCCAAACGGGAAATTTACAAGATCATTGCCGTGGACGATAAGGAATAGCGGGGAATACCGAAGATTATACAAAAAAAGGAAAAAAAGGGGCCTCCGCAGGCCGGGTTCAAGCCTGGAAGGCACCAAGGAGATATGAAAAAGGTTAGAATTAACAGTTTTCGATAAAACTATTATATACTATATTTCTTAATTTGTCACAGGGGTAGGAAGCTCAGTAAGACATTCATGGCAAACAATTTTGCCTTTGAAATAGGTCACGTTCTCGGCGTTGCCGCAGAAGATGCATGCAGGCTCGTATTTCTTCAACATGATCCGTTCGCCGTCAACGTAGATTTCGAGTGCGTCTTTCTCGCCGATGCCGAGTGTGCGGCGCAATTCAATCGGAATTACTACCCGTCCCAGTTCATCTACTTTTCTTACAATACCTGTTGATTTCATCATAACCGATGATAGCTCCTCTCGCTATAATATAAAAGCGTCATTATTCGACAAACTTCTATCTTTTATGATATTTATGATACCAACCATTGCCAAAACAGTCAACCTATTTATGGTAGAGTTCATTGTTATTTCTAATTTTAAATGTTTAAAGGGTATGATCTAACTAGAATTATCCATAAAACTCGCCGTTTTTAGGGGTTCGACACATTGGAAAACGCTATTTTTACAATATTCGACACAGTTCGACATTATCCTACGTGTTCAGTCATAATCCTTCTTTATTTTTCAAAATCTTTTTAATAAGGAAAGGAGTTTTAGGTATGCGGCATCGTCTTCATGAAGAAAAAGTATTCAAGGACCCGGTTCACAATTATGTGCATGTGCAGGATGAAATCATTTGGTCGCTCATCAATACTTCCGAGTTCCAGCGGCTGCGGCGGATTCGCCAGCTTGGCACATCGTATCTTACTTTTCATGGAGCCGAGCACAGCCGATTCTCGCATTCATTAGGGGTTTATGAAATTACCCGGCAAATTATTTCTCAATTTGAACGGGCGAATTATCCGGATTGGCCGCAGGAGGAAAGATTGGTGGCTCTTTGCGCCGCTTTGCTGCACGATCTGGGTCATGGCCCGTTCTCTCATTCCATTGAGCAGGCGTTCAATATGAACCATGAAGATTGGACTTGCAAAATCATGCTTGGCGATACGGAAGTTGGCGCTGTACTTCGGCAAATGGGGGACGATTTCCCGAAGAAAGTGGCCGCCGTCATCCGGAAGGATTATGAGCATCCGATTGTGGTCAATCTCGTATCGAGTCCGCTGGATGCCGACCGTATGGATTATTTGCTGCGGGACGCGTATTTTACCGGGGTTAATTACGGTACGATCGACATGGACCGGATCCTCCGGATGCTGCGGCCGTTCCAGGGCCGGATCGTCGTCAAGGAATCGGGGATGCATGCGGTGGAAGACTATCTGATGTCCAGGTATCAAATGTACTGGCAGGTTTATTTCCACCCGGTAACCCGCAGCTCGGAGATCATTCTGCGGCAAATCTTCCGCCGGGCGAAAGAGCTTTACGCCGAAGGACACCGTTTCGCTTTTCTGCCCGAGCCCTTGCCGGGATTGTTCGGCCGGGATTTGACCGTCCGGGAATACCTGCTGCTTGATGAAGCGCTGGTACAAACCGCGTTTATGCAGTGGAAGAATGAACCCGACGAACTGTTAAGCGATCTGTGCACCCGGTTTTTGGACCGGAAATTGTATAAATATGTAGAAGTCGAATCGCTCGACCTGGAAATGATCGACGGCATCCGCCAAGCTTTCGGTAAGGCGGGGCTTCACCCCGAATACGATCTGGAAATTGATTTTCCGACTGATCTGCCTTATGATGTGTTTCGTCCGGACGGCGAATTGCGGGACAAGCAGATTCTTCTGCTGGACCGCCAGGACCGTTTGCGGGAAATTTCCGAAGTTTCGGATATTGTCCGTTCGATCAGCGGTTTGCACCGGGGCAAATTTCATTTGTACTTTCCGGACAATAAATTGATGACCGTTATCGGTAGGCTGCCGCGGGAGATCGCCGAAATATTCGAGCAGGGGAACAGCCAGGATCAGCTAACCAAGGAGGAGTAGCCATGGAGCTATTTGATACGCATACACATATGGATGCGCCGCAGTTCAACGACGACCGGGAAGAGGCGATTCAGCGGGCTTTGGAGCAGGGAGTGACGCGGATGATCAACATCGGATTTAACCGCGAAACGATCCCCACGACGATGAAGCTGGCCGAGTCCCACGACTTCATTTACGCGGCGGTGGGATGGCACCCGCAGGATGCGATTACGATGAAGGATGAGGATTTGGACTGGATCGCACAATTGTGCAAGCATGAAAAAGTGGTGGCCATCGGAGAAATCGGACTGGATTATTACTGGGACACGTCGCCCAAAGACGTGCAGCATGAAGTGTTCCGCAAGCAAATCCGGTTGGCACGGGAGCTCGGTATGCCGATCTGCATCCATAACCGGGACGCGCACGAAGATACCGTCCGTATTTTGCGGGAGGAGAAGGCAAATGAAATCGGCGGCGTGATGCATTCCTACTCGGGAAGCTGGGAAATTGCCAAAATGTGTCTGGATTTGGGATTTCATTTGTCGTTTGGCGGACCGATTACGTTTAAAAATGCAAAACAGCCGAAGGAAGTTCTGGCCAAGACGCCGATGGACCGTTTGCTGATCGAAACCGATTCCCCGTACTTAACTCCACATCCATTTCGTGGAAAACGAAACGAGACCGGATATGTCCGTTTAGTGGCCGAAGCGGCCGCCGAGTTGAAAGGCGTTTCGGTAGAGGAAATCGCCGAAATAACCACCAGAAATGCCCTGGAACGATTTGGGATTCGCTGAATTCGGGAGAAAAAGCGGTGAAAAAAAGAGCATTCGCGAAAGATTAATGGATATTAATCATTAGAGCTCAGATTATTACATTTTTTTAACCATTTATTAAAATAAACGTGGTTGATTCGCGCTTTACAACCTGCATCGAAACAGGATAGAATCTTTTCAGTAATCTTTTTGGAGTCGTTCATGAGCCAACCTGACGATTCCGATTACATGTTCCGTGAACCAGTCTCGCTTAATCTCCACTTGTGGAGAACGGGGGAACCAACTGCAAGCGGGCCGGATAAGCCGGCTTGACCTGCACTTGATTTCTTTACTTGGGTCAATGGGGTGAATTCAAGGTCGTTGCGCCATGAGCGAATGAACCGAGGAAGGGCGGGTCTCTCGCGTCCTAACCCGACAGCTAACTCCGTAAGCGTACTAAGAGAGGGCAAACTCGTGCATCCTACTACACCAAGACATTCGGAAGCCACGAAAGAGAGCCTCTTACTCTTTCTCTAAGGCTTCTTTTGTTTTGAATAAACGTAATAGGGTCATCATACTGTTGTATACAGGAGGTGACTATGCCGGGCAGACTGGGGCAGGATGCGAAGTGCGGCTTTTCGGCGCATTTCGTAAATATGAAATGTAGTCACGTCATACGCAACATGAATCGACCTAGACGGCGGGACTATGAAGGAGGACGGAAGAAATGGGCATTTTCCGTAAGCAGGAATCCCATGAATCACGCTCATCCAGCATGTCTTACGCATTGCGATGGAAACAAGAACATTTACGTCAAATTTCCGTTATCGGAATTTTGGCCATCGCGGTAATTGTCATCATCCTGATTTGGGTATACAGCCAAAACAATAAACAGAGCTATTTGGTTGTTGACGGGCAGCAGGAAAGCACCGAATCCCGTCAATCGCTAGTCAATCAATTGCTGGAAGAACAGTCTCTCGTTATCAACGCGGAGGATGCGGCGGTAAATCCGCTGGTCGGCTCTCCGGAAGACGGGGACAAAATTGCGCTCGTGCGCGCGGTTCCTGTAAAGGTGAGCGTGGATGGAGCGACGAAGACCGGTTTCACAACGCAACATAGCGTGCAAGATGCGATCGATGAGCTTGGCGTGACTTTGGGAAAAGAGGACAAAGTGACCCCGGCGCTCGACAGCTATGTAACGGCCAACATGAACATCAAGATCGTCAGAGTTACCAAACAACAAGTACAGACGCAAGAAGCGGTGCCTTTTACCGTCGTGAAGACTTCGGACGACACCCTGCTCAAGGGCAAGACCAAGATTTTGTCCCCGGGCAGCGAAGGGCTGGTCATTCATAATATCGAAAAGGTGTATGAAGACGGAAAATTCGTATCCAAGCGCTGGCTCGGCAAAGAGGTCGCCAAGAAGGCCTCGCCGAAAGTCGTCGCCGTAGGAACGAAACCGGCGGCCGTTGCGGCGGCCAGCATTTCCCGTAGCTCGAACTCGGTAAATATCAGCGGGCTAACCACGAAAGGCGGCGTCTCGTTTAAATATAAAAAAATACTTAAAAACGTGACCCTTACGGCCTATTCCTCCGAGGAAGACGGCATCGGGACGCGGACGGCATCCGGCACCAGGGTGACGGAAGGTCGAACGATCGCGGTCGACAGCAGCGTCGTTCCTTTGGGCTGGTGGGTTTATATCGAGGGCGTCGGCTTCCGCAAAGCGGAGGATACCGGCGGCGCGATCAAGGGCAACAAGATGGACGTCTACTATGACTCCCTGAAAGCGGCGCAGAACTTCGGGCGCAAAAAGGGCCGGACGGTGTATGTCATCGGTCCGACCAAACCGGAGCTCAACTAGCGGCGGCGTTTACTTTGCCCAGGGAATGAGATACTATTAGGATGATGAATAAGACACGGATAAGAAGAGGATCATTCCTCTTCTTTTTGTTTGTTCTTGCGATACATTTCGGAAAGGGACGAGGGAATCATGATCAAAGAGGTCATTGTGGTGGAAGGGCGCGACGATACCGTCGCGGTGAAACGGGCGGTGGACGCCGACACCATCGAGACCGGCGGATCGGCGATCAATGAGGCGACGCTGCGCAAAATCGAGCTGGCGATGGAGCGCCGCGGGGTGATCATATTTACGGACCCCGACCACGCCGGGGAGCGGATCCGCAAAATTGTCGCGAAGCGGGTACCGGGATGCAAGCATGCCTTCCTGCGGGAGGAGGACGCGACCAAGCGGGGCGATATCGGTGTGGAGAACGCTGCGCCGGAAGCGATCCGCGAGGCGCTCGCCCGCGTCCGCACCGAAGCCGTAGCGGAGTCGGGCGGGGATGCAGGAGCAGGGCTGATCTCGTGGGAGGACCTGCTCGCCGCCGGGCTGATCGTCCACCCCGCCGCCGCCGCGCGCCGGCGGTTTATGGGGGAGCGGCTCGGAATCGGGTATTGCAACGGCAAGCAGTTTTATAAACGGCTGGCCGTGTTCCGGATCAGCCGCGAGGAGTTTGCGTCCGCGCTGATCGAATTGGAGAACGAAAGAGGCGATCAAGGATGACGATGAGAGAAGAGGTGTCAACGCCGCGCCGGACGAAGGAGATTATCCAACGGCACGGTTTTTCGTTTAAGAAGAGTCTGGGGCAGAATTTTCTGATCGACCAGAATATTCTGGGCAAGATTGTCGGCGCGGCCGGATTGGACAAGTCCAAGGGAGCGCTGGAGATCGGGCCGGGGATCGGCGCGTTGACGGAAAAGCTGGCCCAGGAGGCGGGCCGCGTCGCCGCCGTAGAGATCGACCAGCGCTTGCTGCCGATCCTGGAGGAGGTGCTGGAGCCTTACCCGCAGGTCCATGTCATTCACGGGGATGTGCTCAAGCTGGACTTGCACGCCCTGTTTGCCGACGAGTTTGAAGGCTGCAGCGGGGTCAGCGTCGTGGCAAACCTGCCTTATTACGTTACGACGCCGATCCTTATGAAGCTGCTGGAGGCGGGACTTCCCCTGGAAAATATCGTCGTGATGATCCAGAAGGAAGTGGCGGAGCGGATGGCGGCCTCTCCCGGCGGCAAGGAATACGGCAGCCTGAGCATCGCCGTCCAGTATTACAGCGAACCGGAGCTGGTATGCACGGTCCCGCACAGCGTATTTATTCCGCAGCCGAATGTGGAATCGGCGGTGATCCGGCTGAAGGTCCGCAGTGCGCCGCCGGTCTCGGTTGCGGATGAGGCCTTTTTCTTCGAGGTGGTACAGGCGGCTTTTGCCCAGCGGCGCAAAACGATCGCCAACAATCTCAAAAGCCGCTTCTTCCCGGGAGAAGGTCGGGAACGGCTGGAGGCGCTGCTCGCGGAGAGCCGAATCGAGCCTTCCCGGCGCGCGGAAACGCTGAGCCTGGAGGAATTCGCGGGTCTTGCCAATACACTATATGCCGCTGGACTCGGAGAATAGATGCAGGAACCAATCCCCTCATTCGCCCATACGATGGGTTAGAGGTGATTGAATTGACGAATTTGGGAGACTTGGTCGTTCGCAAATCGTATGGAGGGGATGTAACCTTCCGGGTCGAGAGGATCGAGCGGGAGCAGGCCATCATCAAAGGAACGGAATTCCGGCTGCTCGCCGACGCGCCCTTGTCCGACCTGGTCAAGGTAAGCCAGAATGACCCGGGAGAGAAAACGCAGCGTGTACGCATCAAGGCTACCGAATCGCTGCAAAAACTGCAAAAGGATCGTTTGGAACTGACGGAGCGGAATCAATCGGCCCTGGGCCGGGACTGGTATCCGAACGGAGAGCCGTCGTTCTTCGAGGTCCCCGGCAAAGTGCTTCACTTGGACGGAGACGAACGATATCTGCAAAAGAGCCTCAGTCTGTACGAGAAGCTTCGCGTGCCCGCCCACGGGTATTTTGTGTCCGAATCGGCGATGGCGGGAGCGCTGTACCGGCTGCTGCCGAGCATTCAGCCGGATGTCGTCGTACTGACGGGGCATGACGGCGTATTGAAAAACCGCCCGACCTCGGATCTGTACAATTTGTCCAGCTATAAAAATTCCAAGCACTTTATCGAGGCGATCCAAACGGCAAGACAGTACGAGCGGAACTTCGACGCTTTGACGATTGTCGCAGGCGCATGCCAGTCGCATTTTGAAGCCCTGCTGCAGGCGGGGGCTAACTTCGCCAGTTCCCCGGCCAGAGTGCTGATCCATGCGCTCGATCCGGTATATATCGCCGCCAAGGCGTCGTTGACCCCGATTCGCGAGACGATTAATATCACGGAGGTTCTAAAATCGACGATCAGCGGAACCCAAGGGGTAGGGGGCATAGAGACGCGGGGAAGCTATCGGATCGGACTGCCCAAACTGATGGATTTGTCCGCTTTAAAGGTCGTTCCGTCCATGTAAACTCACAAATCTAATTAATCAACACAAGTGTCGAAAAAAAATCGTTGACAACCGTTTTTTGCTGCTGATATAATAGTGTTTTATTTGACAAGTGACCTCTCCTCGTGATATAATGGACAAAGAAGGAAGGTGGTCACAGGCTATGGCTAAAAATGCGCTGTCGGAAATCAAACACAGTCTCGACGCTCACGTTGGACAAAGAATTATGCTGCGTGCAAACGGAGGTCGCCGAAAGACCGTCGAACGCACCGGTGTATTGGAGGAGACCTATCCTTCGGTCTTTATCGTGAAGCTCGATGAAGAACAACAGACTTTCAAGCGTGTGTCTTACAGTTATGCCGATATACTTACCGAAACCGTCGAAGTTATGGTTTGTGACGATAACAACGAAACACGTTCGTATATTAAACCATAAACATCAAGATGATTGCACGAAACGGCCCAAGCGCTTAAGGCGCGGGGCCGCTTTTTATTTTCGCGGAAGCGGCTCGCTTCTGCTCCAAGGAGAAGTGCGCGCGGAGCGGACACATCCGCCCGTCCGGCGTATGATCGGGGATGGTACGGCGCATACTATGGTCGTTCTTTTATCCATGACTTCCTAAGGAGGAGTGGCACATGTCACGCAGAAGACGCAGCGTCATGTCCGAGGATTTGAAGGTCGAGCTGGCGAAGGACCTCGGGTTTTACGATACCGTCCGGGAAGAAGGCTGGGGCGGGATCAAAGCCAAGGATGCGGGGAACATGGTGAAAAGAGCCATCGAGCTTGCCGAGCGGGCTGCGGCATCGAAGCAGCTGTAGCGCCCGAAGCAAAACCCTAGCGGGCTTCCCACATTTGGGAAGTCCGTTTGTTTTTGGACGGGGATCAAGTAAGATAGAGGAAACAATAACGACGAAGTGTCTTTCGTACATAGACGAAGTGCGGAGTTTTTTTTATAATATGTTAAGTCTTGATATAGAATCTAACGGAATTTGAAAGTGGGTGAGCGTCTTGAAAATTTATGAAAAAGCACCGGCCAAAATCAATCTGATGCTCGATGTTTTACATAAACGGCCGGATGGCTATCATGAGGTCGAAATGATCATGACGATGGTGGATTTGGCCGACCGTCTGGAAATGAGCGCTCTCCCGAGGGATACGATTATTATATCGAGCCAGGCGGGATATATCCCGCTGGACGAGAAAAACCTAGCCTTCCAGGCCGCCAAGCTGATTAAGGAACGCTACGACGTCCGTAGCGGCGTATATATTCATTTGGACAAGAAGATTCCCGTAGCGGCGGGACTGGCCGGAGGCAGCAGCGACGCGGCCGCCACGCTGCGGGGTCTCAACCGCCTGTGGAAGCTCGGCATTTCGAACGAGGAGCTGATGGAGCTTGGGGCCGAGCTCGGCTCCGACGTCCCGTTTTGCGTTACGGGGGGGACGGTGCTCGCCACGGGGCGGGGAGAGAAGCTGGCTCCGCTCAAGAATCCGCCCCAATGCTGGGTGATTCTGGCGAAGCTGCCGATCAACGTATCGACCGCGGAAGTGTACGGGCGGCTTAAAAGCGAAGAGATCCAAACGCACCCTTCCGCCGACAGAATGCGGAGAGCGATTGAAGAGGGCGATTTTGCCGGGGTTTGCGGAGCTCTGGGGAATGTCCTGGAGGGAGTAACCCTGCAGGTTTATCCCGAGGTGGCCCATCTGAAAGAGACGATGATCAGGCTTGGGGCCGATGGCGTCCTGATGTCCGGCAGCGGACCGACGGTGTTCGGATTGGTATCCAAGGAATCGAAGGTCTCCCGCATTTATAACGGACTGCGCGGCTTCTGCAAAGAGGTGTACGCCGTAAGACTATTGACGTAAAACCACGGGATTTGGACTAGCGCTTGAATAGATACGTATAAAAATGGTATATTTTCTATAAAATATTCGGATTTAGCGAGGGATACTTCGTGAAAAAACTTAAAAGAAGCGCCCGTCTAGTGGAAATGACTCAGTATTTATTGTCCCGGCCGCATCAGTTGATTCCTCTCTCCACGTTTGCGGATCGGTACGGAGCCGCGAAATCTTCGATCAGCGAGGATTTGGCGATCATCAAGGAAGTTTTTGAGGAAGAGGGAACCGGGGAATTGCAAACCTTGGCCGGCGCGGCCGGCGGCGTGAAGTATATCCCCAAAATGGGACGGGAGCAGGCGCTTCATTTTGTGAATGAACTGTGCGAGAAGCTGTCGGACCCGGACCGGATTTTGCCCGGCGGTTATTTGTATATGTCGGATCTGCTGGGCTTGCCCGGGCTGATGAATGAGGCGGGCAAACTGTTTGCGACCGTTTTTGCGGACCGCGATATCGACTGCGTCATGACGGTGGAGACCAAGGGGATACCGCTGGCTTATGCCACGGGCGCCGAGCTGAATCTGCCGGTCGTCCTCGTCCGCCGGGACCACCAGGTGACGGAGGGTTCGGCGGTAAGCATCAATTACGTTTCGGGATCGCACAAAAGCCTGCATACGATGACCTTATCACGGCGTGCGATGAAGGAAAAGTCAAAGGTGCTTATCGTGGATGACTTTATGAAGGCCGGCGGAACGGTCCGCGGCATGGTCGATCTGCTTGCCGAATTCGATGCCGAGGTAGCCGGAGTCGGCGTTTTGGTGGAATCGGGTGAGGTCGAATCGGAACAGCGTCTGCTTCAGGATTATGTCTCGTTGGCAACTTTGCGTGCCGTCGACGCCAAGGGAAAGGAAATTTCGGTAGAACCAGGAAATTATTTTTCGAAAAAATAGAACTTTAGGACCTTGTCGAAACTGTGTGGAATGTTAGAAAATTCCGGCGAATCGTGTCGAAAAGACCTTTTGTTCAAAAAAATTCCTGAATTTAGGTCATTTTGTTCATGAAAAAAAAAGGATTTCCGTTTGCTATGTGGAATATTACACCAAGTCTCTGATGGAAAAAGGTGGTGAACACATATGCAAATTACGGATGTAAGACTCCGCCGAGTCAGCTCTGAAGGCAGAATGAAAGCGATCGCATCCATTACCATCGATAACGAATTTGTTGTTCATGACATTCGCGTAATCGACGGCAATAATGGTATGTTCGTGGCTATGCCAAGCAAGCGTACTCCTGACGGGGAATTCCGGGACATTGCGCATCCGATTTCTTCGGGCACACGCGAGAAGATTCAAGCCGCAGTCCTGGCGGAGTATGAACGTGCTGCCGAGACCGAGGAAGTTATTGAAGAAGGGGCTTAAGTTTTAGGTTTTGTCTCGACTAATTGGGGTTCGAGAAAAGGGAGCCATATCTATGGCTCTCTTTTCTTTTTGTCCTAAATGAGATAAACTCAGTAATGAGTTTATGTGAAGGAGGCCGGGGCCTTGAAAAGATTTGCGATTGTTCTGGCCGCGGGCCAGGGGAAGCGAATGAAGTCCAAGCTCTATAAAGTGCTACACCCTGTATGCGGCAAGCCGATGGTCGGGCATGTGCTCGATACGGTGAAGAAAGTCGAATGCGAGCGCAGTATCGTGGTTGTAGGCCACGGTGCCGAGGCGGTCAAGTCTTATCTGGGAACGAATGCCGAGTATGTGCTGCAGGAGCAGCAACTGGGAACCGGTCACGCCGTAAAGCAAGCCGGAGCGCTGTTAAGCAAGGAAGAGGGCACTACGATCGTGATATGCGGAGATACCCCGCTGGTCACGGAAGAGACGCTGCAGGCGATGCTCGACCTGCATGCCCGGAAGAACGCGGCAGCCACCATATTGACGGCTTCCATGGATCATCCTCAAGGATACGGCCGGATCATCCGGGACACCGAAAACGGTTCCGTTCTGCGGATCGTCGAGCAGAAGGATTGCTCGCCTGAAGAGGATGCGGTGAAGGAAATCAATACCGGGACTTATTGTTTCGATAATGCAAAATTGTTCGCCGCGCTGGAGAAAGTGACCAATTCGAATGCGCAGCAAGAATATTATTTAACCGATGTCATCGGTATTCTGGTCCGCGAGGGCGAGGTCGTCGAAGGCTACATGACCGACGATTGTGCGGAATCGATCGGCGTCAACGACCGTTTGGCGCTTTCCGAGGCGGAAGCGTTCATGCGCGAGCGGATCAACCGGAAGCATATGCTGAACGGGGTAACGATCATCGATCCCGGCTCCACCTATATCGGAGCCGACGTAACGATCGGCGCGGACACGGTAATTTATCCGGGAACCACGCTTGCCGGGCAGACCGTTATCGGCGAAGATTGCGAGATCGGTCCCGACGCGGATATCGAAGATAGCCGCATTTATGACGGCGCAAAGGTAAAACGGTCGGTACTCTGCCAGGCGGAAGTCGGCAAGGAAACGACGGTCGGACCTTTCGCTTATTTGCGTCCGGGGGCAAAACTAGGCGAGCATGTCAAGGTGGGCGATTTTGTGGAAATTAAGAACGCTTCGCTGGATAACGGCTCGAAAGTCTCGCATTTAAGTTATGTCGGCGACGCCCAGGTAGGCAAGAACGTAAATATCGGCTGCGGCGCGATAACCGTCAATTACGATGGTTATAATAAATCCATTACCGAGATTGAGGATGACGCGTTCATCGGCAGCAATGTCAACCTGATTGCTCCGGTGAAGATCGGCAAGGGAGCTTATGTCGTGGCGGGATCGACGGTAACTCGCTCCGTGTCCGACAATGAGATGGCGATTGCCCGCACCCGCCAAGAAAACAAGCCGGGTTATGCCGAGAAGCTTCGGGCCCGCGCGAAGGCAAAGAAGGAAAAAGCACAGGCGGAGTCGTAACATTTTGACTTTGGACAGTTTATTTTAGCGGCAGGATGCAGTGATAATTCAATGACGGGATAGTTAATCTATCTACACAGCACGGAGGGTATTTAAATTTATGACTTATTGTGATTCTAAACTGAAGATATTTACCTGTAACTCCAATCCTAAGCTGGCTCATCAAATCGCCGATTATATCGGCATCCCGATGGGCGACTCGGAGACGACGAGCTTCAGTGACGGCGAAATTCAAGTCAAGCTGTCCGAGAGCGTGCGTGGCTGCCATGTTTATGTGGTTCAGTCAACCTGCGCTCCCGTCAACGACAATTTGATGGAGCTCCTCGTAATGGTGGATGCCTTGAAACGGGCTTCGGCCAAGAGTATCAACGTCGTTATCCCGTATTACGGCTATGCCCGTCAGGACCGGAAGGCGCGTTCGCGCGATCCGATTACAGCCAAGCTGGTGGCCAATTTGATCGAGAAAGCCGGAGCGCACCGCGTCATTACGATGGACCTGCATGCGATGCAGATTCAGGGCTTCTTCGATATTCCGGTTGACCACATGCTCGGCGTACCGATTCTGGCCCAGTATTTCCGTTCGAAGCACATCCCGAACCCGGTCGTTGTATCTCCGGACCATGGCGGGGTGGTTCGCGCCCGCAAGCTGGCCGACTTCCTGAACGCGCCGCTGGCGATTATCGACAAGCGCCGTCCGGAACCGAATGTCAGCGAAGTTATGAATATCATCGGGAATATCGAAGGGAAAACCGCGATCCTCGTCGATGATATCATCGATACGGCCGGCACTATCGTGCTTGGCGCCAACGCCCTCAAGGAAGGCGGCGTCGAGGAGGTTTACGCCTGCTGTACGCACCCCGTGCTGTCGGGCCCGGCGATGGAACGCCTGGAAAACTCTCCGCTGAAGGAAGTTATTGTTACGGATACCATTCCGATTACGCATCCGAATCCGACCAGCAAGCTGAAAGTGCTGTCCGTCGCTCCGCTCATGGGCGAAGCCATCATCCGCGTCCACGAGGAACTGTCGATCAGCAAGCTGTTCGAGATCGAATAAAGTCACGTCCTGCTGCTTAACAGGGGTTGCACCTTCCCGCGAGGGAGTGCAACCCTTTTGGTGTATGGTGGTTCTCAACCGTGGTCTCAACCCTCCCAAACCCTCCCTTACTGTAAGGGAGGGCCCCCCAGGGCTCTGCCCTAGGGGATTACCCGAAATGGGGGGAACGTGGGAGGTATAGAGGCGCTCCTACCCGCTGTCCCCTTCGGGGATGCGCTAGGTTGGTGCGAGGCACGCTTTTCCCCCTTCGGGTCCGTCTTACTTTGGGTGCACCCGGGTTACCTATCGGTTGGAGGCACTGCTGCTTTCGAACGCACCCGAGATTAATTCGAGGAGAGAGCCGCTTGTCGCCCCTTTGGGGCACGCTCTACAGTTGGAGCTTCTGCAGGCGAAGGAGTTAATTGGGAGGGTGAGTTGGTAACTTACTTCAAACAATCGCTCTCCCTACGGGAATCGCTTACTTGTGAGCAAACATTATAGTGTTAAGAGTAATAAGGGCTATACTAAGTCCGTGAAATAACCAATGGAGGATTCACAAATGAAATGGATCGTAGGCCTCGGCAATCCGGGGGCTAAATATGAGAAGACCAGACATAATATCGGGTTCATGGCGCTGGACGAGCTGGCACGCCGGCACGGAATCGCGATCAAGCAAAGCAAATGCAAGGCGCTGATCGGCGAAGGGCTTCTGCCGGGCGGCAAGGTCGCGCTGATTAAGCCGATGACGTTCATGAATTTGTCGGGCGAAGCCGTTCGCGCTTTTATGGATTATTATAAGGTGCCGCTTGAAGATATGATTGTCGTGTACGATGATCTGGATACGGAGGTCGGACGGAACCGGCTGCGGTATCAAGGCAGCTCGGGCGGTCATAACGGAATTAAGTCGATTATCCAGCATACGGGAACGCAGACGTTCAACCGGATCCGCATGGGGATTTCGCGGCCGGAGCCGGGGTATGCCGTCGTAGATTATGTGTTGTCTACGTTCCCCAAGAAGGAGGCTCCCTTGTTACAGAAGTCGATCGAGGCGGCCTGCGATGCGCTGGAGTACAGCCTGGACCATACTTTTGAACAGACGATGGCCAAATTTAACGGGTAGAACTCCCGTAAATATTCGGGGCGGCGGGCTAAAAGCGGGTACCTGGGGACATACTGAAGGTTATAAACAATCTTCAGGAGGCATATAGATGGCAATAAACTATGTCTGCCGGCACTGCCGGACGTTTATTGGTAGAATAGATGCGCCCCATGTATCCGAATCCCAACTGGGTTTCCATTTCTTGACCCCCGAGGAGCGGCGAGATATAATAGCGTATGATTCGAACGGCGAAATGACGGTCCGCGTGACCTGCGATTATTGTAAAGAAGCGCTGGAGAGCAATCCGGAGCTGACGCTGCTTTCGAATCCCCTGCAATAAATGGCAGCGGAAACGATACCACCGGATGAATGGGATACAGAGCCTTGGCACGGTTGCTGAGGCTCCTTTTGTGGTTACACTATCGCGGGCTGGAAGGGCGAATAGAATCCATGCTCCGCGCTTGAGTGACCGACCCGCGGATTTGTCACAGCACTTGCGTGCCGATAATAAGATAGCTAATGGTAAACTTGCAGGATAGACGCATTACGAAATAAGAGAGGTGCCTCATTTGTTACAAGCACTCATACAAGCATTCTCCCGGGACTCGGATTTCACCTCGATGGTAGCGGGAGTTGGCGCCGGAATGAAGGAACAGCTGATTTCCGGCTTATCTGGGTCCTCCAGACAGGTAGCGCTCGCGGCGCTGCATCAGGAGACGAATCGGCCCTTGCTGGTTGTTACCCATAACATGTTTTCCGCGCAGAAAATATTCGAAGATTTACAGGAAGCGCTATCAGCGGACCAGGTGCTGTTATATCCTGCGAACGAGCTTGTCGCCGCCGAGGCGGCCGTCTCGAGTCCCGAGACGCTGGCTCAGCGAATTGAGGTGCTGCTGCAATGCTCCAAGGAATTCCGGGGGATTGTGGTCGTACCTTATTCGGGCGTGCGCCGGTTCATCCCTACGCCGGAGGCGGTGGCGGATGCGGGGCTATCGATTGAACTAGGGGGAACGCTCCAACTGGATCAATTCCTGTCCAAAATGATCGAGCTCGGTTACGAGAGAGTAGAGCGCGTGGAATCCCGGGGAGAAATGAGCATTCGCGGCGGTATCATCGACTTTTATCCGCTGACCTCGTCCATGGCTTATCGCGTGGAACTGTTCGACGACGAGATCGACTCGATCCGGACCTTTGACCCGGCGGACCAGCGGTCCGTAGATCAAATCAAGCAGGTGTTCGTAACTCCTTGCAAAGAGATCATCGCCACCAAAGACCGTCTGGAAAAGGCGGCCCAAGCCGTAGCGGACCGTCTGGAACGCCAGCTTGAGAAAATGACCGACCGCCAGGCGAAGCAGAAATTGAAAGAAGAGGTTTCCAGAGAGATTGAGCTGCTGCGCGAGCATGTTTATTTTCCGGAAATCTATAAATATATTTCGCTGATTTATCCCGAGAATACTACGCTATATAATTACATGCCGAAGGATACCCTGCTTATTCTCGACGAGCCGGCCCGGTTGCTGGAGACGTCGCGTCAATTGGAGCGGGATGAATCGGAATGGAATTTGCATTTGTTCCAGAACGGCAAAAGCTTGCCGGAGCTTCCGCTCGCACTGGAAGGGGACCACGTGCTGTATCACCGTCCGTTCCAGACGCTGTTTCTGTCACTGTTTTTGCGCCAGGTGCCTCATACCCAGCCGCAAAATATCATCAATTTCGTCAGCCGGGCGATGCAGGATTTCCACGGGCAGATGAACGTATTGAAATCCGAAATGGAACGTTGGAAAAAGAGCGGCGCCAACGTAATCATGCTGGCGAGCGGCGAGGACCGGATGGACCGGATGCGCCGGGTGCTGCAGGATTACGGCATTGACGAGCCGACCCTGCTGAAGGGTAATCTGCAGTCGGGCTTCGAGCTGCCTTCCGTTCATCTCGTCGTCATCACCGAAGGCGAGATGTTCTCCCAGAAACAGCGGAAAGCGCGCAAGGTCGGCAAGAGCATGGACAATGCCGAGCGGATCAAGAGCTATACCGAGCTGAAGGTGGGCGATTATGTCGTTCACCAGAATCACGGGATCGGGAAATATTTGGGTATCGGCACCTTAGAGGTTGGCGGCATCCATAAAGACTACATGCATATCATGTATGCCGGAGGCGACAAGCTGTCCGTGCCGATCGAGCAAATCGACATGATTCAGAAATACGTCGGTTCGGAGGAGAAGGAGCCGAAAATATACAAGCTCGGGGGCAATGAATGGACCCGGGTCAAAAATAAAGTCCGTTCCTCGGTGCAGGACATTGCCGATGACCTGATCAAGCTGTATGCGGATCGCCAGGCTTCGCCGGGTTTTGCGTTCGAGAAGGACACGCCGGAACAGCAGGAATTCGAGGCGATGTTCCCGTACGAGGAGACGCGCGACCAGCTCCGTGCGATCGAAGAAATCAAAAAGGACATGGAGCAGTCCCGGCCGATGGACCGCCTGCTTTGCGGCGATGTCGGCTACGGCAAAACCGAGGTGGCGATCCGGGCCGCGTTCAAAGCGGCGATCGAAGGCAAGCAAGTGGCCGTACTGGTGCCGACAACGATTCTGGCTCAACAGCACTACGAGACCTTCCGCGAGCGTTTTGCCGGATACCCGATCAATATTCAGACGCTAAGCCGCTTCCGCAGCCGCAAAGAGCAGAACGAGACGATCAAAGGCGTGCGTCAGGGGACGGTCGACATCGTCATCGGTACGCACCGTTTGCTGTCTCAGGATCTCGTCTTTAAGGACCTGGGACTGTTGATTGTCGACGAAGAACAACGCTTCGGCGTAACGCATAAGGAGAAGCTCAAGAAGCTCAAAACGAATGTGGACGTGCTTACCTTGACCGCCACGCCGATTCCGCGGACCCTGCATATGTCCATGCTGGGCGTCCGGGATTTGTCCGTCATCGAGACGCCACCGGAAAACCGGTTCCCGGTCCAGACCTATGTCGTAGAGCACAGCCAGGCGCTTGTACGCGAAGCGGTCGAGCGCGAAATGGCCCGCGGCGGGCAGATTTATTACTTGTATAACCGCGTGCAAGGGATCCAGGAAATGGCCGCGCAAATTTCGATGCTTGTGCCGGACGCGCGGGTAGGGATCGGCCATGGGCAAATGTCCGAACAGGAGCTGGAGAAGACGATCCTTGATTTCCTGGACGGAGAATACGATGTGCTCGTCAGCACGAGCATCATTGAGACCGGAGTCGATATCCCGAATGTCAATACGCTGATCGTTCACGATGCCGACAAAATGGGGCTTTCCCAGCTTTATCAGCTTCGCGGCCGAGTCGGCCGGTCCAACCGGATCGCCTATGCCTATTTCACGTATCAGCGGGACAAATCGCTGACGGAAGTCGCGGAGAAGCGCCTCCAGTCGATCAAGGAATTCACCGAACTGGGGTCCGGCTTCAAAATCGCGATGCGCGACCTTGCCATCCGCGGGGCGGGCAATTTGCTCGGCGCGGAACAGCATGGCTTTATCGCTTCCGTCGGT
The DNA here is from genome assembly GCF_036553665.1 of Paenibacillus haidiansis. Taxonomy (NCBI): domain Bacteria; kingdom Bacillati; phylum Bacillota; class Bacilli; order Caryophanales; family Paenibacillaceae; genus Paenibacillus; species Paenibacillus haidiansis. Next base: position 53,113 of record NZ_JAZHPZ010000018.1, on the reverse strand, counting down.
TTTGACCTTTATTCCCAAATGTTGGCGGAAGAAATCCAGAAACGCAAAGTAAGTATGCTGGGTGAAGCGGTTCCGGACGATGCGAAATGGAACACAACGATCGATCTTGGCATCGACGCCTATTTACCGCCGGATTACATTTATGATAGTATTCAGAAGATTGAGATTTACAAAAAGACAGCCGCCGCCGCGACATTCGAAGAAGTCGCCGAATTGGAGGACGAGCTGCTGGACCGCTTCGGCGAGCCGCCGGAGGCGGTCAGAAACCTGCTCTCGGTGGCGCGGATTAAGCTGTACGGCAAGCAATACGGTATCGAGTCCATCGTACTGCGCGGAGAAGAGATTACCGTGAAGTTCTACGAGGGGCGGGAGCGGGATATCGTTCCGGCCAAAATTGCGGAAGTTGGCAATCTGTTCGGAAGACGTGTACAATTTATTCAGGGGTCGGGAATGCTGATCCGCATGAAAACCAAAGGAATGGACGATAAGGAAATGATGGGCCTACTGGAGGAGTTCCTGGGAGCCCTGAAGGATTCATTCAAAGTGAAAGGGGAACTACAAGATGTTTCTAAGTAAAAGGCGTTCTTGGAAGACGCTGCTGATTGCCCTTGTTGCCGTTATGGCTTTCTCCGCGCTGGCAGGCTGCGGAAAGAAAAGCGAAGGCAACGCCGCTGGCGGCGAAGATACTAGCAAAGTCGTCGCAACCTACGAGGGCGGCGAGATCACGGAGAATGAATTTGACCGTGAACAGCGGATTCTGCTTGCGCTCCAACCGGAATATGAGCAATTCCTGCAAATGGACGATTTCCGCGAATATTTGATTAAGCAGGAAATTGCTTATGAATATTTGGAAGCCAATGCCGACGACAAGATCAAGGAAGAAGGCAAGAAGAAGGCGGAAGAGCAGCTTGCGGCCATGAAACAATCCATCGGCGACGATGCGTTCAAACAAATGCTGGACGCCCAGAAGGTCTCCGAGGCGGATTTCAAAAACTATATGATTCGCATCTACACCGTCATGGAGAGCGAGAAGACCAAAGTGACCGACGAAGATGTGAAGAAGGAATTTGAAGCGACCAAAGAGGATTATATCACCGCTTCGGTCCGCCATATTCTGATCGGTTTTACGGACAGAGAAGGTAAGGAACGCAGCAAAGAGGATACTCTGAAGCTGGCCAAGGAAGTGAAGGCCAAGCTGGATAATGGCGAGGACTTCGCGACCCTGGTCAAAGAGTACTCCACCGACGGGCAAACCAATATCGACAACGGCGGACTGTATGCAGACACGCCTGTCGGCAATTGGGTCCCCGAATTCAAGGAGCAGGCGATCAGCCTGCCGCTTAACCAGATCAGCGATCCGGTAGAAACGACGTACGGATATCACATTATGCGCGTCGAGAAACGGACCGAGAAGACATTCGACGATCTGACGCAAGAAGAGAAAGACCTGATCCAAATGTCGGTCGCTTCCCAAAAATTGGACGAGTTCATGACCGGCGAGCTGGAGAAGAGTATCATTAAGAAGATCGAGCTGCCGAAGGTCGAGAAGAGCGAGGATAACGGCTCGACGAATTCCGGAACGGGCAATAACGCCGGAACGGATGCCGGAGCGGAAAACGGCTCGGGCACCAACAGTGGTACAAGCAACAGCAGCACAGGCAACACGAATGCGGGCAAGTAACGGGGAAACCCGTTCCTGCCGGCTTTGCCGGAGCAGCGCGGAGCGATTCGCGCTGTTTTGTTGTCCTTAAACGCAGATGGATGAAGCGCCCTGCCCAATGGAAATTCGGATGAATAAGCTGCTGGGAAGGGATGAATACTATGGTCAGAATCACAAGAGCCGAAGTCCCTCCAAGTGCAGACTAATCCAGCCGCCGGCTGATCCGGGCGGGGCCTTCCCCGAAACTTTTTAACCGGCAATGATGTAATAACATACCGAAGGGTAAAAGAATATCCGTTCGACAGTAGTTCAATACTTCTTTAGAAAGCGGGGCAACATGTGACATGAAAGCTACTGGAATTGTACGCCGTATCGATGATTTGGGCCGGGTGGTTATTCCGAAGGAAATCCGCCGGACATTGCGGATTCGGGAGGGAGACCCGCTCGAAATTTTTGTGGACCGCGACGGTGAGGTTATTCTTAAGAAATATTCTCCGATCGGGGAGCTCGGCGATTTCGCCAAAGAGTATGCGGAGTCGCTATATGAAAGCACAGGCCACATTACTTTGATTTCCGACCGCGACACGTTAATAGCGGTGGCAGGGGCTTCGAAGAAAGAATATTTGGACAAGCAGATCAGCTCGCTGCTGGAGAACAGTATGGAGAACCGCAAAATTATTTTGGAGACGGCTACGGGAACCTATGAAATAAACCGGGATCATCCGGAAACAATCTCTTCCTTTGTAATCGCTCCGATTATTTCGGGTGGGGACCCGATCGGCTCTGTGGTTTTGATGAATAAAGACGAATCGGTCAAAATGTCGGATCTTGAGTCCAAAATGGCCGAAACGGCGGCAGGTTTTTTGGGCAAACAGATGGAGCAGTAAAGCTGAATCCGGCAAACACCAACACATCCCAAGCTACCCGTGAGGCAGCAGAGCCGCCGGAAGCGGGGATGTGTTTTTTTGGGCTTTCCGGGCCGACCGGGGACCCGGCATGGCGGCGGCAGCGGATTTCGTCATATAATGGAACCTATGAACGGGCTATGATGAATCCGCAAAGTAGGTAGATTATGAACGAAGATAGAAACACAACCTCGCGGCTGCTCAAGGGGGCCGCCGTGCTCAGTTTGGCGGCGATCGTCAGCAAGCTGCTGGGTACGCTGCAAAAAATACCGCTGCAAAATATCGGCGGGGACGGGGTTTTCGGCATCTATAACACCGTCTACCCGTTTTATACGATTTTGCTTACCTTGGCGACGGCCGGTTTTCCGACGGTAGTCTCCAAGTTTGTGGCCGAGCGGCATGCGCTCGGCGAGGAGGCGGGCAAACGGGCCGTGCTCCGGATCGCCTCCGTCGTGATGGTTGCACTGGGAGCCGCAGGCTGCCTGCTGATGTACTTCGGGGCGCCGCTGCTGGCGGCCTGGATCGGCAGCAGCCAGCTCATTCCGGCTCTGCGCAGCGCGGCTCCGGCGTTGCTGTTTGTCCCGCTGAGCGCGTCCCTGCGGGGGTACTTCCAAGGCTTGCAGAATATGACGCCGACCGCCGTATCCCAGGTGACCGAACAGGCCGTGCGCGTAGCGGTGATGATCGGCCTGCTCTTTTATTTCACCGGGATTGGAGGCTCGGAGGCGGTCATCGCCGGCGGGGCCTTGGCCGGATCGGCCGTGGGTGGGGCCGCCGGGCTGGCGGTGATGCTTCTGTACTGGAAAGGGTACCGCAAGCGGGAGACCACGGGGAGATCTGGCCGAAAGCGCGGGGATTCGGCTCTGGCGGAGGTACAGCCGGGACCGGCGAGAGACGAAAGTGTGCCAGCTTTGATTACGGTCGGGAAAGCTAATGCCGATCGGGGGCTGATCAGGGAGCTGTTCCGGTATGCCATCCCGATTTGCCTGGCTTCGCTGGCGATTCCGCTGCTGAATCTGGTCGACACGTTCACGCTGCCGCGCCTGTTGAACAACGGTGGGGACGAGCTGCGCGCGATGGTGGAGGTAGGCGTGTACAACCGGGGTATCCCGCTCGTCCAATTGGTGACGATGCTCGCCTCCTCCCTGTCGGTGCTGTTCATCCCCGTACTGGCGGAAATGAATCTCCGCGGCGACAGGGAGGGGATAGCAAAACAGACGGGCTTGGCGCTCCGCTGGTTCTGGCTGATCGGGCTCGCCGCGTCGGCGGGGCTGGCCCTGCTCGCCGAGCCGATCAATGTGATGCTGTACGAGGATAACACGGGCACCGGAACATTCGCTTGGCTGGCTTGGACGGCCGCACCCGGTGCTCTGGTGACGATTACCGCTGCGCTGCTGCAGGGGCTCGGCGTCGTGCGCGCCCCGGCCGTGCACTTGCTCGCAGCGGCCGCGCTCAAGGCGCTGCTGAACGCGCTGCTCGTGCCGCGGCTGGGCATCAGCGGCGCGGCGATCGCCGGCATCGCCGCCTATGCCGTCGCAGCCGCGCTGAACCTGGCGCTGCTGCTGCGCCGCGCCGGGCTGCGCCCGCGCCTGCGGGACGCGGCGGTACGGCCCGCGGCCGCCGTCCTGGCGATGGCGGCCGCCGTGGCGCTGCTGCGCCTTGCGGGCGACGCCGCGCTGCCGCCGGGCCGCCTTGCGGCCCTGGCGGAGAGCGTGCTCGGCGTGCTGCTCGGCGCAGCCGTGTTTGCCGCAGCGGCCGTACGCCTACGGCTGATCGGCGGGGCGGAGCTCGCCGCCCTGCCCCGCGTCGGACCGAAGCTGGCCAGCGCGCTTCGGAAGCTGCGGCTGCTTCGCTAGCCACTGTAACGGGGCGGCTCCGTGCATCGCCCGAAGGAGAAATTTTTGCCTTTGGCGCGGCTGGTGGTATAGTTAAGGATGAGATTTGTCCATTTTTCCGGTATATAGAGTAGACAGGAGTGAGATTCGCGAAATGGGAGCACTGATTACCGTCGTCGGGCTGGGCTCGGGCGATCCGGACCGCTTGACGCTCGGAAGCCTGAAGTTGCTTCGGGAGGCCGAGGAGAGATACGTACGCACCAAGGATCATCCGGTTGTGGCTTGGCTCGAAGAAACCGGAGTGACATTCACCTCATTCGATGAGGTCTACGAATCCAAAGATGATTTTCCGTCGGTATACGAGGAAATTACGGAGCGGCTCATCGCTTCGGCCAAATCGGCCGGCGAGGGCAAATCGGTGCTGTACGCCGTACCCGGGCACCCGATGGTTGCAGAAGCCACCGTTAAGCTCCTGCGCGAACGCTGCCCCGGCGAAGCCGTCGAACTGCGGATCACCGGCGGGGAGAGCTTCCTGGACGAAGCGTTTGTCCGGCTCGGCTTTGATCCGATCGAAGGCTTTCAGTTGCTGGACGCTTCCGATCTGTCCCGCGGGACTATCGATCCCCGGCGGCACACGCTGATCGGCCAGGTCTACGACGAGTTCACGGCTTCCGACGTGAAGCTGTCCCTGATGGACATGTACCCCGACGATTACCCTGTCGTAGTCGGACATGCGCTTGGTGTATCCGGGGCGGAGCAAGTGCTGCGGATTCCGCTGTACGAATTGGACCGCGTTCAAGGTTACGGGAACCTGTCGCTCGTATACGTCCCGGCCAGCGAAGACGATAGTCTGCGCATCGGCAGCTTCGACCGCCTGCACGAGATCGTGTCGATTCTGCGCAGTCCGGAAGGCTGCCCCTGGGACCGGGAGCAAACGCATCAATCGATCCGTAAAAATCTCATTGAAGAAACCTACGAAGTGCTGGAGACGATCGATGAGGACGATCCAGACCATATGCGGGAAGAGCTCGGCGACCTTTTGCTTCAAGTCATGCTGCACTCGCAGATGGAGGAAGAAACCGGCATGTTCACCGCTTACGATGTGATCCGGGAGCTCAATGAGAAGCTGCTGTATCGCCATCCGCACGTGTTCGGCGATTTGAGCGCCGAGGATGCCGAGGATGCGCTTAAGAACTGGGATGCGATGAAAGCGGAGGAGAAGCGCCGCAAGGGGATCGAGCCGGAGAAATTGTCCGCGCTAAGCGGCGTTCCGCGGGATTTGCCCGCTTTGATGAAGGCGTACAAGCTGCAGAAGAAGGCGGCCAAAGTCGGCTTTGACTGGGATACGATCGACGGCGTCTGGGCGAAGATCGAGGAAGAGCTGGCCGAATTCAGGGAAGCCGTCACCGACGGGCACCCGGCGGACGATCAAGCGCTCGAACTCGGCGACTTGCTGTTTTCGATCGTGAATGCCGCCCGGTATATCAAGGCCGATCCGGAAGAGGCGCTTTCGCGGACCAACGCGAAATTCGTCAGCCGTTTTACGTATGTGGAGGACAAGCTGCGCGAGGCCGGAAAATCGCCCGAAGACAGCACCCTGGCTGAGATGGATGCGCTTTGGGACGAGGCCAAAACGGTCGAACGGGCATCCAAATAACGCGAATTTCCCCTAAAATTCGGTTTTTTTTGCGAAAAAACAAAAAAAAGTTGTTTACCGGGCAGGAATTCCGGCTTTGAGAAAGAATACTCATACAAAGATATCGCGCGGCTTGCGGAGCGCTGGCCGTCAGTATCCATCTATTTTTTTTACTATTGGGAGGCATTATTAATGAACAAAACAGACTTGATCAACAACATTTCCAGCAAAAGCGGTTTGACTAAAAAAGACGTTGAAACCGTATTGAACGGAGTCCTCGGCGAAATTACCGACGCTCTTGCTGGCGGAGACAAAGTGCAACTGATCGGCTTCGGCACGTTCGAAACCCGCAAACGTTCCGGTCGTACCGGCCGCAACCCGCAAACCGGCAAAACGATCGAAATCCCTGCATCCAACGTTCCAGCTTTCAAAGCGGGCAACAAACTTAAAGAAGCCGTAAAATAATGCGTCTTGATAAATTCCTGAAGGTGTCACGGTTGATTAAGCGGCGCACGGTGGCGAAGGACGTCTCCGAACAAGGCAGAGTTCTGATCAACGGGCGTGAATCCAAACCGAGCAGCACCGTGAAGGTGGGCGACGAGATTACCGTTCAATTCGGCCAAAAGCTGGTGACGGTCCGCGTCGAACGCCTGGCGGAGACGACTCGAAAGGAAGAGGCTGCCACCCTGTATACCTTGGTCAAGGAAGAACCGATCGCCAAGGACTCCGGTTTCGACTGGAATTAAGGCGAGAGATGCGATGATCAGCATGCTCCGTTTCCCTGAAACGGGGCGTGCTTCTTTCTTTCAATTTTGCGGGGAGGACGAATTCGCGAGTAATTCAAAAAATACCCCTACCCAAATGATTGAAAGATGATAATATAATAATAAACCTCATCTGCTGTTGAACAGTACGCACACACTTGTACTTTCTTTATGATGCAGCAAGAACTTTCCCGCTTGAAGTCTGATTTTTCACCTTTACTCCCGAGAACACACCTCTGTTCTTACCACAAGTTCTTACCACAACCACTATTTGAAGCGATCGCTATTGCAGCAACATCATTTTTCCGACGCAGGATTGAAGCCACAAGCTCTTTTTTTAACAACACTAGTGAAATATTTCACAATTAATTCTGTAAATGCATCACTTTAGGTATTGATTTTCATTTAATCGGTTTATCGGTAAACTCCTTGTCCAAAAGGATGATCGCTGATGAAACAGTTAATTCACAAGCTCTTCTGCCGCGGCAAGTTGTCCAGGGATGAAATCGTTTATCTGCTGGGCCGCCTTGATGGCGAAACGCGTCAAGAGCTGTATCGTCTGGCGCATCGGAAACGGAGCGAGAAGTACGGCGATAAAGTTTATATGCGCGGTTTGATCGAGTTCTCCAGCTTCTGCAAACAGGATTGCCTGTATTGCGGGCTTCGCGCCGGCAACAAGGCGGCGGAGAGATACCGGCTGAAGCCTGCTGAAATTCTGGATTGCTGCCGCGAGGGCTACGATCTCGGCTATCGGACATTTGTGCTTCAAAGCGGGGAAGACGCCTGGTATACCGAGGAGATTCTCGTTCGGCTCGTCCGGGATATCAAGGCGGAATTCCCCGACGCGGCTATAACGCTATCGATTGGCGAACGGGACGAGCGGACCTATCGGAGCTTGTTCGACGCGGGGGCAGACCGGTTTTTACTGCGTCATGAAACCGCTTCCCGAAATCTCTACCAATCTCTACATCCTACGATGTCTTTTGACAACCGGCGCAAATGCCTCTCCGTACTCCAAAGCATCGGCTATCAAATCGGCGCCGGATTTATGGTCGGTCTGCCGGGGCAGACCTTGGAGGATTTGGCGGACGATTTGCTCTATTTGCAGGATTTACACCCGGACATGATCGGTATTGGCCCGTTTATTCCGCATTCCCGCACGCCTTTGGGCGGGGCTGAGGCCGGTACGATTGACGATACACTCGCGATGGTCGCGCTGGCGCGCCTGATGGTGCCGGACGCGCTCATCCCCGCCACGACCGCCTTGGGATCGCTTGATGCGAGCGGGCGGGAGAAGGCTCTGAAGGTAGGGGCCAACGTCGTGATGCCGAACTTGTCACCTCTAGCAGTCCGAAAAAAATACGCCCTGTATAACAACAAGATATGTACCGGCGACGAGTCGGCGGCTTGCAGGCATTGCTTGGAGCTGCGGATCAATTCTGCCGGCTTCTCCGTGGATATGGGGAGGGGGGATAGCCTGAAATCACTCCGGATGAAGCCGCTGACGGCTTTTCATTCTACTTCTACGCAGTAGATTGTGAAATAAAACACAAATCAAATACAGAGGAGAAATGGCGAATGAGCATATGGAACAAAAGTAGCCAACCGGGATTCGAAATCCGGTTGGAATCGATCGGCGGGCTGGGCGCGAACCTGGCCGGGAAGATGCTGGCAGAGGCCGGCGTGCTGGGATTGGGCTTAAACGGCGCGGGTTTTTCGTCCTACGGGTCGGAGAAGAAAGGCTCGCCGGTCAAGAGCTTTGTCCGATTTTGCGATCCGGAGCTCGACATCCGCGACCATAGCCCGGTGGAACAGCCGGATGTGATCGGCGTATTCCATGAAGCCCTGCATACCACCGTGCCGGTGTTAAGCGGGCTGAAGCCCGGCGGGGTCGTGTTGGTGAACTCGATCCGCAGCTTTGAAGAAATTCGCAAGGACCTGCAGTTCCCTTACGGTACGCTGGCCGTAGTCGACGCGCTCGGCATCGCTTTGGAGGAGCGTACCCGGGTCAATACGTCGATGCTGGGGGCCTTGTTCCGCATTTGTGATTTTCTGGACCGCGACTCGATGCGGGCGGTTATCAAACGGACGTTCGAAAAGAAATACCCGCAGCTTGTTGAGCCGAACTTGCGTACCTTTGACCGCGGTTACGATGAAGTGCGGTTCGAGACGATCGAACCGCCCACCGAATTAACCGCCGTCCCTTACCTCCGACAACAGCCGCTGCTCGGCTATGAGACGCAGGAGTCGGGGGGAATCATTTCGGCCCAGGGCAACAGCCTGCTCAAAGATTTAAGCGGCTCGCGCCAGGGCTATTTGCCGGAATTGAATCTGGGATCCTGCATTCACTGCGCCAATTGCGATGCCACCTGCCCCGATCTTTGCTTCGTCTGGGAAGCCGGGGAGGATAAGCGCGGCAGAATGCAGATGTTTCTGCAAGGCATCGATTATCAGTATTGCAAAGGCTGCCTGAAATGTGTGGAAGTGTGCCCGACCGGGTCGCTGGCTCCGCTCCGGGAAGAGGCCGGATACGCCGACAGCCATCGTGTAGCGCATGTTTTTAATTAAAGCTAAAGCGTAAGGAGGACTTTTCCTATGTCGATCATGGAAGAATCAGTGACAGCATTAACGACGCCGGAACAGACGGTTGCGTTCGAATCCGGCAACGAAGCAGCGGCGATGGCGGCCCTGCAGATCAATTATCATATCATGGGTTATTTCCCCATCACCCCTTCGACGGAAATCGCTCAAATTCTCGATCAGAAAAAAGCGCAAGGACTGCATGATATCCAACTGATCGCCGCGGACGGCGAGCACGGATCGGCGGGCATCTGCTACGGGGCGGCGCTGAGCGGAGCCCGGGTCGTCAACGCGACGAGCGCCAACGGATTCATGTATATGCTGGAGCAGCTCCCGGTGCAGTCGGGCACCCGCTTCCCGATGGTGCTGAACCTCGTGACGCGCGCCATCAGCGGACCGCTGGATATCCGCGGAGATCACTCCGACTTGTATTACGCGCTGAACACGGGCTGGGTCATTTTGACGGCCAGCACGCCGCAGGCGGTATACGACATGAACATTATCGCGCTGAAGCTGTCCGAGCATGCCGATGTGCGGCTGCCGGTCATCGTCGCTTACGACGGCTTTTTCACATCCCACCAAAAGCGGAAGCTCCATTACTTCCAGGACGGCCGGAGCGTGCGGGCTTTTGTCGGGGAACAGCCTCCCGCCGGATTCGATAATGTCGTCGATCCGGCCCACCCGGTAACGATCGGGGCGCATATGAACGGCGACGATCTGCTCAATAACCATTATCAGCTGTCCGGTGCGATGGACCGGGCGGCGGAGGTCTACAAGAAGATCGCCGCCGAATACGGGCAATTGTCCGGCCGCGGTTATGAGACGCTGGATTTGTATTGTATGGATGACGCCGAGGTAGCGTTGTTCCTGCTGAATTCCGCGGCCGAATCGGCGAAGGATACGGTAGATAAGCTGCGGGCTCAAGGGATCAAGGCCGGGTTGGTCCGGCCGAATGTCATCCGTCCTTTCCCGGCCGAGGAACTGCGGGCGGCGCTCAAGAATGTCAAGGCGCTGCTTGTGGGAGAACGGGCCGATTCGTACGGCGGGCAAGGAGCCAATATGACGCATGAAGTGCGCTCCGCCCTGAAGCTGGATCCCGACAACGCCACGATTGTCCTTTCCCGCGTGTACGGGCTAGGCGGCAAGGACTTCTATCCGGACGATGCGGAAGCTTTCTTCCGCTTGGCTTTGGAGGCCGCGGAGAAAGGCCATGCCGAGGTACCGTTTGACTATTACGGCCATAATCCCGGCGAGGAAGAGAACCGTCTGCAGCCGGTGCTGACCCCGCGTTACGGCGATGCCTACAAGAGCGGGTTGATTCAGGTGACTCAGGACGAGGCGACCGGCAAGGTCAAAGTGAAGCTGCCGCCGCTGCGCAGCCTGACGGCCAAGCCGAAGCGGCTCGCTCCAGGACACGGCGCCTGTCCGGGCTGCGGCGCCCTCTCCGCCCTGGAGCTGTTCTATAAAGGGATCGAAGGCGATGTCGTCACCTTGATCCAAACCGGCTGCGCTTATGTCACTACCGCCAGCTATCCTTATACCTCGCACAAGCAGACTTTTGTGCACAATCTGTTCCAGAACGGGGCGGCGACGGTATCGGGGATGGTCGAAGCGTTCCTGGAGCGGAAACGGCGCGGCGAGATCGAAGTATCCGACGATTTGACCTTCATCATGGTGACGGGCGACGGCGGGATGGATATCGGGATGGGCCCGTCCATCGGCGCGGCGCTGCGTAATCACCGCATGATCATTCTGGAGTACGACAACGAGGGCTATATGAATACCGGTTCCCAGCTCTCCTACTCGACGCCGATCGGCCACCAGACGAGTACGTCAGGCGTCGGAAAGAAGCAGAAGGGCAAGGCGTTCCATCATAAGGATACGCCGCAAATTATGGCGGCCACGAACATCCCTTACGTATTCACCGCTGTGGAGTCCATGCCGCAGGACTTGATCATGAAGGCGGCCAAGGCGCACTGGTACGCGCAGCACGAGGGCCTGGTTTACGGGAAGGTGCTGAGCACCTGTCCGCTGAACTGGCGCTCTGAGGATCATCTTGGCGGCACGATTCTTAAGGCCGCGGTGGACTCCTGCTTCTTCCCGCTGTACGAGATCGAGCATGGCGTTACGACGATCACGTACAATCCGGAGGCGAAGAACGCGCGGATTCCCGTGAAGAACTGGCTGGAGATGATGGGCAAGACCAAGCACATGCTGGCCGACGAAGAACTGCTTACCGCCTTTGAAGCGGAGACCGACCGGCGCTGGGAACGGCTCAAGCTGATGCACGACTCCCCGCTGCTCTAGCGGCGGGGGGCCGAATATCGGCCCGGCGGGCAGGCGCTTTTTTGCGATAGTCATTGCTTAAGGAACTTTGAAGGGAGAGAGTTCATCATGGAGGATACTTGCTGCGGTCAAGGCGGAGTGAACCAGGAACGGCTGGACCAGGTCCGGGAGGTCATTTCCCGGTTCCGGATGCTTCAGGGTCCGCTGATCCCCGTGCTGCATGAAGTTCAGGACATCTTCGGCTATTTGCCGGAGGAAGCGCTCCGGATCGTCTCCGAGGAACTGGAGCTGCCGATGGCGGAAATTTACGGCGTGGCGACATTCTATTCATTCTTCTCGTTGGAGCCGAAGGGGGAATATGTCATCCGCGTGTGCATGGGGACCGCTTGTTATATCAAAGGGGCGCAGGCCGTTCTGGACCGGCTGTCCCAGGAGCTTGACGTTCCGGTGCAGGGCACGACCGCGGACGGGAAATTCACGCTCGATGCCACGCGCTGCCTCGGGGCTTGCGGGCTCGCCCCGGTCATGACGATCGGGGAGAAAGTCTACGGCCGATTGACGCCGAACGAAATTCCGAAAATCCTGAAATCGATGCGTACGCCCGCCCATACGCATTAAGGGGGAAAAGACATGAAAACGTTGGTTGATTTGGAAGGGATCCGTACGGTTGCCCTGCAGCGGCTCGTACGGCGGCAGCTCGGCAAAGTGGAGGAGGACAACGTCGGCGTCGCCCAGCGGTCCGTGATGATCTGCGGCGGCACGGGCTGCGCCTCGTCCGATTCCATGCTGATCGTCGACGCGTTCCGTCAGGAGGTCGCGAGCCAGGGGATCGAAGAGCAGATCGATATCGTGCGTACCGGCTGTTTTGGACTTTGCGAATTGGGGCCTGTGGTGATCATTTACCCGGAGGAGGTCTTTTACAGCCGCGTAACCTTGGAAGATGTGGCTGAAATCGTTGAAGATCATTTGCTGAAAGGCCAGATCGTCGAGCGACTCGTGTACGAGGCGTCGATCGAGGACGGCGCGATCAAGCCGCTGCAGGAGGTCGACTTCTTCCGCAAACAGATGCGGATTGCGCTGCGGAACTGCGGGCTGATCGATCCGGAAGAGATCGAAGAATATATCGCGATGGGCGGGTACAAAGGGCTGCATAAGGTGCTGACCATGTTCAAACCGGACGATGTCGTCCGCCAGGTGAAAGAGTCCGGGCTTCGGGGCCGGGGAGGCGGGGGGTTCCCGACCGGGGTGAAGTGGGAGACCGCCGCAAGACAGCGGAACCCGCAGAAATATATTATCTGCAACGCCGACGAGGGCGACCCGGGCGCGTTCATGGACCGCTCCATTCTGGAAGGGGATCCGCACGCGGTGCTGGAAGGGATGGCGATCGCCGGTTATGCCATCGGCGCGAACCAGGGATTTATCTATGTCCGGGCCGAGTATCCGATCGCGGTAAAGCGCATACAGCTCGCTATCCGTCAGGCGCGGGAATACGGCCTGCTCGGGAACAAGCTGTTCGGTACGGATTTCTCTTTTGATGTCGATGTGCGTCTTGGGGCCGGCGCATTCGTATGCGGGGAAGAAACCGCGCTCATGAATTCAGTGGAGGGCAGACGGGGAATGCCGAATCCGAAGCCGCCGTTCCCGGCGGTGAGCGGGCTTTGGGAGAAGCCGACCATCATCAATAACGTGGAGACGCTCGCCAATATCCCGCAGATCCTGCTCAACGGACCGGCCTGGTATGCCGGAATCGGAACGGACAAGAGCAAGGGCACCAAAGTATTCGCGCTCGGCGGCAAAGTGGTGAATACCGGGCTGGTCGAGGTGCCGATGGGGATTACGCTGCGCGAGGTAATTTATGAGATCGGCGGGGGGATTCCGGGCGGCAAGGCGTTCAAGGCGGTGCAGACCGGCGGACCTTCCGGCGGCTGTCTCACGACCGAGCATCTGGACCGCCAAATCGATTACGACACCTTGCTCAGTCTGGGCTCGATGATGGGCTCGGGCGGCATGCTGGTCATGGACGAGGAAACCTGTATGGTCGACGTGGCCCGTTATTATCTCGATTTTACCCGGGACGAATCGTGCGGAAAGTGCGTGCCTTGCCGGGTCGGCACCAAACGGCTGTTGGAGATTCTCGATAAGATTACGGAAGGCAAAGGGACGATGGAGGACCTGGATAAGCTGGAGGAACTGTCCGAGCAGATCAAAGCGGCTTCCCTTTGCGGTCTGGGGCAGACGGCGCCGAATCCGGTGCTGTCCACATTGAAATATTTCCGCGATGAGTATGTAGCCCATGTCGTCGACAAGAAATGCCCGTCCGGCGTATGCCGCTCTCTTGTCTCGTTTATCATCGAGGCCGAGAAATGCAGAGGCTGTGGCCTCTGCGCCCGGAAGTGTCCGGCGAACGCGATTACGGGCAAGATCAAGGAGCCTTACTATATCAACCCGGATCTGTGCATCAAATGCGGGATTTGTATGGACAGTTGCAAGTTCGCCGCCATCTATAAAAGCTAAAGGTGTGAGGAGATCGACATGGATACCGTAAAATTGTGGATCGACAATATCGAAACGGAAGTGCCCCGGGGAACGACGGTTCTCCAGGCCGCCCGCGATTTGGGCGTGTATATCCCCACTCTTTGTCATATGCAGGGCGTTAATCATTCGTCCAGCTGCCGCGTCTGCCTGGTGGAATCCGGGCCCCGCTTAATCGCATCCTGTACGCTGGCGGCCGAGGAAGGCATGCAGATCCGAACAAATACGCAGCGGGTGCGGGACGCGCGCAAAACAACGGTGGAACTGATCTTATCCGATCATAATCAGGAATGTCCTTCCTGCTCACGCAGCGGCACCTGCGAATTGCAGGATGTCGCCAAGCAGACCGGCGTGCGCCAAGTCCGCTATATCGGCGAGAAATCGCACAGCCTGGTCGATTTCTCTTCGCCTTCGATGCTCAGGGACACCTCCAAGTGCATCCTATGCGGGCGCTGCGTTGCGGCTTGCAGCAACATTCAGTCTGTCGGGGCGATCGGCTTTATGAACCGCGGCTTCGACACGACGATCGGCCCGGCCATGGGTAAACCGATTGGCGAAAGCGTTTGCGTGAACTGCGGTCAATGTATTATGGCTTGTCCGGTCGGGGCGCTGCAGGAACGGGAAAATATGAACGATGTCTGGCAGGCGATCGCCGATCCCAACAAATTTGTCGTCGTGCAGACCGCTCCGGCGGTGCGCGTCGCCTTGGGCGAAGAATTCGGCATGCCGGTCGGCACGCGGGTCACGGGTAAGATGGTGGCGGCGCTGCGCCGGATCGGTTTCGACAAAGTGTTCGACACCGATTTTGGCGCCGATCTGACCATTATGGAGGAAGGCACGGAGCTGCTGCATCGGCTGGAAACAGGCGACAATCTCCCGCTGATGACTTCCTGCTGTCCGGGCTGGGTGAAATTCGTCGAGCATTTCTTCCCGGAGATGCTGGACAATTTGTCGAGCTGCAAATCGCCGCATGAAATGGAAGGAGCGCTTATCAAGAGCTATTTCGCTCAGATGATGGATATCGATCCGCGGCGGATCGTCGTCGTTTCGGTGATGCCGTGCACCGCGAAGAAATTTGAAGGCCAGCGGGAAGAGCTGGGACACGACGGACTTAAGGATATAGATTATGTGCTGACGACCCGGGAACTCGCCTGGATGATCAAGGAGGCCGGGATCGATTTTGTCCATTTGCGCGGTGAAGATTTCGACAATCCGTTTGGGGAAGCGTCGGGGGCCGGGGTTATTTTCGGCACGACGGGCGGAGTGGCCGAGGCTGCTCTTCGGACAGTATTTGAACTGGTTGCCGGAGAAGAACTGGACACGGTCGACTACATTGCGGTACGCGGCTTGGAAGGAATCAAGGAGACAACCGTCGAGCTGCCGAACGGGAAAACGATCCGCACCGCCGTCGTCCACGGCTTGGGCAATGCCAGGAAGCTGATGAACATGATTCGCAAAGGGGAACGCAAATACGAATTTATCGAGGTCATGGCCTGCCCCGGCGGCTGCATCTGCGGCGGCGGCCAGCCGCATGTCCCGGCAGCGCTGCGGGACCGGATCAATGTGAAGGCGGAGCGGGCCAAAGGAATCTATGGCGAGGACGAGGCGTCCGCTGTCCGCAAATCGCATCGCAATCCGTATATCAAGCGGGCCTATGAGGAATTTTTGGATCGCCCGAGCAGTTCCAAGAGCCATACGTATTTGCATACTCATTACAAAGTGCGCTCCCGTTATTAACGGGAGCCTCACGCTTCTTAGACTATTTTGATAAGTGGGGAAAAGCCATCAACTCAGCAGGGGGTATTCGGATGAGCATTGTGCGACAGGAGGTTGCCGATTTTATTCGGGAGGAAGAGATTGAAGCCTGCCTTGCCCATGGAGCGGTGGGGGCGAGGGATCAAGCCCGGGTCAGGGAGGTGCTGGAGAAGGCGAGAATGTCCAAAGGGCTAAGTCCATGGGAAGCGGCCATTTTGCTGAATGTAGAGGACGAGGCGATTTTGGAGGAAATCTATCATACGGCCCGTGAGGTGAAGGAGCGAATTTACGGAAACCGCATCGTGCTGTTCGCCCCTTTATACGTCAGCAACTATTGCGTAAACAACTGCGAGTATTGCGGATACAAGCATTCCAACAGCGATCTGCTCCGCCGCCGCTTAAACCGGGATGAGCTCATCCGTGAGGTGGAGGTGCTTCAGAAGCTGGGACACAAGCGGCTGGCGCTGGAGGCCGGAGAGGACCCCGTAAACTGTTCCATCGATTATATTCTTGAATGCATGGAGACGATCTATTCGGTCAAGGTCGATAACGGCAGCATCCGGCGGATTAACGTCAATATCGCCGCGACGACCGAGGGAAATTACCGTAAGCTGGCGGAGGTGGGGATCGGGACGTACATCCTGTTCCAGGAAACTTACCACCGGCCTACCTACCGAGAACTTCACGGGCAGGGACCCAAGCGGGATTACGACTGGCATACCACCGCGATGGATCGGGCGATGCGGGCCGGCATCGACGACGTGGGCGTCGGCGTGCTATACGGACTGTACGAACCTAAATACGAGACGGTAGCCATGCTGCTGCATGCGGAGCATCTGGAGGAGACGTTCGGGTGCGGGCCCCATACGGTGTCCGTGCCGCGACTCCGGGCCGCCGAAGGGGTGGATTTGCACCGCTTTCCGTATCTCGTAAGCGACCGGGATTTCAAAAAAATCGTGGCCGTCATTCGGCTGGCCGTCCCCTACGCCGGAATGATTCTGTCCACCCGCGAGGACGAAGGGTTCCGTGATGAGGTGATTAAGCTCGGCATCTCGCAAATCAGCACGGGCTCGCGCACGGGGGTCGGCGCATATATTAGCTCGTATGAAGGCGAGCCGACCGGGGAAACGCCGCAATTTGAGGTGGGGGATCACCGTTCCCCGCTGGAGATGATCAAGACGCTCTGCCGGGACGGCTATGTGCCAAGCTATTGTACGGCCTGCTACCGGGAGGGGCGGACGGGCGACCGCTTCATGCGCCTGGCCAAATCCGGTCAAATCCATAATGTATGCCATCCGAATTCGCTGCTCACCTTGCAGGAGTATTTGCTCGACTACGGCGACGAGGAGGCCCGGGAAATCGGCAAATCCGTGATCGAACAAAACCTGGACCGGATTCCCAAGGCTGCCGCCCGGAAGGCGACGCTGGACCGGCTGGCGCGGGTGGAGGCGGGGGAACGGGATTTGCGGTTCTAATCCTCCTGACCGGCGGAACGGGTGCTACTGAAAGCTGCGTAAAATAATGGCGGCGGTACAAGGTGTTTAATGCCTCGTACCGCCATTTTTATGTTATGCGGACAACATAAGTTGTAGATAGTGCAATATTTTGGTGCCAATGCGCGGGCCGGCTGAGTTCATGATGCAGAAAATACAACAATTCGCCGGGAGCCCGGGAAAATTCGGATGAATCCGGGCAAATTGTTGTAAAAAATGCAGCTTTCGTCGGCGTTGGAGCCGGACGGCGGTAGAAATGTTGCAATTGATGCAACATGGAGCGCGGAACGGCTGCCAAGCTGCCATCTGCTATATGCTGTGCTGGTGGGTGAGCTGTTCTTGCTTCAGTGCCACATGCCACATGCTGGCACTACTTGGGATAAATCACCGGCACCCGGGCGTTGGCGCCGATTCCTCCCAGGCCATGACGGCCGAAGGGAACAATTCGATCGCCCGCGGGAAGATGCCGTGCACGTAGGCGATCAGCACGCCGTAATTGACGATCGGCACGCCGGCGCCCAGCGTTTCGCCGATGCGGTGCTGCATCGCCCGGCGGTTCAGCATGCAGGCGCCGCAATGGACGACCAGTGCGTAGCTGTTCAAGTCCGGCGGGTAGCTGTAGCCGGAGGCATGATCGATGTGGAGCTGCTTGCCCGTGACTTGTCTAAGCCAGCGCGGAATTTTCACGGTCCCGATATCGTCCGATTGCTGGTGGTGCGTGCACGCTTCGGCGATCAGTACACTGTCCCCGTCCTGTAAGTTTTCGATGGCGCGCGCGCCTTTGACGAGCTCGTTCAAATCCCCCTTGTGGCGGGCAAACAGGATCGAGAACGAGGTAAGCGGAACCTCCTTCGGGGTATCGGCGGCCACCTTGAGGAAGACCTGCGAGTCCGTGATGACAAGCCGCGGCTTCCGGCCAAGCCGATCCAGGGTCGCCTTCAATTCATGCTCCTTGGTCACGATCGCGATGGCGTCGCTCTCCAGAATGTCGCGGATCGTCTGCTGCTGCGGCAGAATCAGCCTGCCTTTGGGCGCGGCCTTGTCGATCGGCACCACCAGCACGACGAAATCGCCGGGCGAAATCAGATCGCCGACGATGCGGAACCGTTCCTCGTCATGCGGAAGAGCAGCGATGATGGCCTGCTTCAGATCGTTCACGCCCGATCCCTCCATCGCGCTGAACGCAACGCATTTGACGCCGAGCTTCTCACCCATGCCCGCAGCGATCTCCCCTGTGTTCGGAACCGTATCGCTCTTGTTGATAACGGCGATGACGGGAATGCCCTTGGCCCGGAGCTCGGCGAGCAGCTCGAGGAAGAAATCGTCCGCTCCGGTCGCGGCATCGGCGACCAACAGGGCGAGATCGGTGCGGCTCACGATCTCGCGCGTTTTCTGCTTGCGCAGCTCGCCGAGCATGCCCTCGTCGTCCAGCCCGGCGGTGTCGATCAGAACGACCGGGCCCAGCGGCAGCAGTTCCATCGCTTTATAAACCGGATCGGTCGTCGTTCCCTTCACCGGGGACACGACGGCAATTTCTTGTCCGGTCAAGACATTGATCACGCTCGATTTCCCTACATTGCTCCGGCCGAAGATGGCGATATGAATACGTTCCCCGCGCGGTGTGGCGTTCGGATTCAAGCTCATGCACGACTCCCCCTATTTGCCGGGTATGCCCGGCTTGGTGACTTGCAGCGGACTCAGGATTTCCCCCACCTGTTCGGCAGTCAGGAGGCCGCGCTCCAGGACGATGTCTTCCACGGATCGTCCGCTTTCCTGGGCGGCCTTGGCGATCACGGAGGCAAGCTCGTAGCCGAGATGATGCACTAGCGCCGTAGCCATCACGGTGGACTGCCGCAAGTGGGCTTCGCAGCGCTCCCGGTCCAGCGCGATGCCACGTACGCAGCGCTGCTCGAACAATTGCACGGCACGGGTCAGAATTTCGAGCGATTCGAGCAACGATTCGGCGATCAGCGGCGAGAACGCGTTTAATTCAAGCTGGCCGCCCGCCGCGGCCCAGCTAATCGCGGCATCGTTGGCGATGACCCGCATGGCGGTAACGCCGGCCATCTCGGCCATGACGGGGTTGACCTTCCCCGGCATGATCGACGAGCCGGCTTGCACAGGCGGCAAGCGGTATTCGCCAAGCCCTCCGGCCGGGCCGGAGGCGAGCAGCCGCAGATCGTTCGCGATCTTGAGCAGCGTGACCGCCGCAGCCTTGAGCAGCCCGGAGACCTCGACGAAAACATCCATATTTTGCGTCGGGTCGATCGGGTATTCGCTGCGGCATAGGCCGAGGCCGGTCAGATCCTGCAGCACTTCCGTCACCTGATATATATAGGCCCGCGGGGCTCCGAGACCGCTGCCGATCGCGGTGCCGCCGAGATTAATCTCCCGCAGCCGCTCCTCGGCCTTGTACAGCCGCCAGCGGTCGCGCGCCACCGCCTTGGCGTAAGCGCCGAATTCCTGGCCGGCCATCATCGGCAGCGCATCCATGAGCTGCGTCCGGCCGAGCTTGAGGCAATCTGCGAATTCCTGCTCCTTGGCCTGCAGCGCCTCCTGCAAGGAGGCGTACGCTTCACTGAGCTGCCTCAGCAACGAAATCGCGGCGATTCTCAGCGCCGTCGGGTAGACGTCGTTGGTCGACTGGCAGCAATTCACATGATTCAGAGGATGGACAAGGGAGTAATCACCTTTTTGCCCGCCCATAAGCTCGATCGCCCGGTTGGCGATCACTTCGTTTACATTCATATTCGTCGACGTGCCTGCGCCGCCTTGCAGCGCGTCAACCACGAACTGATCCTGCAAAGCGCCGTCCAGGATTTCATCGCAAGCAAGGACAATAGAGCGGGAGACGGGACCGGGGATGAGGGACAATTTGCCGCAGGTGACGGCGGCCGCTTTTTTGACGAGGACGATGGCGCGGAACAGACGGGGACTCGAGGGCCTTCCGGACACGGGGAAATTATCCAAGGCGCGCGCGGTATGAATGCCGTAATAAGCATTTTGCGGAACTGCCTTTTCTCCCAGCAAATCGGCTTCCATCCGGCAGCCTTCCGCCCGGGCGGCGGTTGTTGCGGTTCCTTTCTTCATCAAGGATTCGCCCCTATCGTACAATTGGTATGACTTTCCTCCATCGTAAAAGAATGCGATTTCCTCTACTGTAAAATTGATCACGGCGGCCCGTTATTTTCATTTCCGGCACAGGCTTATGTTCTAAAGGAAAGGAACCGCCCATAAGCTATTGGTAAGAAGGAGGGGTACATGCCATGGTCGAACAAGGGAAAGGGAAACGTCAGGAGCTGCATTTGATGCAAAGAAAGCTGCTCGAGATCTCGGGCGTCCTGAACGTGGATAGCTTTGACAACGAGGAGTTTTTGCTGCAAACCGAACTTGGGCATCTGACGATCCGCGGGCATAATTTACATATTAAAAACCTGAATCTGGAGCAGGGACTTGTCAGTATAGAAGGCCAAGTCAACTCTTTATCATATTTGGATCCGGGCTCCCGTCCCAACGGTAAAGGGCTGCTCGGCAAGCTGTTCCGATGAATTTGGAAACGCAATGGGCGACGCTTCTGTGGATGCTGCTGTGCGGGGGAGCTATGGGGATCGCCTTTGACAGCTACCGGGTCGTATCGGGACAGCTTCGCTTCCCCCGCTGGAGCGTGCATGTACTGGATTTATGCTATTGGCTCGCGGCCGCGCTGTTCGTATTCCGGACGTTGTACCATGTCAACCAGGGGGAACTCCGGTTTTACGTATTCCTTGGCCTGTTTCTAGGCGTTTGGATTCATTTTTTGATTCTGAGTGTTGTAATTGAAAAATTTGTGGTAAATTTAATAAAGGTAGTTCAAAAGATTTACAGAATAACCATTCGGATATGGCGGTTGACCGTAGTCACACCTGTCAAGTGGCTGTTGAAGGGGATACGGCTGCTGCTCGGATTCGCCTGGGCTATATTGCTTTTTTTGGGGAGGGTGACACTGTCCCCGATTTGGAAACTTTTGGCCTGGGCCACAAGACCTATATGGAAAAAGTTGTGCTTACCGGACAGGCTTCATTCTGTTCGGGAATGGGTAATCAAATTATGGAACCGCTGGTTTAGCAAAGAATAAAAGTACGGGAGGTGCTCCGATGCGCGATACGGCGGCAAGAACAAACCGAAATACAACCAATAATAACGGGCCTGCCGTGAAATCCGCCGGAGCGCGCAGACGGATGCGGCTGTGGATGAGCTTCATGGTGCTGTTCCTCGGCTGGGCGGGTTATACCTACATCGACCAATCCGGCGAGATCGGGAACAAGCAGCATGAGCTGGCCGAACGCCAAGCCGTCAAGGATGAGAACGATCAGGCTTTAAACCAGTTGAAATATGAACTCAACCGACTGAATGATCCCGAATATATCGGTCAGATTGCGATGAAGAAATACGGACTTTACAAACCGGGTGAAATTCCGGTCCGCGTATCGGAGTCAGAATCCGGAAATGACTGACCCCATGCGGGATATACGGCTGTTGACCTTGTTTGACTCATTTTGTATAATCAAATCACCGCAGTCATGATTTCAAGGCCTGGCTGTATATTTTTAAGGGAGGATCATTTTATTTTATGTCAATAGAAGTGGGCACCAAGTTAGAAGGAAAAGTGACAGGCATCACGCATTTCGGAGCATTTGTGGATCTGTCAGGAGGTGTCACGGGTCTCGTTCATATCTCGGAGATCGCAGACAACTATGTTAAGGATGTCAACGATCATCTGAAGATCGGCGATGTTGTGACCGTGAAGGTTATCAACGTCGACAAGGACGGCAAGATCGGACTTTCCATTAAGCAAGCCGTCGATAAACCGGTAGAAGCCAGACCGCCACGCGCACCGCGCAGCGATCGTCCGGGCGGTAGAGACGGAGATCGGCCAGGCGGAGGATTTAACCGGGATCGGGGAGGACGTCCTTTCAAGCCGCAGCCGAACAAGGCCTCTTTTGAAGATAAAGTCTCCCGCTTCCTTAAAGATAGTGAGGAGCGAATTTCGTCACTGAAGAAGAACACGGAAGGCAAACGCGGAGGACGCGGAGCCAAACGTATGTAATACAACATTGAATATGAACTTCCGCAGGCACTCTTGCCTGCGGTTTTTTGTTTTTCGCCCCGTTTCTCCGCCCGCTTACTATTTTTGTCGTCTACCCTGCCTCAAGCGACAGGTTACAACGCAATCCACGCCTGTCTTTGGACGAACTGGCAGGAAATGTCTAATGGGACGACTTCCATACATACGAACATAGGAACGCCTTAAGAAGCTGATCCGTACGGCAGGCTTGGGTTCGCGCTGTTTCGAAGGCCGCACTCAATTTGTCGGAAATTTCTTTTGACTCGGCTCCGGTAATTGACAAACTTTCCGCCCGCGCCCTCCTATAATGGGACATACCTTACAAAAATGGAAAAGGCGGTGCCAGGTAATGGAGAAATGGAATGTAATCCCATTTCCGGGAATGAAGAGAACGAAGAAGCAAGTAAGGGAATCATGGGGAGATGCGTTCAGGCAGCTTCCGATTGTAGCGGCCTTTAGCAGGTTTTTTGCGGCCAATAAGTGGAACGGTTTGTTCTTATTGATGAGCTTCCTGCTGGGGAAGGCGGTGATCCTGGACGAGCTGTCCCCGTTTGCCGCGGCCTTCTTTGCGGTCATTATGTTTCTAAGACGGGATATCGCCGTGATTGCCGGGGCGTCGATGGTCGCCGGAGCGATGCTTGTCTCCGGGAATCACGCGCTTTTGATCGCCGCGGAGCTGCTCATTTTCTTTCTAATCCATAAAGGAATGGAAGCGTTCGAACGCGCGGATGTGTCGTACGCGCCGCTCATGGTGTTCACTA
The DNA here is from genome assembly GCF_036553665.1 of Paenibacillus haidiansis. Taxonomy (NCBI): domain Bacteria; kingdom Bacillati; phylum Bacillota; class Bacilli; order Caryophanales; family Paenibacillaceae; genus Paenibacillus; species Paenibacillus haidiansis. The sequence goes on along the minus strand of NZ_JAZHPZ010000018.1, from coordinate 29,802 downwards.
GCACTTTCCTGGCGCTGCTGTTCGAGACGGTAATCGGCCCTTCTCTGACATGGTACGCCTTTTTGATGACGGTGATGGACGCGATCCTCAGCTTTGTGCTGACGCTCGTATTTATTCAAGCGGTTCCGATCTTTACATTCCGGAAAAGGAACTACCAGCTGCGCACGGAGGAAATTCTCTGCCTTGTCATTTTGCTGGCGTCGGTGATGACCGGATCCGTAGGTTGGGAGATATCCGGCTTATCGATTGAACATATGCTCACGCGATATTTAATTCTGCTGTTCGCCTTGGCCGGCGGCGCTACGCTGGGTGCCTCGGTCGGGGTTGTCACGGGGCTGATCCTCAGCCTGGCCGACACCTCGGCACTTTATCAAATGAGCCTGCTCGCTTTTTCGGGCATGCTGGCCGGGATGCTGCGCGAGGGACGAAAATGGGCCGTCGGCTTCGGCATGCTGCTCGGCTCTTCCATCCTTTCCTTATATCTGACCGGTCCGGCGGAGGTGATGTCCTCAACCTGGGAGAGCTGCGTCGCGGTATTCTTCTTCTTACTGACGCCGAAAAGCGTCGTCGGTTCGATTGCGAAATACATTCCCGGCACGCAGGACCATACGAAAACCCAGCATGAATACGCCAAACGGATGCGGGAGGTGACCGCGGGCCGGGTATCGCAATTCTCTCAAGTGTTCAAGCAACTGTCGCGCAGCTTCGGACAGATCGCCAGCTCGGGGGAGATCGCCAAGCGGAGCGAGGAAGTCGATCATTTTATGGACGCGGTCACCGAGGGGGCGTGCGCAACCTGCCACCGGCGCAATATGTGCTGGGACGGGAAATTCTATCAAACTTATAAACTTATGACGGAGATGATGACGGCCGTCGAAGAGAATCCGAATTTGACCAAGGAGGGCCTGCCCGCCAAATGGAGCAAAATGTGTGTGAAGACCGATCAAGTGTTGGCCGTCATGAAACGGGAATACAATCTTTATCAACATGATATGCACTGGAAAAGGCAAATATACGACAGCCGGCTGCTCGTAGCCGAACAATTATCCGGCGTATCGCAGGTGATGGAAGACCTGGCGAGGGAGATCGAGCGCGAGGGACAAGCTTTGTACAAACAGGAGGAACAAATCCGCGAAGCGCTGGAAAAGATGGGCCTGTCCATTCACAGCATCGATATCGTCAATCTGGACCACGGCAATGTCGAAATCGAGATCGTTCATGCCTATACCCGCGGCTTCGACGAATGCCGGAAGATCATCGCCCCGCTCTTGTCCGATATTTTGGGCGAGCATATCGCCGTGGTGGCCGAGTCGGCGGCTAGCCGGCGCGACGGTCTGGCCACGGTGACGTTCGGATCGGCCAAGACGTACGAGGTGGTCACCGGGGTGGCGGGCACGGCCAAAGGCGGGGATCTGCTGTCCGGGGACAGCTTCAGCGCGATGGAGCTCGGCAACGGAACCTATGCGGTGGCGATCAGCGACGGGATGGGCAACGGAGAACGGGCCAGATTGGAGAGCAGCACCGCGCTGAACATTTTGGAGCAGCTGCTGCAATCGGGTATGGACGAGACGCTGGCGATCAAGTCGGTCAATTCGATATTGATGCTTCGCTCGCCGGATGAGATTTACGCCACGGTCGATATGGCGCTGATCGATGAATATTCGGCCCGGACGACCTTTTTGAAGATCGGCTCTTCCCCGAGCTTTATCAAGCGGGGACAGGAGGTGATCCCCGTCTCGGCCAGCAATTTGCCGATCGGCATTATTCAGGATATCGAAGTCGACCTGGTTACCGTTCAGCTGTATCCGGGCGATACGCTGATCATGATGACGGACGGTGTATACGATGCTCCGGGGTACGCCGTCAACAAGGAGCTGTGGATTAAACGGCTGATTCAGGAGATCCGGTCGGAGGATCCCCAGGAAATCGCCGATAGTTTGCTGGAATCCGTGATCCGCTATCAAAAGAATGTTATTCAGGACGACATGACGGTTGCCGTCGCCAAAGTGGATCATTTTTTACCCCAATGGTCGACGCTGCATATCCCGGGGATCACCCGGCTGGAGCGTCCGCGGACCGTAAGCTAGGTACGGGGACGGAGAGATTTTTCGACAAAGATAAGGACAAAAGTCACAAATTCGACAAAAAATTGGGTTAATTTTCATGGGAATGTTTTCAAGTATGTAGTAACATGGACCTTGACTATCCTGGTAATCCACCAAATATGGCATCATTTCTCAAAATTTTAAATAAAATCTTGGCAAAACTGCCGAAAGGCAGTGACGCAAAGCTATAGGGACTAATTCCTCTACAGGGGAGATGTCAGCCAGTTGCCTGAAAAAAATGGTAACCTATAGTTTTTTTCTACAGGTTATCTTTTTTTTGCCCTCAAACCGGGTATGCCTTACCATTCTCTCACAGAAAGGAGTCTTAGTAGTGAAATAGGTTTTGCAGTTCACAACAAGGCATCATAACATTACTGACGGAAAGAGGAGACAAGAAATGAAGCTGCCAAGATGGGGCGGTTTTCGCCGCTGGAGCACTGTTACGAAGAATATGGTTATAACGAGTTTATCCATTCTGATGACCGGCGTGATCCTGATCGCCTCCAGCTACTATATTCAAGGCGAAGTCTTGACGAACCAGCTGGAATCGGATTCGCAAAAGGTCATGGAAGCGTGGATTAACAAAGTGACTCCGGCCGAAGCCGCCGAAGCGATGAACAACACGGATCGGAACTCGCCGGTTCAACAAAAGCTGACGCAAATTTTCGATGATTTATCCGCAACGCATCCGAATGTGGCGCAAGGTTATATTTTCGGCGCCGAAGTAGTCGACAAGAGTACGCTTATGATAGCGTTTCCAACAGCTGTATTGGACATGTTCGAAGGCGAGAACCTCCATTTGGGGGACATGCTCGGACAGCCCGATATACATATCCAAGGCGTTGATGAGATGCTGAAGACCAAAAAGATTACCTTCACGGAACCTTATAAAGACGATTACGGTACCTGGTTGACCGTGCTTTATCCGTTCCAGGACGAGAGCGGCAAAGTGTTCGCCTACATGGGCATGGACTTCGATGCCAGCCTTATTTTAAAAGGACAGCAGGACTTGTTGAAATATACCAGCCTTGCATTGGTTGTTATATTACTGGTCATTCTAACGTTTCAATATATCTCGCTGAGACGGACTTTCGCTCCCGTTAAAGGATTGATGAACGCGCTGGAGAAGCTGAGCCAGGGCGATTTTAGCGTTCAATTGGAGACGAACGGAAGTGAGCTGGGACGGGTCAACGAGAAATTCAATGTCACGGTTTCGAACATCAGAGACCTGATTACAACCATAAAAGGGGTGTCCACCCAATCGGCCGAGCAGGCTCGCGTTTTGTTCACGGCTTCCGAGGAGAATCATCAAAGCTCTGCGAACATTACCACCCATATCGGCGAAATTTCGGACAAGGTGTCTCAGCAGAGCAAGTCGATTTCGGAAAGCGTGACTTCGCTGGAGGAAATCAACTCCGGGGTCAATACGATCGCGGGAAGCACAGCCCTGTTGTCTGAGGCTTCTTTGCAAATGAAGACGCAGTCCGAGATAGGCGGGGAAAACATCGGCAAAGTCATGAAGCAAATGGACTCGATTCACCAATCGGTGCAGCATTCGGTGGCGTCGATCGAGCAGCTACAGAAGCGTTCGGGTGAAATCGAGGAAATCGTGCAGGTCATTACGCAGATTGCGGCGCAAACCCATCTTCTGTCACTGAACGCCAGCATCGAAGCCGCCAGAGCGGGGGAAGAGGGCCGCGGTTTTGCGGTCGTAGCGAATCAGGTGAAGAAGCTTGCCGAAGAATCGGGCAAGTCCGCCGAGAAAATCGCCGACCTCGTCCACTACATCCAGAACGAAACGCTGACCGCCGTCAATGCCATCGGCGAGGGGGAGCGGAATGTGGAGGCGGGGATCGATATCGTCAAACAAACGGGCGAGCTTTTCTACAATATATTGGAGGCCACCGATTCCATCACAAGCCAGATTCAGGAGGTTTCCGCTTCAACGGAAGAAATGGTGGCGGAAACCGAACAGATTACGGCTACTATCAAACAGATCGCCGTATTGGCGGAAAGAAATGCGGACGTATCCGAGCATATCAAGTCCAGCGCGCTGGAGCAGCGCACGTCTGCGGGTAAAGTTATGGGTTCGGCGGAAAGCCTGAATCAAATCTCAGGGGAACTAGAGAAAGTGGTAGAAGGTCTGAAATTATAGAGAGAGAAGTCAAGGAGCTGAATTCGAGTGGGTACCTTACTAATGGACCGCATAATCCGGGATTTTTGGACGAATGAACTGCAGCCGCCGCTTTCCGGATTCGACATTTATACCGACTATTCCAAAATCGACGCAAAAGGAGAAATGGCGCAAACCGAATACAAGCTGGATATTTCTAAGGCCTTTAAATCGGGATTAAGCTCGGATATCGATTTTAATTTATGGATGATGGCCTGTTATTTCACTTTTTTATACCGAATGAGCGGCGAGAACGATCAAATCGTAGGCGTGATAGATGCCTGCGGGAATTTGCTGCCGCTTCGGATGCACTGCGAAGCGAAGACCTCATTTCGCGGATTGTATCAATCGCTTTCGGACAAATGGAAATCCCTCGATTTCGCAGCGCTGCCGCTAAAGGAGATTGAACGGATTACCGGCCATTCGCCTCTCGTACGGACGATCTTCGGGGAAGCCGCCTGCGCTTCGAGCTGCCTGAACTGGCACGTAAAGGAGCGGGAAGGCGAAATCCGGGTTCAAATTTCGTATGACAAAAACCTGTTTAAAGAACAAACCGTTCTCAAGTTCGCCGCCCACTATGGGCGGATTGTAAATGCGGCGTTTGAAGACGGGGACCGGGCCATCGGAAGTATACCGATGTTGACGGAAGAGGATATCACGGCTTACAGCGAATTGAATAATACGGAGAGGGTCTGGCCATCCCTACCGGCCGGCATTCCCGATATGCTGAGCCGGACCGTGGAGCGTTTTCCCGACCGCATCGCCTTGTCTTCCGAGAGCCGTACGCTAACCTATACGGAGGTGGATCGCCTCTCCAATCAAGTAGCCCGGAACCTGCTTTCGCGGGGGCTCGGCAAAGGAGAGTACGTGTCCATCTTCATGGAGCGCAGCTTAGAGGCCGTGATCGCTATGCTCGGGGTCGTGAAAGCGGGCGGCGCTTATGTGCCGCTTGATCCGGAACACCCGGAAGACAGGAACTCTTACATTATCGCGGATACCCGTTCCCGGACGGTAATTACGAAGGAAGTGTTCAAGCCGAAGCTGGAATCGCTTCTGGCGGGAGGGGAGACGGAAGTATCCCTGCTTTGCCTCGACACGCCCCTTGCGGACGACTCGGCCGATCTGGTAGGTGTCTTAACCGGTCCGGAAAATGTAGCTTATGTCATTTATACGTCGGGGACGACCGGCAGACCGAAGGGAGTTCTGATTCCCCATGCCGGCGTCGTCAATCTGTCGCTCGCAACCGTAGATCAGCTCGAAATGAGCGAGACGGATGTGATTCTGCAATACTCCACATTCAGCTTCGACGCCTCGGTGTACGACATTTTCAGCGCGCTGTGCTGCGGCGCAAGACTGCACCTGTTGAACAATGAGCAGCGCTATTCGGTCGATTCGTTCACTTCGAGCATTGTGGAAACCGGTGCGACGCGCATCGGCATTTTGCCGACGGTATTCTTCAACCAGTTGTCCGCCTATTTGAGCGCGGAAGACGGGTTCAAATATCGCGGGATTCGCAGCTTTGTGATCGGCGGAGAGGCCCTGACGGGGGAATCGGTGCGCGCGCTGCAAAGAAAGCTGCCGCACCGGCCGGTCATTGTCAACGCGTACGGGCCTACCGAGGTGACGGTCGCGACGACGACCTTCAAGCTCGACGGGCCGATTCCCGACGACTGGACCACGGTCAGCATCGGCAAGCCGCTTGCCAATTACGAGGTACTGATCGTGAATGAGCAGGATCAGCTATGCCCGATCAATGTGGCGGGCGAGCTGCTGATTCACTCCGTAGGGCTGGCCAGAGGGTATTTGAATCAACCGGAGAAAACCGCGGAGGCGTTCGTCCCGGACCCGGTAAATCCGGGATCGGGCAAGCGGTATTACCGCTCCGGCGATCTCGTGCGCTTGCAGAACGGGGGCAACATTGAATATGTGGGCCGCAAGGATCTTCAGGTCAAAATCCGGGGTTACCGGATCGAGATCGGGGAAATCGAGGAGAATTTGGCCAAACATCAGGATATGAAGGATGTTGCCGTGATCGCCAAAGCGGACGCGACCGGGGAGAAGCAGTTGGTAGCCTTCTATACGGCCAAGGCTGGAGCCTCGGCAAGCAAGGCGGAGCTGGCGGCGTTTCTGAAGACGAAGGTCCCGGCTTACATGGTTCCGAGCCATTTCATATGCCTGGAAGCCATGCCGGTGTCGCCGACCGGGAAAATCGACCGCAAACGTCTGGCCCTCTATGAGCTCCCATTGGCCGGGGAGGAGTCCGAGGATTATGCGGCACCGGAAAATGACGTGCAACGGGAAATAGCGGCCGCTTGGGAAAGGGCGCTGAAGCGCAGCTTTATCGGCATTCACGACGATTTCTTCGAAATCGGGGGCCATTCGCTGAAAATTATTGAGGCGCTGGTACTCTTGAAGCCCAGGTTCCCTATGCTGAAGATTAACGATTTCTTTACATATCCTACCGTAGCGAAGCTGTCCGAGCGGGTGAAGGAGCTTGGAGGTGCTGTTTCCGGGGAGAAGGCGGCGCCCGGAATGACCGGGGAGCCGGTCGATCTGGCGGAATATCCGCGGAGGTTTGGCCGTAAAGCCCCGTCTCCGAAAACCGCCAGCCCGCAGAATCATATTCTGCTTACCGGCGCTACAGGTTATCTCGGTTCGATGCTATTGTACGAATTGCTCCGTTCCTCGGATGCGCTGATCTACTGCCTGATTCGCTCCGTTCACGGAGAAGACGCCTACCAGCGGCTGACCCGGGTGATGCGCGGCTATTTCGGCCCGGAAATCGCCTCGATGATGGAAGGGCGGGTCTTCGCCGTGCAGGGTGATTTGGAGCAGCCGGATTTAGGGCTGAACGAACGCGTTCAGACCTTGCTGGACAGCCGGATCGATTCCATCATCCACTGCGGGGCGGAGGTAAAACACTTCGGCGATCCGGCGTACTTCGAGCGGGTCAATGTCGAAAGCACCGACCGGCTCTTATCCATGGCCCGCGGGAAAAACGTCCGCTTCCACTACGTCTCGACGCTGGGCATTCCCGAGGATTTGGCCTTTGAAGGGAAGTGGGAGCGATTCACCGACCGGAACGGCTACGATTATTCGGTATCGACCGATAATGTCTACACCAACAGCAAACTGGCCGCGGAACGTATCGTCGTCAGAGCCTGCGAGGAGGAAGACGTAGCCGCGACGATTTACCGCATCGGCAATTTGTCCTGCCACTCGCAGACGGGCGAATTCCAGCGGAATATCGACAACAACGCCTTTTATCGAATGCTGAAGGCGATGTTCCTGCTCGGCAAAGCCCCAAGCGTTGACTGGCAGGTTGATTTGACGCCGGTCAATTACGCGGGTGAAGCGATCGTGGCTTTGGCGCTTCAGGAAGAGACGGCCGGACGTCTGTTCCACATATGCAATCCGGTGCAGCTTCCTTATAAGCAACTGGTCGATTGTTTCCGTGACCTAGGCTATAGGGTCGAGCTGCTGGATTGGCCTGCATATGAAGCCTGGCTGCTTGACGCCGGCCAGCGGAAAGACAGCATAGGTGTGGAGCTGGCTATGGCCCAATTGGAGGGTGACGGAGCCAAAAATTCGCCGTTTAAGTTTGCCTGTCCGCAAACGAGCGAGTTTTTGGCCGGAACGACGGTCGCCTGCCACGCCCCGGACCGGGAATACATCGCCCGGCTGGTGCGTCACGCCGTCTCCGTCGGCTATTTTCCAAGACCGGATAAACCTATAGAAGCGTAAAGCAATAAGCCTCAAACTGCTTCAAAAAGCGGCTTGTCTTATTCCCAACCGGTACGGGATAGGGCAAGCCGTTTCTATTGACTCTTTCGTCGGGTTTGAATCCTCTCTCTGCTGGAAATGATAGAAAAGAGAGTCTTTCAGAAAATAGAATGAAAGAAAGCGGGGATTCCTATGAAGCAAATTATGCTGATTACCGACGGCTGCTCCAATGTGGGAGAGAGCCCGGTTATGGCCGCGGCTTTGGCCAAACAGGAAGGAATTATCGTCAATGTCGTGGGGATTGTCGATTACGGAACGATCGGCGAGCTCGGCAGCTTGGAAATTGCGGAAATCGCCAAGGCGGGCGGCGGGATGAGCTCGCTGTCGGGGACGCAGAAGCTGGCGCAAACGATGCAGATGTTGACCAGAAAGACCGTGGTTCAGACGATTCAGCACGCGGTTAATAAAGAGTTAAAGCAAATCCTGGGCAATGCTTCCGTCGAGGAACTTCCTCCGGAGCAGCGTTCCCAGGTCGTGGAAGTGATTGACGAGCTAAGCGAAACGAGCTCCTTGGACGTAGCGCTGTTAATCGACGCGAGCGCCAGCATGAAGCCGAAGCTTGCCGCCGTGGAGGAGGCGATCCGCGATATGATGCTCAGCCTGGGCGCGAGAAAAGGAAGCAGCAGGTTGGCCGTGTTCCATTTCCCCGGCTCACACGGCGGCGAGGATGCCGTGCTCGATTTGGACTGGACGACCGATCTCGGTTCGGTACGCTCCATCTTCCAGCGGATTGCGATGCGCGGGGCGACCCCAACCGGCCCGGCGATCCTGAAGGTGATGGAATTCTTCCAATATGGTACACTTAAGGGACACGAATCCAAGAACTGGCCGGAGGAACCGGATAGAGGAGAAGGGATACTCGGTGACTACGTCGTCTAAATTGAGCCTTGCGCAAGGAACGGTAGTAACCGGCCGCTGGAAGGGCGGGCAATATCGGATTGAGCGCCTGCTCGGCCAAGGGGCCAATGGCGTTGTTTATTTGGTCAGGCAAGCGGACAGCTCGAAGCGTTATGCGCTCAAAATGGGCTTCGACACGGTCGATATACAATCGGAAATCAATGTGCTGAAGGCGCTGCAGCGGCAAGAACGGCGGCGAAGCGGCACGGGGCGGGATCTTTCTTATCTGGTGGAAGTCGATGACTATTCCGTCCAGGGCAGGGAGATTCCTTTCTATGTCATGCGATATGTGAAGGGCGAGCCGCTTCGGCCCTTTCTTGCCCAGAGAGGCGCAGAGTGGCTCGGGATCGCGGGTTTGCATCTGCTGCGGCAGCTTGGGCAGCTGCATGAGAGCGGGTGGGTATTCGGCGATCTGAAGCCGGAGAACGTGCTGGTGTCACCCTATGGCGAAGTCGAACTCATCGATTACGGCGGAGTCAGCAGTATGGGACGGAGCGTAAAGCAGTTCACCGAGTGGTATGACCGCGGGTTCTGGGGGGCCGGAGGGCGAACCGCCGACCCGGCCTATGACTTGTTCTCCTTTTCGGCCGTGTGCATTCACCTGCTTGCCGAAGGCTCGTTGAGACAGGCGGCGACGCAGCTTCCGCAAACGCGAAGCTACCATGATTTGCTGAATATCGTTCGTTCCGAGCCTGCTTTGAAGCCCTACAAAGTCTGGCTGGAGCGGGCGATCACAGGGCAATTTCGGGATACGTGGGAAGCGTGCCGATTATGGAAAGAACTCGTTACGGCCCCTTACCGCCGGCGCAAACCGGCAGCCTCGACTCCGCGCTGGCTGGTGGGCGCTTTCGCCCTGGCATTAACCTTGCTGGGCTGCGCCCTTTATTTGACTTTTATTCTATAGTGGAAAGGAAGAGGCGCAGGATGAATTCCGATTTGCACCGATTGGTGGAGCAAGTGCGCCGCACCGGGCGGGATCACGAGCTGTGGTCGCCCGGAGATGGTATCGTGGTCGCGGTTTCCGGCGGACCCGATTCCGTTTTGTTATTACATATATTAAAGGAGCTGGCCGGGGATCCCGGGCTTGGTTTGAAGCTGGTGTGCGCCCACGTCAATCATGGATTCCGGGGACAAGAGTCCAACGAGGAGGCCGAATTTGTACGGCATATGGCCGACCGCCTGGGGATTCCGTTCGAGCTCGGCGCATTTGACATTCCGGCTTATATGAAGGAATCGGGCAAAGGGGGCCAATTGGCCGCCCGGGAGAAAAGATACGGCTTCCTGCACGAGGTCGCCAAAAAATACGGGGCCGCGTCGATCGCCTTGGCCCATCATGCCGACGATCAAGCCGAGACGGTCATGATGCGGATTTTGCGGGGAAGCGGGCCGTCCGGTTTGGCGGGGATGAAGCTGAAACGCCGGGAAAAAAATGTGGAACTTATCCGCCCGTTGCTTCGTATATACAAAAATGAGCTGGTGAAGGCCTGCGAAGGCGCCGGCATCCCGTTTGTCATCGACAGCTCCAATTTGCTGCCCAAGTATGCAAGAAATGCGATCCGGCTGGATGTACTGCCGTTTTTGGGGCAATATAATGAGCAACTGGCGGATTCGCTGAACCGCCTGGCCGAGGTGATCGGGGAAGAAGACGATTACATGGCGCAGGAAACGGCGCGGATATATGCCGAAACGGTCATATGGCAGGATGGCTGCGCGGCTTTTCGGACGGGGACTTTCACCTCCCTACATGCCGCTTTACAACGGAGGTTGATTAAACTAATATTAAATTATCTGCCTTTGGGCACGGATGACAGCGATTTTGTCAAGATTGAAGCGATCCGCAAAGGGGCGGTCCAGGACCGGCCAACCACATGGAGCCTTGATCTCGGCGGAGGAATCCGTTGTCTGCGTGAATATGATATCATCCGGTTTATGCCCGCCCGAGCGGAAAGTCAGATTCCTCATTATACATATGTTGTGGAACATTTTCCGGCGGAAGTGTCTATTATGGACACGGGGCAAACCTTGCGTTTTACCCGTTATGAGGCCGGAGCCGAACTTCCGGCGGTGATACCGGAGGGAAACAACGAGGCCGCGTTCGATGCGGCCGAGCTCGTCTATCCGCTTACGGTGCGCTCCCGGCTTCCGGGAGACAAGATGAAATTGATGGGACTAAATGGAAGCAAAAAGGTGAAAGATATTTTCATCGACGAGAAAATACCTCCCTCTCTACGCTCCCAAATCCCAATGGTGACGGACGCCAAGGGCCGGATTGTGTGGATTCCCGGAGTTCGAAGATCATCGCTTGCGGCGGTAGGACGGCAGACGGCTTCCGTTGTGGTGATGGCTCTGGATACGGGCCGATAATCCAAACTTGGGGCTAAGGCCAATTGAAGGCATTCATAGTATAACGTAGGAGGTTTATTTATCTTGTTAAATGACATTCAGGAAGTTTTGATTACCCGGGAACAAATCCAGGAGAAAGTAGCCGAGCTCGGCCGCCAATTGAGTGCGGAATACGAAGGCCGGAATCCTTTGGTCATCTGCATTCTGAAAGGCGCTTTTATATTTATGGCGGATTTGGTGAAGGAAATTACCGTTCCGCTTGAGCTTGATTTTATGGCGGTATCCAGCTATGGAGCCTCCACCCGTTCTTCGGGAGAAGTAAAAATCATCAAGGATCTGGACAATTCCGTCGAGGGAAGAGACATCCTTATCGTGGAAGATATCATCGACAGCGGGCTGACGCTCAGTTACCTCGTCGATGTGCTGCAGCGGCGGAATGTGAAGTCCGTAAAGATCGTAACACTGTTTGATAAGCCGGCGCGCCGGACCGTGAAACTGGAGGCGGATTTGTCGGGATTCATTATTCCCGATGCTTTCGTTGTCGGTTACGGCTTGGATTATGCCGAGAAATACCGGAACCTCCCCTTCGTTGGAGTGCTGAAGCCGGAAGTATACAGCAGCTGATTTCGCCGGACCTTTGCGATTTTGCAAGGAGCCCGGAGCCGTCCCCGCCCGTTTTTTTGAAATGGCATGAGCGGCTATGTTAAAATAACTTAAGGTTTTGAGAGGAGGTAGGGGATGAATCGGTTCATCCGGAATTCTGGTTTTTATTTGATACTTTTCTTAGTCGTGGTGGGCATCGTCCAATTCCTCAACACCGGGAACGAGGCAACCATCAACCCTAGTTATGCCGAACTTCGGCAGCAATTAAAGAACGACAACATCGAAGAATTAACCGGGAAATTCGACGGTTATGCTTATCTGGTAACCGGTCAGTATAGAGAAGAGGTCGGAGACGGCAAGACGAAGACGAAGAACTTCTCGGCCTATATCCCTTATGATCCGAACGTGTTGAAGGAGATTACGGATCTCAGCGAACAGAACGGTTTTGATCTGAACTGGAAAAAGATGCAAGGGGAAAGCATCTGGCTGACTTTCCTGACCTCCATCGTTCCGCTGGCTATCATGTTCATTCTGTTCTTCTTCCTGTTCAATCAGGCGCAGGGCGGCGGCGGCAAAGTGATGAACTTCGGCAAGAGCCGGGCCCGTCTCTATAATGAAGAGAAGAAAAAGGTAACCTTCGAGGATGTGGCTGGGGCCGACGAAGAGAAGCAGGAGCTTGTCGAAGTCGTTGAATTCTTGAAAGACCCGCGGAAATTCGCCGCCGTCGGCGCGCGTATTCCGAAAGGGGTTCTGCTTGTGGGCCCTCCGGGGACCGGTAAAACTTTGCTGGCCCGTGCGGTTGCAGGGGAAGCCGGCGTACCGTTCTTCAGCATCTCCGGTTCCGACTTCGTGGAAATGTTCGTCGGGGTCGGCGCTTCCCGGGTGCGGGATTTGTTCGAGAATGCGAAGAAGAATGCGCCATGTATTATCTTTATCGACGAAATCGATGCCGTGGGCCGTCAGCGCGGCGCCGGACTCGGCGGCGGGCATGACGAACGCGAGCAAACGCTCAACCAATTGCTCGTGGAGATGGACGGTTTCGGCGGCAACGAAGGTATTATTATTGTCGCGGCGACCAACCGCGCCGATATTCTTGATCCGGCCTTGCTGCGTCCGGGACGTTTTGACCGTCAAATCACGGTCGACCGTCCGGATGTGAAGGGCCGCGAAGCGGTACTTCGCGTTCACGCGCGCAATAAGCCGCTGACCAAAGACGTCCGCCTGGACGTCATCGCCAAACGGACGACCGGTTTTACCGGCGCCGATCTGGAGAACCTGTTGAACGAAGCGGCGCTCCTTGCCGCACGCCGCAACCGCAAGGATATTTCCATGCGCGAGGTTGACGAGGCGATCGACCGCGTCATCGTCGGTACGGAGAAACGCAGCCGCGTTATCAGCGACCGCGAGAAGCGGATCGTGGCGTTCCACGAAGCGGGCCATACGATTGTCGGCTACTTCCTGGAGCATGCCGATATGGTGCACAAGGTAACGATTATTCCGCGCGGCCGTGCCGGCGGATATGTAATCATGCTGCCGAAGGAAGACCGGATGCTCGTGACGAAGCAGGAATTGCTCGACAAGGTAACGGGCCTCTTGGGCGGCCGCGTGTCGGAGGAGCTGTTCATCGGCGAAATCGGCACCGGGGCTTACAGCGACTTCCAGCAGGCGACAAGCATCGTGCGCAGCATGATCGTCGAATACGGGATGAGCGAGAAGCTCGGACCGATGCAGTTCGGCACATCGCAGGGCCAAGTATTCCTGGGCCGCGATATCGGGCACGAGCAGAATTACAGCGATCAGATCGCTTACGAGATCGACCAGGAAATGCAGCGCTTCATTAACGAATCGTATGAACGTTGTAAGAAGCTGCTCACCGAGCATGCCGCGGAAGTCCGCTTGATCGCGGAAACGCTGCTTGAGGTGGAAACGCTGGAACTGGATCAGATCAAATCGTTGATCGAGACCGGCAAATTGCCGGGTAATGGCGAAGCCGGCGGCAACGGAAGTACTCCTGCCGAACCGGGTGAACCAACCGTGGACAACGTCGGCGACGTACGTGTTCGTATCCAGGGCAAAACCGAGGATCCGGCACCTGCCGGTCCGACCGGAGATATCCCGAACAATATGCCGGGGAGCTCGGCGAATAACGTGAAAGAGGATCCGACGGTGGATGCTCCGCAAGGAACCGTCAGCGATACTCCGCAAACGCCGGACCGGATCGATAAAGACGATAACGGGCAAGGCAACGGCGGCAATACGCCGACCGTATAAGCATAGCGTCACCAAACCGGGAGACAGAGTATCTGTTTCCCGGTTTTTTTCATTCCCGGGAGCATTTTGCTTAAAATTTTATTTAGTCCATTTGCTCAGGTGAATTGACAGCCCTGTGCCGCTTGTGTAAATTAGTTGTTAAACACACTGTGTCAACTTGGTGACCGTGCAGAAAAGTATGCGTTTTTTTGCACAAAGTTTTTGCTCACAGGATGATTTAACCAAATATAACGGGATGCGGACAAGAGAGAGAATCGCGGAGGATAACCGCGGGCGCGACTTAGGGGAGGATATCAGGTGGAAGCTCAAGCATTGGAACATAAGGCGGAAATGAACCGTGAGCTTCGTGAGAAGTTGTTCCGGCTTAAAAAGGAACGGAATGCCATTATTTTAGCGCATTATTATCAACGCGACGAAATTCAGGAGGTGGCCGATTTCCGGGGCGACTCGTTTTTGCTTGCCCAAAAAGCGGCTTCGACCGATGCTGAAACGATCGTATTCTGCGGCGTCCATTTTATGGGGGAAAGCGCGAAGATCCTCGCTCCGGACAAGACCGTGCTCATTCCCGACGAACGGGCGGGCTGCCCGATGGCAGATATGGTCAATGTGGACGGCTTGCGCAAGCTGAAGGCCCAGCACCCGAACGCCAAGGTGGTTACATACATTAATTCTTCGGCGGAAATCAAAGCGGAGACGGACATCTGCTGTACGTCCTCCAATGCGGTAAAGGTCATCAATTCGGTCGATGCCGATGAGATCATCTGGGTTCCCGACAAAAATCTAGGACATTACGTACAGCAGCATACGGACAAAAAGCTTATTATCTGGGAAGGATACTGCAATACGCATGACATGCTGACCGTGAAGGATGTGGTCGAAATGAAGGCCAAATATCCGAACGCCGAGTTTGTCGTCCACCCCGAGTGCCGCCCGGAAGTGGTGGCGATGGGCGATTTTGTCGGCAGTACGACCGCGATTATCGATTACTGCAAGAAGTCGTCCGCCAAAGAGTTTATCGTCGGGACCGAGGACGGAACCGGATACCAATTGCGGAAGGACAGCCCGGATAAAGATTTCCATTTTGCCACCAAGTTTCTGGTATGTCCCAATATGAAAGTGAATAATTTGAAAAAACTGGTCAAATGCCTGGAAACAATGCAGCCGCAAATTTACGTGCCGCCCGCCGTCGCCGACAAAGCCAGAACCTCACTAGAGCGCATGTTACAAGTTCAGTAGCATGCGCTACTCTCTGTTCAAGACAGGTGAATATCGTGATACCACAATATTTGGTTGATTTCGATTTGAGTGAACTTGCCGTCATCGATACGGATGTCATTGTGATCGGCTCGGGGATCGCCGGCCTGTATACGGCCATTAAGGCGAGCGAAGACCGCCGCGTGACGATGATTACGAAGAAGTCGCTGATGGAGAGCAACACGAGATATGCGCAGGGCGGCATTGCTGCGGTCATCTCCGAGGAAGATTCTCCGGCTTCGCACCGGGAGGACACGCTGCTGGCCGGAGCCGGGCTGTGCTCCTTGGAGGCCGTGAACATCCTCGTAACCGAAGGGCCCGAGGGAGTTAAGGACCTGATTACGCTCGGGACGGCCTTCGACCTGGAGAACGGGGAGCTGGCGCTGACCAAGGAAGGCGCGCACAGCCACCGCCGCATTCTGCACGCGAACGGCGACGCGACCGGCTACGAGATTGTCCGCGCGTTGTCGGAGCAGGTGGCGGGACACGGCAATATCGATATATGGCATGATCATTATGCGATAGATTTAATTACAGAGGATGGAGAGTGTCTGGGCGCATTGGTTCAGCGACCGGACGGCGAGCGGGTATTCCTGCGGGGGAACTCCACGATTCTTTGCAGCGGAGGGGCCGGGCAGCTATACCGGTATACGACCAATCCGGAGGTCGCCACCGGCGACGGCGTGGCGATGGCGTACCGGGCCGGCGCGGTCATTCGGGATCTGGAGTTCATCCAGTTCCATCCGACCTCGCTCTGCTATCCCGGCGCGCCGCGGTTTCTGATCTCCGAAGCGGTGCGCGGGGAAGGCGCGATCCTGCGCAACATTCACGGCGAACGGTTCATGGGGAAATATCATGAACTGCTGGAGCTGGCGCCCCGGGATATTGTCGCCCGGGCCATCGTCAGCGAGATGGAAGCGACGAAGTCGAGCATCGTGTATCTCGACATCACGCACGAAACGCCGGAAACGATCAAGCACCGGTTTCCGACGATTTACGAAACCTGTATCGGCTACGGCCTAGATATGACCACCGACTGGATTCCGGTGGCTCCCGCTGCGCATTATATGATGGGAGGCGTGCGAACGGGCCGCCACGGGGAGACCAGCATCCGCCGTTTGTTCGCCTGCGGCGAGGTATCGTCGACCGGTGTGCACGGCGCGAACCGGCTGGCCAGCAATTCGCTGTCCGAAGCGATCGTGTTCGGACGGCGGATCGTCGAGCGCATCCGGCAGACGGAGCCGCTGACAAAGACGGGGGCGGGCATCGCCTCCCGGGAGAACCGCCGCGACCCGGTCATGCAGCCGGTCGTTGAACGCCGGCTCAAGCTGCAGAAAGTGATGGTCCGCAACGTGGGACTGCGGCGGACGAAGGAAGGCCTGCTCAAGGGGCTGGACGAACTGAAGCGGCAGGTGCCGATCTTCGGGGCCGCGCTCCACACGCGGGAGCAGTTCGAATTCGCTAATATGCTGACCTGCGCGCTGCTGCTGGCCGAATCGGCGCTGGCCCGCGAGGAGAGCCGCGGCGGGCATTATCGGGAGGACTTCCCGGAACGGAATGACGCCCATTGGCGCAAGCATATTTTACGTCAACGGGACAAAGGAATGTTGGAGGAAACCAGCGATGATGTTTAATGGATATAACGAAGGCCTGGTCGAATCGATCCGCATCTGGCTGAAAGAAGACGTAGGCTCCGGCGATGTGACCACCGGGGTAACGATCCCGGCCGGACATGAGTCGAAGGGAATTATCCACGCCAAAGAAGCCGGGATTGTCGCCGGGATGCCGGTGGCCCAGCTCGTCTTTGAAGTGGTGGATCCGCTGCTTACCTTCACCCCGCTGGTGAAGGACGGCGAGTCCGTGGCGAAAGGAACCGTACTGGCGGAGGTCGAGGGCAGCACGCACAGCATTTTGACGGGCGAGCGGCTGGCCCTGAACTTGCTGCAGCGGTTGTCCGGAATCGCGACGCGGACGCGCACTTTCGTCGATGCGCTGGAAGGTCTGCCGGTCCGGCTGGTCGACACGCGCAAAACGACGCCGGGACACCGCATGCTGGAGAAGTACGCGGTGCGCACCGGCGGCGGCGCGAACCACCGCTTCGGCTTATATGACGCGGTCATGATCAAAGACAACCACATCAAAGGGGCCGGCGGCATCGCCCAGGCGGTAGGCCGGGCGCGGGCGAATATCCCGCATACGATGACGATTGAGGTGGAAGCGGAGAGCCTGGCGCAAGTCGAGGAGGCTTTGACGGCAGGGGCCGATATTATTATGCTGGACAATATGGCCCCCGACATGATGAAGGAAGCGGTCCGGCGCATCAAGGCCAAAGCTCCCCATGTCAAAACGGAGGCTTCCGGCAATGTGTCGCTGCAAACGATACGGGCCATCGCGGAGAGCGGCGTGGACGTCATCTCCGTGGGGCGTTTAACTTATTCATTTGAGAGTCTGGACATCAGTTTGGACCTTGGTGAGAAGAAAGAGGGGTAAGGCCGTGTTTCTTGTCGTAGATGTCGGCAACACCAATATCGTACTTGGCATTTACAGAGAGCGTGAGCTGCTTCATCATTTCCGGATCGGAACCAACCGGCAGTCGACGGTCGATGAATACGGCGTTCTGATCTATAACTTGTTTCAAATGTCCAAGATTGATGTACGTGATATTGAAGGAGTCATTATCTCTTCCGTCGTGCCGCCGCTGATGCATGTGCTGGAGGAATTGTGCGAAAAATACCTGCATCAAAAACCGCTCATCGTCGGCCCGGGGATCAAAACCGGCCTTAACCTGCGTTACGAGAATCCGCGCGAAGTCGGCGCGGACCGGATCGTCAACGCCGTGGCGGCGATCGAGCAGTACGGCGGCCCGCTCGTCGTCGTCGACTTCGGTACGGCGACGACCTTCGACTGCGTCGACGCGCAGGGCAATTATTTGGGCGGCGCGATCGTGCCGGGCATCGGCATTTCGACGGAGGCGCTGTATCAGCGCGCCTCGAAGCTTCCGCGCATCGAGCTGGAAAAGCCGAAGAAGGTGATCGGCCGCAATACGGTTCATGCGATGCAAGCGGGGATTATTTTTGGCTATGCCGGTCAAGTTGACGGCATTGTGGAACGGATCGGGCGAGAGATGGACGGAAAGCCGAAGGTGATCGCGACCGGCGGACTCGCCGAGCTGATCGCCAGCGAGGCCCGCTCCATCGAGGTCGTAAATCCGCTGCTTACGCTTGAAGGCCTTCGCCTTATATATGAGCGGAATCAATAAAGAACAAGGAGGCTTCACACCGTGGAGAAAAAGACAGATAAAGACCGTTTGGTCCGCGGCACGGCGATGGACGGTAAAGTCCGCGCTTTTGCGGTCCGGACGACGGAGCTGGTGGAAGAGCTCCGCAGACGGCATGATACGTACCCGACAACAACGGCGGCGCTTGGCCGTACGGTGACGGCGGCCGCAATGATGGGCGCGATGCTGAAAGGGGAGGAGAAGCTGACGGTTCAGGTCAAGGGCGACGGGCCGGTCGGGCAGATCGTGGCCGATGCCAACGCGAAGGGCGAGGTGCGCGGCTATGTATCCAACCCGCATGTTCAGCTCCCCAGCAACAGCAAGGGCAAGCTGGACGTGGCCGGAGCCGTAGGAACGACCGGATACATTCATGTGACCAAGGATCTCGGCATGAAAGAGCCTTACCAAGGCAGCGTGCCGCTGATCTCCGGCGAGCTTGGCGAAGATTTCACTTACTATTTTGCCTTGTCCGAGCAAACGCCATCCGCGGTAGGACTCGGAGTGCTGGTGGAGGCGGATAACTCCGTTATTGTGGCCGGCGGCTTCATTGTCCAACTGATGCCGGGGCTGAGCGATCCCGAGATCGACGCCATCGAGCGGGCGGTGAGCCAGCTTCCGCCGGTGACTTCGCTGCTGGATCAGGGGCTTGAGCCGGAGGAGATGCTCCGTTGGATTCTGCCGGATGTGAAGGTGCTGGATGAACTGGAGATTACCTTCTCCTGTCACTGCTCCCGGGAACGGGTGGAACGGACGCTGATCAGCTTGGGCAAAGAAGAACTGACCGAGCTGCGCAACGAGGAGAAAGAGACCGAGGTTATATGCGATTTTTGCAATGAAGTTTACACCTTCGGCCCCAAGGATTTGGACGATTTAATCGCCCAGTCCAAGTAGGAATTTCGGGTGTACGGATAAATACTTTGCTTCCCCGGACAACCTTTAATGTATGACCGGATTGGAGGCAAAGTATTTTTTTCGGGCTTTATTGACAATCCTGATCGGGGTTGTTAAGATTATAGATAGGAAAACCAACTTGTTTACTCGGAAATAAAGAAATACACAATGACAGCAAGATTTGCGCGCTTATTCAATATTGTTTTCATATTTGAGGAGGGCTCTATTATGGCAAAAATCGTAAATAACGTAACGGACCTTATCGGCGATACGCCGCTGGTTCGTTTGAACCGCATTGTTCCGGAAGACAGCGCGGAAATCTATGTGAAGCTGGAATACCAAAATCCGGGTTCCAGCGTTAAAGACCGGATCGCAATCAGCATCGTGGAAGAGGCTGAGAAGGCGGGGAAACTTAAACCGGGCGGTACGATTGTGGAAGCTACCAGCGGCAATACAGGGATCGGTCTGGCCTTGGTTGCCGCCGCTAAAGGATACAAGGCGGTTATCGTTATGCCGGAAACAATGAGCTTGGAACGCCGCAACCTGCTTCGCGCTTACGGTGCCGAGCTGGTTCTGACACCGGGATCGGAAGGGATGAACGGCGCCGTTAAGAAGGCGGAAGAAATTTTGGCGGCCAATCCGGATTACTTCCTGGCCGATCAATTCAGAAATCAAGCGAACGTGAAAATCCACCGCGAAACGACCGGCCCTGAAATCGTGGAAGCGATCGATTCTTTGGACGGCAAATTGGATGCTTTTGTGGCGGGTATCGGTACGGGCGGAACGATCAGCGGTGCGGGCGAGGTGCTTAAGAAGCGCTTCCCTGACATTAAGATTTACGCGGTAGAGCCGGCGGCTTCGCCGATTTTGGCGGGAGGCAAACCGGGACCGCACAAAATCCAAGGTCTTGGCGCCAACTTTATTCCCGAAATCCTCAACCGTGAAATCTATGACGAGATCATTCATGTCGAAAATGATGACGCCTTCGAACAAGCCCGCAAAGTGGCTAAAGAAGAGGGGATTCTGTCCGGTATCTCTTCCGGTGCGGCTGTGTATGCCGCTCTGAAAGTAGCCAAGGAATTGGGTAAGGGCAAACGCGTTGTCGCGGTTATTCCAAGTAACGGCGAACGTTACCTCAGCACGCCGCTTTACAATTTTGAAGCTTAATCGGAATTGGGTTAACCCGTATAATTGCAATTGAATATTGCTTGCGACCCCCGCGGTTGTTCTTTGTTCTTCATGAAGGACGCTGCGGGGGTTATTGCATTTTCAAACAGTACCGCGGGGCTATGGGATGGATTGACTATAACGGGAATATGGAATTAAATATTATTATACGTATACCGGTTATGAAGGACGGAAATCGGCCATGGTCAAAGTTATCGCCGTAGCGTACCGTCTGTAGGGACAAATAACGCCACCTTGGCGAAGGATAGGGGATGAAGGGATGATACTGGTCATCGATAATTACGATTCGTTTACGTATAACCTGGTTCAGTATTTGGGCGAACTGGGAGAAGAGGTAACGGTTCGGCGAAACGACGAAATCGACCTGGAAGGGATCGAGGCGCTGAGACCGGATCATATTTTACTTTCCCCGGGCCCCTGCACACCGAATGAAGCGGGCATCACGCTGGCCGTGATCGGGCGGTTTAAAGATTCGATTCCGATCTTCGGCGTCTGCCTCGGACATCAGGCGATCGGGCAAGCCTTCGGCGGCACAGTGATCCGGGCCGAGCGGCTGATGCACGGGAAAACCTCGCCGATTCACCACCACGGCGAATCGGTATTCGCCGGACTGCCTTCGCCCTTTACGGCAACCCGCTACCATTCTCTCATCGTCGAGCGGGAAAGCCTCCCGGATTGCCTGGAGATTACCGCGGAGACCGCGGAAGGCGAAATTATGGGGCTGCGCCATAAAGAGTACCCGGTGGAAGGCGTCCAGTTCCATCCGGAATCGATCATTACCGATCACGGGCACCAAATTCTCCGCAATTTCCTGAGCCGGAAAGCGGAGGCAAGAACATGAAATATATCGGGATGAACGGAGCGGTCATCCCGACTGCCGAAGCCGTGATATCCGTAATGGATCACGGCTTCATGTACGGTATGGGTTTATTTGAGACATTTCGGACGTACGGCGGGAAGCCGTTTTTGCTGCATCGACACCTGGAGCGGTTAAAGGAAAGCTGCAGGCAAGTGGGTATTCCCTACCAAGGCGATGCCGACGGAATTATGGCGGAAATCGCCGAATTGTTGGCGCGAAATGAGCTGAGCGACGGATACTTCCGCCTGACCGTGTCCGCGGGAGAGGGACCGCTCGGGTTAATAACGGAGGATTATGCGGAGCCGACGGTCGTTCTTTACGTAAAGCCGCTGCCGCCCCTAAATGAGGCGTTGTACACGAAAGGGAAGACGCTCTGGAGGCTTCGTACGCCGCGCAATACGCCGGAGAGCGAAATCCGGCTGAAATCACTGCATTATATGAACAATGTGCTGGCCCGCCGCGAATTGGCCGCTTACGAACGGCAAGAGTCCGCTGCGGGTGCGGGTGCGTATGACCATAGCGCATCTGTAGCTGTCGAAGCGGGAGCCGGAACATGCGCCGCCCTTCCGGCGGAAGGATTGCTGCTGACGGCAAACGGAGATGTGGCGGAGGGGATCACGAGCAATTTGTTTTTCGTGAATCACGGCAAACTATATACACCCGAGATCGGCACCGGCATTTTGCCGGGCATTACCCGGAGCCTGGTCATGGAGCTGGCTCGACGCTGCGGACTTAAGGCGGAAGAGGGACGCTATCCCTGGGACAAGCTGGAGGAGGCAGAGGAAATTTTCCTTACAAACTCGATCCAGGAGCTGATGCCGGTAACCCTGCTCGCCCGGCCTGACGGAAAGCGCATCGCTGTCGGAGGCGGGGAGATCGGACCGGTGACCGGACGGCTGCTGGATTTATACAGAAAAGAGGTAAGACGATAAAAATGATGAAGAGTAAGCTATATAAAAGGGAATACCGCTGCGGGGAAACGACTGTGACCTTGGGAGAGCGTACGCTGATCATGGGCATCCTTAACGTGACGCCTGATTCGTTTTCGGACGGAGGGCGATACAATGATGTCGAGCGGGCGATTCAACATGCCAAGCAAATGGTCGCGGACGGTGCCGATATAATCGATCTGGGGGGAGAATCGACCCGGCCCGGCCATGAACCGGTAAGCGAGCAGGAGGAGCTGGAGCGCGTCGTCCCCGTAGTGGAGGCTCTTCACCGCGAGCTTCCGCATATTCCGGTCTCCGTGGATACCTATAAAGCGAAAGTGGCGAGGGAATCGCTGAAAGCCGGCGCCCATATAATCAACGATATCTGGGGCTTTAAGTACGAGCCGCAAATGGCCGAAGTCGCGGCGGAATTCGGATGTCCCGCCATTTTGATGCACAACCGGCATGATCGGGATTATAAGGATTTGCTGAAAGACGTTTGCGACGACTTACTGGACAGCGTCCGGATCGCCCGGCAAGCCGGGGTGAAGGACGAGCAGATCATCCTGGACCCTGGGATCGGCTTCGCCAAAGATTATCACGAGAATCTGCTGGTCATGAAGGAGCTCGACCGAATCGCGGACCTCGGGTTCCCTCTGCTGCTTGGAACGTCGCGCAAAAAGTTCATCCGTACCGCCTTGGATCTCGATGTCGATGAGGTGGTATTCGGCACTGCGGCGACCGTGGCCTTCGGGATCGCGCAGGGCTGCCAGATCGTACGGGTCCATGACGTAAAGGAAATCAAACGTACGGCGCAAATGTGCGACGCCATTATATACGCGTAGACCGCCAACTTATTTGGCCGCTAAACGGAGGAGTAAATTATGGATAAAATGATTATTCGGCGCATGGAATATTACGGGTATCACGGTGTATTTGAGGAAGAACGGAAGCTTGGGCAGCGGTTCTACGTGGACCTTACGCTGGAGCTTGATCTGCGCAAAGCCGGGGAGAACGACGATCTTGCCGAAACGGTAAATTATGCCGAGGTCCACGAGCTGGTGAAAGGAATCGTCGAGCAAAGCAGCTTTAAATTGATCGAGGCGCTTGCCGAGCATATTGCATCCGCCGTTTTGGACACTTATACTAGTGTAGATGCCTTAACGGTCGGCGTGACCAAACCGCATCCCCCTTTTGATATACATTTCGAGGGAGTGACGGTGGAGTTGCACCGGTCGAGAAAGTGAGAAGGATTTATGAGCACACAATCCACCTCTGATCTGTCAGAGGCTTATATTGCATTAGGAGCCAATTTGGGAGATCGCGAGTCCAATCTAAGGCAGGCGGTGGCGCTGCTGAATGAACACCGCGAGATTCAGGTGCTCCGGTGTTCCGATCTGTACGAGACGGACCCGGTAGGCTACGTGGATCAGCCCAACTTTGTCAATATGGCGCTCGCGCTGCGCACCACGCTTACCCCCGAAGCGCTGCTTAAGTTCATGCTGGAAACCGAGCTTAAGCTGGGAAGGGAACGCAAGCTCCGCTGGGGCCCGCGAACGGTCGATTTGGATCTGCTATGGATGGAGGGCCAAACCATTGATACTCCTCTGTTGACCTTGCCTCACCCGCGGATGCTGGAGCGAGCCTTCGTACTTGTCCCGCTGCGCGATATCGTGCCGGAAGGAGAACCTACGGGGCTCTATGAGCGGGTGCACACTGCCCTGAACTTCATAGACGGAAAGGATGGAGTACGGCTTTGGAAAACAGGCATCTGGCCCGGCGGATCCGCGCCTTCCGGAAACTAAAAGGTTATACGCAGCAGCAGTTGGCGGATGAATCGGGCGTGTCGCTAGCGATTCTGGGCGCGATCGAGCGGGGAAACCGCCGCGCAGAAGATCAAATTTTAATTAAAATTGCGGATGTTCTTGGGATATCCCTTGCGGAACTGAAGCAGGAGGAAATTTAGTATATTTTACCCCCGGGAGGGATACCATCATGCTGAAGATCGGCGATATTGAGATGAAAAATCAGGTCGTGCTGGCCCCGATGGCGGGAGTATGCAACCCGGCGTTCCGGCTCATCGCCAAAGAGTTCGGGACCGGGCTTGTCTGCGCAGAGATGGTTAGCGATAAAGCGATCATCCACGGCAACAAGCGGACCCGTCAAATGCTGTTCGTCGACGAGCGGGAGAAACCGCTCAGCCTGCAAATTTTCGGCGGGGACCGCAAATCCCTGGTCGAAGCCGCCAAAGTGGTCGATCAGGAGACGAACGCGGATATTATCGATATCAATATGGGCTGCCCTGTGCCTAAAGTGACAAAATGCGATGCGGGCGCCCGTTGGCTGCTCGACCCGAACAAGATTTATGAGATGGTGTCGGCGGTCGTGGAAGCCGTAAGCAAGCCGGTGACGGTAAAGATGCGGATCGGCTGGGATTCCGATCACATCTATGTCATCGATAACGCCAAAGCCGTGGAACAGGCCGGCGGCAAAGCGGTCAGCGTTCACGGCCGTACGCGGGAGCAATTGTATACCGGTAAAGCGGACTGGAGCTACATCAAACAAGTGAAGGAAGCGGTGTCGATTCCCGTCATCGGCAACGGAGACGTGGCGACGCCGGAGGATGCGAAACGGATGCTGGACGAAACCGGCTGCGACGGAGTCATGATCGGGCGCGGCGCACTGGGCAACCCGTGGATGCTGTACCGGACGGTAGAATACCTCAAAACGGGTATCCTGTTGCCGGAGCCGGAAGCCCAAGAGAAAATCCGGATCGCCATTTTGCATATGGACCGGCTGGCGGCGCTCAAAGGCGAGAATGTGGCCGTTCGGGAAATGCGCAAGCATCTGGCCTGGTATCTGAAAGGCCTTAAAGGAGCGGCCCGGATTAAGGACGTTATTATGGAGGAAACGAAGCGGGACGAAATGGTGCGTATTCTGGAGAATTTTGTAGCGGACCTTGAAGCCCAACAGAATGATCAGGTCGCATCCGCGTAATCGGATTTTGCAGGGGTAACGTTCATAAAGCGTTTTCATTTGCAAAATCGGGCGTCATTGACATTTTCGATTCGTTAACCTATAATTTCTCAGTATAAATTCGCCTCAGGAGATAACTTCCACAACATGGATGGTCTGACCTCCATGCGATTGCATATGATATTCTCAATGATGCGTGATTTTTCACGGCCGTTGTTAGGCGGAAATACGGGAATTACGGCATCTTCTTTAGGAACGTCGTTGGTTCTCTCCTTGATTTAGCGGGAAGGCGCCTTTGGAGCTCCCGGCAGTCCGCCGCACAGTGCGAATATTATTTCCATGACAGGAGAATCGGTTGAGATGAGCGATAAAGAAGTCATTCTTACACAGGACGGTCTGAAAAGACTGGAAGAAGAGCTGGAAAATTTGAAGTCCGTAAGACGCCGCGAAGTAGCCGAGCGGATCAAGACCGCCATCGGATACGGGGACATCAGCGAGAACTCGGAATATGAGGATGCGAAGAACGAGCAGGCGTTTATTGAAGGACGTATTATTACGCTGGAGAAAATGCTGCGCAACGCCCGGATCATCAACAATGACGAGATCGATACGGACACGGTAAGCATCGGTTCGACGGTTACGGTCGAGGATCTGGAGTTCGGCGATACGATGGAATACGCGATCGTCGGGACGGCCGAGTCCGATCCGCTGCAGAACAAAATATCGAACGAAAGCCCTGTCGGCAAAGCCATTCTGGGCAAGAAGAAGGGTGCTATCGTCGACGTTACGGTTCCTGCGGGCGTCATTCAATATAAAATAGTCGATATTAAGAAATAAGGCTGAATTAGCGACCTGAAGAAGCTTCCCCAGCGGAAGCTTCTTTCACTGTTTTCTATTCGCCTTTTAAAAATCATGTTGTTAAGGAGTGGAACGAAGTGAGCGAGGAACAAAACAACCAGGAAGTCGTCGAGATCAATGAAATGCTGCAAATCCGCCGCGATAAGCTGGACGAGCTGCGCGGGTTGGGGGTAGACCCTTTCGGCAAGAAGTACGTGCGTACTTCCATGGCGGGGGATATTTTGAAGCAGTATGACGGATTAACCAAGGAAGAGCTTGATGAGAAGCAGGTGGAGGTTTCGATCGCCGGGCGGATTATGGCCAAACGGGTGATGGGTAAAGCCAGCTTTGCGCATATTCAGGATCTTTCGGGCAAAATCCAAATTTACGTACGGCAGGACAGCGTTCCGGCGGACAAATACGCGGCTTTTCATATCCTCGACCTTGGCGACATCGTCGGCGTAACCGGCGAAGTATTCAAGACCAAGACCGGCGAAACGACGATCAAAGTCAAAGACCTGGAGGTTTTGTCCAAATCGCTTTACCCGCTTCCCGACAAATATCATGGCCTTAAGGACGTGGAGCTTCGCTACCGTCAGCGTTATGTCGATTTGATCGTTAATCCCGAGGTTCAGCAAACCTTTATCAAGCGCTCCCGGATCATCCAATCCATGCGCCGGTATTTGGATTCTCTCGGCTATCTGGAGGTAGAAACGCCTACGCTTCACAATATTGCCGGCGGTGCGGCGGCCCGTCCTTTCATTACGCATCATAATGCACTGGACATGCAGCTCTACATGCGGATCGCCATCGAGCTTCATTTGAAGCGTCTGATTGTGGGCGGTTTGGAGAAAGTGTACGAGATCGGCCGGGTATACCGGAATGAAGGGATTTCCACCCGCCACAATCCGGAATTCACCATGATCGAATTGTATGAAGCTTATGCGGATTACAAGGATATCATGGCATTGACTGAAAATATGATCGCGCATATCGCCGAAGAGGTTTTGGGCACTCATGTGATCCAATATCAAGGGCATACGGTTGACTTGACGCCGCAATGGCGCCGCGTATCCATGGTGGATGCGGTCAAGGAAGTGACCGGCGTGGACTTCGGCGTGCACATGAGCGATGAAGAAGCTCACCGTCTTGCCAAAGAACACAAGGTTCCGGTTGAACCGCATATGACTTTCGGGCATATTTTGAATGCGTTCTTCGAGCAATTTGTGGAGGAAACCTTGATTCAGCCTACGTTTGTGTACGGTCACCCGGTGGAAATTTCCCCGCTGGCCAAGAAGAACGAAGAAGATCCTCGTTTCACGGATCGTTTCGAGCTGTTTATTGTGGCGCGCGAGCATGCCAACGCATTCTCCGAGCTGAACGATCCGATCGATCAGCGCCAGCGGTTTGAAGCCCAGCTCCTCGAGCGTGAGCAAGGCAACGATGAGGCGCACGAAATGGACGAAGATTTCATCCGTGCCCTCGAATACGGCATGCCGCCGACCGGCGGACTCGGTATCGGGGTCGACCGTCTGGTCATGCTGTTGACGGACTCCGCTTCGATCCGCGATGTCCTGCTGTTCCCGCATATGCGGAACACAGCTGTCGAATAAGGAAGGCTTCTGCGTTGTAAAAAGAACACCCTCTTCGGAGGGCGTTCTTTTTTTTGCGCATATTATTGTGGATCAAGCTTCAAGGCCTGCATAGCGTACGCAAATGATGCGTCAGTACGGCTTCGATTTTTTCCCCGGACAGCATTTCGGGCCTCAGTACCGCATGAATCGCCAAACCGTCGATCAGAGCATAGAAACGCTCTGCCTCCAGATTCCGATCGAGATCGTTTCTGGCGGAACCCGACTCGATCAAAGCAGCGATCAGTAATTCGGACAGCCTTCTTAGATCGTGATCCACTTGATTGCGGAGCTCTTCTAATGAGGAATCCGACATGGACTTCGCGACAAAAGCAAACCACACCTCCATTTCGAGTCTCGTTTCCTCATTAAGCGGGAGAATCTGCTCCAGATATTCGAGAATATCCTCCATCAAGTTCCCCGTAGGGCGAATATGCCGAATCCGTTCATTGACTCGCTTCGAAACCAGTCGCATGGAGTATGCGTACAGCTCGGATTGCGAAGTGAAATAATGACGCACCGAGCCTGCGGAAACACCGGCTTCCTCGGCGATCTTTCGAACTGAGGCCTGTTCGATTCCGTATTTGCGGATAACTCTCCATGCCGCCTCGGCGACAACTTCTCTTTGAAATTCATGGTCAACAATTTTAGGCATGTCCTAAGTATATCACGGCCTTGTTTTATGTAATACAGATGTGTTATTTTGTTTTTAGCACAAGTGTATTAAATAAATGCGGAGAGGAGAGACATACTGGTATGATCATGGCACTTATTATTGGCTGTGAAATTGCGTTCTGGGTATTGGTACTGGCCGGTTTATCCGCAAGGTATCTGTTGGGTTGGAGAAAGATCGGCGGATTGCTGCTGATAGGAACTCCGATCGTTGATTTGATTCTGATCGTGGTAACGGTCATTGACTTGAAGAACGGGACGATGGCGTCATTCGCTCATGGGTTGGCCGCTGTTTATATCGGGGTGACGGTCGGATTCGGGCACCGGATGATCCGGTGGGCCGACCAGCGGTTTGCGTACCGTTACGCCGGGGGTGCCAAGCCCGAAAAGGCGCCGAAATACGGAAAGGAACACGCTCGCTCTGAAAGGCAGGGATGGTATCGGCACCTCCTTTCCGGGGTTATCGGTGCGTCATTATTGTATGGAATGATTCTTTTTGTCGACGATCCCTCGCGTACGGAGCAGCTGGGAGGAATGATCATAAAATGGGCGGTAATCTTGGGGATCGATTTCCTGATCAGCTTCAGTTTTACGCTTTGGCCGAAAAAACAAACCTTATCAGGGTAAAGATTAAGGGCATTAATTCAGGAAAACATTGCATGTATGAAATTGATTCAAAATGGTTGCCTAATTAATTTATCCGTGGTATATTATATATCCGGCCAGCGAATAGCGGCCAGCACGGTTCGAGAAACAGCAAGCAAAATAACGAATTAAAAAATAATTCAAAAAAAGCTTGCATAATTGATTGAAACGTGGTAATATATAAGAGTTGCTGCTGATGAGCGGTTGACTGAAATGAATGAAGTTGATCTTTGAAAACTGAACAACGAGTGAGTATTAAATGAGAAGTAAAATTCTCGTCAGTTTTGAAATGAGCAAGTCAAACACTTTATTGGAGAGTTTGATCCTGGCTCAGGACGAACGCTGGCGGCGTGCCTAATACATGCAAGTCGAGCGGAGTTAATCGGGAGCTTGCTCCTGATTAACTTAGCGGCGGACGGGTGAGTAACACGTAGGCAACCTGCCCGTAAGACCGGGATAACTACCGGA
>NZ_JAZHPZ010000017.1:0-87383 GCF_036553665.1 Paenibacillus haidiansis | reverse complement strand
TAAACTGGTACCCATACACTGGACACTTAGAAAAAAGTGTTTAGCGTATGGGTACCTTTTTGTATACTGGAATCAATAGTGGGGGCGAGGGCATGAGTAAGAAACTCTTTAATAAAAATGAACGTACGCTTTTAGCGAATAATCCAAATGTTTTGCGGGTCAGTGAGAAATCAATCACGTATGCCGATGCGTTCAAACGCGTATTCATCGACCAGTATCTATTAGGAAGGACTCCTCGAGAGATTTTTGAAGCAAACGGCTTTGACGTGGAGATGCTCGGGATCAAGCGAGTCGAGCAGAGTGCGGATCGTTGGAAGAAAGCCTATGACAAAGACGGAATCATCGGACTGGCGGATTCACGCAAAGAGGCAGCTTTACGTCCGTTGAAACCAACGTTATCACCCGATGAGATTATTGCCCAACAAGAAGCAAAGATCAAGCTGCTGGAGGCACAACTGGAATACGTAAAAAAGTTAGACAGGAGCGAAAGGAGGCTGTTAGCAAACGGAGAAAACCTAGGTAAAAGTGAACGATTCGAACTTATCCAGGGCGCGATTGAACAAGGATACACACGCATGACGGGCTTCCTTTGTGAGCTGCTAGACGTATCACGCTCAGGCTATTACAACTACCTTTTATCTGCCGGTAAGCGTGAAGAACGTATGCGAAGGGATGAACAAGCCGGAGCCCTTGTTAAGAAAGCCTTTCATCGAAGAGGATTCAAGAAAGGTTCGCGCTCGATCAAAATGACACTGGAACATGAGTATGACACGGTGTACAACCTCAAGCGAATCAAACGACTCATGAATAAGTTTAATCTCATATGTCCCCATCGACGGGCCAATCCGTATCGGCGTATGGCGAAAGCAACACTCGAGCATCGCACCGTTCCTAATGAGCTGCAGAGGGATTTCAAGAAGGGGATTCCCGGACTTGCGCTGCTCACCGACATCACCTATCTCCCGTATGGCAAATCGCAGACGGCTTATTTGTCGACCGTGTTGGATGCCGCCACAGGCGAACTGCTTGCCCATAACTTCTCCACTACCCTCCATTTAAGTCTTGCGACAGACACCGTTAAATCATTAACGAGACAGCGTCGATTGAAGCTCCATAAGGACGCCTTCATCCATTCAGATCAAGGGAGCCACTACACAAGTCCCACCTACCAGCACTTATTGAAAATGAAAGGCCTTGGACAGTCCATGTCGCGACGCGGAAACTGCTGGGATAATGCCCCTCAGGAGTCCTTCTTTGGACATTTGAAAGATCATATAAAAAGCCGAAACTGTGCAACACTGGCTGAATTGGAACGAGAGATTCATCGCTACATTCGCTATTACAATTACCACAGATATCAATGGGGACGAAAAAAAATGACTCCTGTTCAATACAGGAATCATCTTTTAAGTGCGGCTTAACCCTTTTTTTAAAGTGTCCTTGACTAAGGGGCCAGTTTACAGTGTCTCCCCTCTTTTTTTACATGTAGTCGCACTTAAAGTTTGTAAACTCGGCCGCAGAGCCTTCCCCGCAAGCATACAAACCGATGAGGACGCCCGTAAACCCGCCGGCAACCTCGGAGGATAGATATCTTGTTTGCGCTGTGCCTAATTGGATGTCTTTGCCGTCCGCATGAAGAAAGAAGCTATAACGTTCGTTATTTGCACGTATAACCAGTGTGGCTTGATGGTTATCGCCGAGATCAGTTTCATGTTCGACAGATTTAATATCCCCGATATTAAGCCGCTCGATCACCTTATATCCGCCCGACACTTTCCGTACGGCCAAATCATAATGATGGTGTTCGTCCATATAGAGCGTGATGCCGGCCTCTCCGTTCGTAAGGCTGACATTGCATGAAATTACCGCGTTGAAGTCTTTTTGCCGGATGCCGATGAAGGTCGGGGATGCCGGCTGATCCAGCGTGATTTCGGTCCCTTTTAGAGTAAGCTTGTTTCGTTCCAATAGATAATTCTCCGTATGGGGATGACGCAGATAGCACCAGTCCAGGTCCCAATCCGTATTTTCAAATGTAAATGACTTCTTCTCATTTTGAACAACGGTTTCCAGAATCCGATCGGTTTCAAAGGTCAATAACGTAGTGCCGTTATGACCTGCCGTAAACCAGCCGTCCTCATTAAAAGTTACGGGGGTCAGAAAAACTTCGCGCCCAAGATGGTGATAAGTCAGCCATTGTCCGGTTTGACGGAATCCTAGGTGGAAGAGCCACCAATTCCCCTGGTTGTCCTGAACCAGATCGCCATGCCCGACGCCCTGCAGCTCATAGCCCCCTAAATTCCGGTTCGTTAAGACCGGATTATGAGGGTAAGCTTCGAAAGGACCGGATACGGAATTCCCCCGGGCATAAGTTTCCATATGTCCATATTCCGTTCCGCCTTCCGCAGCGAGCAGATAATAGAGTCCGTTTATTTTATACATATGAGGACTTTCCAGGTAGCGGCCGCCGGAACCTTGCCAAATCGTACGGCTTGGCGTCAGCTTCTTGCCGGTCTCGATGTCGATTTCACATTGAACGATACCCGGGACTCCGAAATCGTCGGCGCCGTTGCTCATGAAATACGTTCTATTACCTTCAAAATATAAGTCCGGATCAATTCCGCCCTGATCTACGAAGATCGGTTCGGACCACTCGCCGTAGATATCGTCCGTCCACACATAGAAATTTTGACGGGTGGTATCGTTCGTGGTCGTCATATAGAACCGCCCGTTATGGTGGCGAAGAGTAGGGGCGAATACTCCCCCCGAACTGTCAACCTTCTCGAGTTGTACCTGGCTTGTCTTGGTCAGACAATGACCGATTTGCCGCCAGTTAATCAAATCTTTGCTCTCGAAGATCGGTACGCCGGGAAAATACTGAAAAGAGCTGCAAATGAGATAATAAGTGTCTTCAACCATGCAAACGCTCGGGTCCGGATAGAAGCCTTTGATGACGGGATTATGGTATTTCATGCTTTCACCTCTTCAATAAATTCATATCTATAAGAATCCAGTTTGATCGGATGCTAAGGAAATTAAACAACATTGCGCGGAATCTTTCAATGGCGTGGAGGTTGAAGATTCATGTAAAATCCTTTAAATTAATATAAATGTGATTTCAACGGCCAAGGGCAGGAGGTATTGAACATGAACATGAACATGATTAAAGCGAACGGAGATTCAAAATATATGCCGCTATACGAAGCGCTTGCCAGTGAGGTCAGATGGAAAATTATGAGCCTGATTGCCGATAACGAAATGAGCGTAAAGGACATCGCGGCCAAGTTAGAGCTCAGCCCTTCCATCGTCACGATGCACATCCGCAAACTCGAACAAGCCGAACTCATCGGGAGCCGCAGGGTGCGCCGAAACGGCGGGACGCACAAAATGTGTTTCCTCAAACAAAAAACCGTCGAGATTGAGCTGCCATCCGCCGCCGGAAACGCAAAGGTAAGGGAGCAGACGATTTCAGTCGGTCATTATACCGCTTTTGAGGTGCATCCGACCTGCGGACTCGGTACGAGGGAGAAGGAAATCGGGGTTTGGGACGATCCGCGATATTTCCTTGATCCCGAGCGGGTTCAGGCTTCAATCCTGTGGTTCGGAAGAGGGTATGTGGAGTACAAAACGCCTAACTTTATGCTTCCCGATCAAACCGCTGAAGCCATCGAAATTTCCATGGAGATCGCTTCCGAAGCGCCGGGCCTCCGGGATCATTGGCCATCGGATATTACCTTTACATTTAACGGCATTAAACTTGGCACATGGACAAGCCCCGCCGATTTCGGAAGAGCCGCGCGCGGCAAATATACGCCGGAGTGGTGGCATCGAAATCTGAATCAATACGGATTATTGAAGACGATCCGCATTGACGCCTCGGGGACATTTATGGATGGGGAGCGGATGTCGGATGTGACCACTACGGATATCAAACTGAGAGAACCGTTTTGGAGTCTTCGTTTCGCGGTTGAGGAACAGGCCGTTCATGTAGGAGGATTAACGCTTTATGGTTCCGGTTTCGGCAATCATGACCAGGATATTGTGATTCGCGTATATTTGGCCGACAAAAATAACTGAAAGATATAAGCCCGGCAGCATGCCGGGCTTATATCTTTTTTCATTTTGTTTTAACAATCCTCCACAAGGTTCCCGTTTTGGGCTGAGGTTTTCTCCCGCTTTGCTCGGTCCCCATGATTCCGAAATCGACAAGATAAAGCTCATCTCCCGTGGCGTTGAATTTGACATCGATCGGCCGTACAGGTCCATTTGCAGCGGAATCGTCATTGGGATTCGTCAGGAAATCGGAGATTTGCCCTGTATCCAGATCCACTCTAACCACTTTATATCCCGGAAGCTCTCCCGTTTTCTCAAAGCCCGTTTCGCCAAATTGGGCAACGAATATTTCCCCCGGGCGGCCGAAGCCGGGATTGGTACAGAAATCGAATTTCATCGACGCGCTGTGCGGTTGTAACCGGGCAAGAGGTTGGGAAGACAGCTTAGGGTGTTTTTTCATTAAAAAAGTCGGTTTAGCTTGTTGATCGGCGTGAAAATGGGGGAGGGTCGCAGGCAGGCCGCTGAAGAAATCCGGAAAACCGTACCATCCGTTCGGAACGACCTCCCAGACCTTATCCCAATCCAAGCGGATTTGCCGGCTGCCCCGCGGGTCCGCGCCATGATCTGTAACAATCAATTTACCGGTATATGGAGAGAATTTTAAGCCGAACGTGTTGCGGAACCCATCCGCTACGATTTGCAAATCGCTGCCGTCAGGATTGCAGCAATAGATAACGCCGTTGGCCAACAACCGGCCCCGAACCATTTCGCCTTCATGGCTGGGGACCCCGAATGATTTATAGGCACCTGTAATCGCCACATCCGGTTGTTCCGATAATGGATTTCGAGTGACGAAGTTGGTCCCCATAAGTTCGATATCTCTGGCCGGCGTATCATGAAATTGAGGATGATGATTCAAGATCAGCATATTGTCGGTTCCCACAACGGCGGAATTGGTACCGGTGCCAACCGAGAAATACAGCTTGCCGTCCGGCCCGAAAATCACATCCCCGGTAAAATGGTCGCCGCATGTCATCAGCCCGTTCACGATGATTTCGACTTTTCCGTCCATCGACAAGCGGATAATTTGTCCGCAACCTGGCCCGTGTTCCTCTCCGATTGCCCCGGCGGCCACATAAAGGTAGCCGTCATGCCAGACGATTCCCGTCACGGGACCGCCAAAACCGCCGGCAATTTCAGTAAAGGAACCGTCTCCTTCTATGCGCACAACGCGTCCTTTGCCGGGTTTTGTACCGTACGCAAAGCCGGCCTCCGCAACGTAGATCGTTCCTTGCGAATCAAACGTCATCACCGTCGGAAAAGTGAATCCGGAGGCAACACGCTCTAATCGATAGCCTTCTTCTATTAAGTAATCCGGCTTTTTGGCGGTATGTTCTTCTTTGGAAAGATCCGCAAGAGTTTGTTTCAACCCGACCAATGTATTCACCTGCGAGAGCTGGCCATTTATAAGCTCGCCGATGCCAAGTTTACGGGAGGATGTCGGCATAAAGTAATCGGCGTAGCTCAAATATTCTTGCAATAATTGATATTCCCGGTAGTGCAGCTCTTTAATGCATAACTCGAATGGCTTATATTTCACGTTGATGGTGTCCGAGGGAATAGGGATCCGCTGAGAAATAAAGATGTTCTCAAACAAAGCCAATTGTTTCTTCTGCGCTTTCAGCAGATGATCCAGAACCGGTTGCAGTTTGGGTATGGGATTGCTTTCATGCAAGTGCCGGTATAGGCAATAATTTACCCATTCCCACCTAAACTGTCGTTGTAACATACCGCCGGGAATATATTCGTTCATTTACGTTGGACCTCCTCATCGTAATGATTTTATATAACCTTGCTCAGTTTTCGAATCATCCATTTACTGAACCAGACCCATACCCAGGCGTACAGGAGAGAGAATCCGAGTAAAAGTACGGTAACGCTCAAGTTAAATCCGGAGGGAAGGGCTGGACCCAGTACCGGAAATTGAAAAACGTAAAGCAACATCAAGATTCCTGCAAATAATGAAATGCATCCCGCCAGTAAGGCAGTCAGACGCGATTTCAAAAGCATGAAAGAAATGCCGATTCCAAGGGCCAGTATTCCGGTCGTAAACGGAAAAACGATCAGTTCGCTTGGTTGGATAAAGAGGAGCAGCAAAATTGTGAGGAAGTAAGCAATGATTCCGGAGCCTGCGGAAAGGACGGAGGCTAAAATAATGGGAGCAGTAGCGAAGGGACTGATTACAAAGCCGACGCCGGGCAATAATCCTCCCATGGATTGAAGCATGGCGGAAAGAGCCGCCAAAAATGCGACAGTGACCATATTTCTTGTGGCAAATACGCCGCCGCCGGAGCGCGCTTGAATCCGTGCAACTTCTTCGCATGCGGGATCTAACCAGTACTTCTTCAATTTGCTCATCCTTTTAAAATTCACCGCCTTCGATGTAGATCTGGACCGATATCAGAACGATGGCGAATCCGATGATGATCCAATCGCGAAAGCCCAAATGCAAATGGCTTACCGTGGTTTCTTTACCGGGAAAACAACGGGCTTCCATGGCAAGTGTCAACTGGTCCGCCCGGCGGAAGACGAGGAGAAGTACAGCGATCAAGAGCCGGGAACGGGATCGGATTTTGCTTTGCAGATGCTTCCCATGATAACGTGCGTTTCTCAATTGGCTTGCATTGAGCATCGAACCCAGCTCATCGATAAAAAGCGGAATGAACCGGAAGGCAAGTGTGCTCATCATGACAAATTTCCGGACAGGAAACCGGACGAAACGAAGGGGGCGAAGCAGCGTTTCCAGGCCGTCAGTCAGCATTTTTGGCGTTGTCGTTAGGGTAAATGTTGTCGTCGTGAGTATAATTAAAGCCAGTTTACAAGGAAACATCAGGGCTGTTGTAAGGCCTTCAAGGTGGATATGGATTCGGGAAACAGATAGCAAAATCCGACCGTGATGGTTAAAAAGCAGGTGGTAAAAGAACAAGATGAGGAGAAAGGGAAGAATCCCCTTTAGTCCGCTCCACAAATAAGCCAACGGTAACTTTGAACAGAGAATCAAGATCACCGAGGAAACTCCCAGGATTGCCATACTTAATTCCTTCGTCGAGCCGGCAAGCAGCGTCAGATAAATGACGGTAAAAATCAGTTTTGAGCGGGGATCCGCTTGATGAAAAAAAGAGGAGGTATTCATGAATAAGCCGAAAGGCAATAATTTACCCGAATGCACGCCGTTAGTCCCTCCCCGCAAGCTTAGTGAGGTATGCCGCCAACTGTTCCTCCTTGTAAATATCTCTTGGCATGGGAGCGGAAAGCCGTTCTTCAAGCAGATCCATAAGCCGAAGCAGGGGAGTTTTTGCAAAGCCCATATTTTCTAATTTATGCCAAAGAGGCCGGATTTCAGAAGGGTGGAAATCATTCGCGATTTGGCCATGGTCTACGGCAAGAATGCGCTCCGAATATTCCAGCGCTTCTTCCAGCCGATGCGAGATGTACAATATGGTCGTTTTCTTTTCAATATGGATCTGCTTTAAGAGCGATAAGACTCTTAACCGTTCCCAGCCATCCAGTCCGGCTGTCGGCTCGTCAAGGATGAGGATTTTCGGTTCCGCAGCCAATATTCCGGCCAAGACTGCACGGCGCAGTTCTCCTCCGCTGAGATGGTGCGGCGATAAGCCTCTAAATCGTTCATTGGATAACCCTACGGCTTCCAAGTTCTCATTTACCCGCCTGGCAAGACATTCCCGCGTTAAGCCCAAATGATTCAATCCTTCTGCGATATGGTTAAACACCGTATCTTCCATGACTTGATGCTCGGGGAACTGGGACAAATAACCGATTTCCTTCCAAACGCGTCGACGGTTGGCCTTTTTATTCAGCGGGTAAGATCCGACCCTGATATCACCGGAAAGGGGACGAAGCAGCCCGCAAATCGTATGAATCAAAGTGGTTTTCCCGCTTCCCACCGCCCCCATAATGGCGACAAACTGCCCGGATGGAATGTGCAAGGAAATATGATCGAGGGCTATCTTTTCATTGGGTGTATTGGGGTTATGGACGAGGCGAACGTTCTTTAAGAAAATATCCATTACATGCTCACCAGATCGAGCCAGCGTTTTCCATACTCCGCAACAATATCACGGATCCGCGCCGAAAAGGGAGGAAGCAGGCCGCATTGTTTGAAGAGAGATGGATTACGGGTTGCTTCCAAAGGCGGTCCGTCAAAGCGGATCGAACCTTTATGTATGATTACAAGCCGGCTGCAATGCAAGATTTCCTCCACATCGTTGGTTACTTGAATAATCGTGCAGTTCTTGCTGTGCAATTCTGTCATTAACTTGTGCATTTGCTCTGTGCATTTGGCATCGAGCATCGATGCGGATTCATCGAAAATGATGACCTCCGGTTGCATGACCAGAATGCCGGCGATCGCAAGCTTCTGCTTTTCGCCGCCGGATAAATAGTGGGGGAGGTCGTTTTTTTTATCGGTCATCTCGAGCGGTTCCCAAACATCCCGGCACCGATTTTCGATTTCATCCATCGCAATTCCGATATTGTATAAGCCAAACCGCGTGTCCTCTTCAACCGTCAACCCCACGATTTGATTCTCGACGTTTTGAAACACCATTCCGACTTTTTGCCGAATCTCCATAAGATGGTTCGGGTCGCCGACGGGCATGCCGCAAACCGTAACTTCTCCAGCAGAAGGCTGTAGAAGGCCGTTCATTAACCGAATTAGCGTCGATTTGCCCGAACCGTTTCCACCTATGATTGTGATCCATTCACCTTGATGGATGGTGATGTTCAATCCCCGGAGAGCCCATTCCCGGCGTGAATTATACTTGAGCCAGACATCCTTAAGCGAAATAACCGGATTCATCTTAACCCCCCGATATCTTCATCGTGGCGCTAATGTATATTCCAACTGAGAATGGATTAGAACGATGGATTTTTCCTTTGAGCTTTTCATGAGTGAAAGTCTTAACCAATGAAATGATGGGCGCATATCCTTGGAATAAATATGATTTGAAAAGGAGTAAAGGGAATATGCCGAATTCAATGTATGATTCTTCGAAGCAGATTGCAGCCCATTCTGCAACAAATCGATCTAAAAACTCAAGTTCTTTTCTGCAGCAAATGCGTTCCGTTTACCAACATCTCCAGGTAGCGAGTAATGCTCTTGCCTTGGGATCCGGAATGAGTTCGGAATTTAGATATTTGCACAAAGGGGACTCGAAATGAATCGTAAATTAACATTCGATTACATTGTCGTCGGCACAGGGCCTGCCGGGGCGGTAATTGCGAAAACACTGACCGATAATAAGAAGACGTCGGTTCTTGTGCTGGAAGCCGGCGAAAATAACGATCATGATACGGCAATCCGCGACTCGTCTAACGCTGCGGAATTGGAAGAGAACTTTTTCCCGCAATATTTCTGGCAAGGAGAAGGCGTCCCCCAACAAGGCCTGGATGACCGGGCGTTCGAATGGACAACGGGCAGGCTTTCGGGTGGCGGCTCCTCCATCAATGGAGAACAGTATGTCCGGCCTACCAGCGCTGTATTTCGTGAATGGGAAAAACTTTTGGGGCCGTTATGGTCCCCGAGACGTGCTGTTCTCCGGTTTAAACGTTTGGAGGATTACAACGGCAGAACCCGCAATAAAGCGGCCAGAGGGTTCAATGGAAGGTTGGACATAAGGCAGGCTCCTTTGAAGCCGACAAGAATGGCGAGGAAATTGACAGCGGCGATCGAGCGAGCCACCGGCTTGCCGGAAATTCTCGATTATAACGATCCCAAAACACCAATAGGGCCATTCACTCGATGGCAGTTATACCAGGATCCAAACGGTCTTAGGGAAAGTTCATCAACCGCTTTCCTATCCTCCGATATAATGACATCCAGTGGACATGGTGTGAATGGCCGCAGGCTCAGAGTCATTTATAAAACGACGGTTTTGCGGGTCCTTTTTTCCAATAAACGGGCGGTGGGCGTACAGTTTTTACAAGAGGGCAGATGCGTCACGGCCTTGGCAAGAAAAAAAGTCATTATATCCGCGGGAATCAATAGCCCGCAACTGCTCATGTTATCCGGCGTCGGTCCCGGTAAAATGCTTAAGCCGGCGGGCATCCCGGTGATTTTTAATAACCCCAATGTAGGCAAGAGGTTAAAGAATCATTCGCTTAACTTTGCCGTGTTTACGGTGAACCCGAGCGATCAGGCGCTTCCTGCAAGCGATCCGGACGCCCTTTATACCGGAGGGGCATTCTTGCCCGATCCCACGGGAGCCAATCCCGGCAGGCGTGCAGTACAACTCATAGGCATCGGTTCGGAGGATACTTTAACATTGGCGATTCTCTATCTTCGTCCGAAAAGTCGCGGAAACATCCGCATTCAAAATAACGACCCGCTCAAAATCGTACTTGCGGATGAAGGGTTTCTCTCAAATCCCGAGGATCTGGAAGCCATTAAAAACATTTTTAAAATATACGTGAAAAATATTGCCGCAGAGCTGGAAGCGATCGATCCGTCTTACAAGCTGGTTTCGCCAGGGCTCGATGTTATTGATAACGATGCTGAACTGGAACAATACATTAAGGAGAATTTTGATCATAATCATCATCAGCAAAGCTTTCTGCGGATGGCTCCGTTAAATAAAGGCGGGGTAGTCGATGCCCGAGGCAACGTTCATGGGGTGAAAAATTTAATGGTGGCGGACGCCTCTATCATTCCGTATACCGTAGACGGAAATACCTCGGCTGCCGCTTTTCTTATCGGTTATACGATTGCGCGTCAGCTGCAAAATAAAAGAAGAAAAAAACATATCCCATCAAAATTAGCGTTCGAGGAGTTTGAAGAATAATAGAAATCCGACTAGGGAAAGTGTCGCCATGTGACAAATTAGTTAGATTGTTAAAAATATCGTAATGTGAATAGATGGAAAAGAGTGGAATACCCCTTTATACTAATTTTAATATGTACAAGGGGGAGAAAACGGTCTTGGAAAAATTCAAATCGAAGAGATTCGTGTTGGGGAGCGCCATTCATAAATGCGTTATTGCGCTTGCCTCGGTTCTGATATGGCACCTGATCCTACCCAACCTTGTCGATGCCGAGGCAAGCGAGCGGATTCAAGAGATCGAAAGCTTTGTTAAGCAGCAGCAAGAACGAAGTAAGATTCCGGGCTTGTCCGTCTTGATTGTGGAGAAGGGCGAAACGGTTTATCAAAAAGGTTATGGATACTCCAACGCGAAGACGAAGGAGCCGGTTACGCCCGAGACCTTATTCGAGATCGGCTCCGCCTCCAAAGCCTTCACGGGGCTTGCTGTTCTAAAACTCGAAGAGGAAGGAATGTTAAAACGTACGGAGGATGTCCGGAAATATATTCCTTGGTTGGAACTGCAGTATCAAGGAGAAACGCAAACCATTACGCTGGACCAGCTTATGCATCATACCAGCGGAATCGCCTCGACTACGATTGCGCAAATCCCGGAGAGTCAAGCAGACAACGCGTTGCAATTAACCGTCGGAACCTTGCTGAATCAACCGCTCGACCGTAAACCGGGTACCTCATTTGAATACGCGACCATTAATTACGATGTTTTAGGCTATGTGATTGAGACAGTGACAAAACAGTCTTTCGAACAATATGTGAAACAGCGGATTCTGGATCCGATCGGCATGGAAGACACTTTTGTGGGACTAAATCAACTTCAGCCAAAGCAAACGGCCACGGGGTATAAAATCGGCTTTATGAGAGAGCAGGCATACATACCGCCTATTTACAGAGGGAATGTTCCTGCGGGGTATATTATCAGCAATTCAAACGATATCGCCA
Organism: Paenibacillus haidiansis; assembly: GCF_036553665.1. NCBI lineage: Bacteria > Bacillati > Bacillota > Bacilli > Caryophanales > Paenibacillaceae > Paenibacillus > Paenibacillus haidiansis. Next base: position 75,498 of record NZ_JAZHPZ010000017.1, on the reverse strand, counting down.
AATGGTTAAAACTCCAGCTAGGCAGCGTTTCAAATAGTAAGATCGATAAGCGGCTCATTCAAGAGTCGCACTACCCGGACCTTACCGTGGAGCCTTTCGATCAGGATACATATTATGCTGCCGGATGAGTAGTTGAAAAAGAAAACGGAAGTGAGTATCTATCCCATGCCGGAGCAAATCCGACATTCAGTTCGTATTTCATCATGAATCCCGATGAAGAAGTAGGGGTAGCGGTATTGTCCAACATGAATACAAGCTATACAACGGCCATTGCGGAGGGGGTAATGAATCTCTGGGAAGGGAGAGAAGTCTCCGGTCATTACTCCGATATCTATCAACAGTTGGACAGGATCTTAACCATCGTATGCGCTGTAATTGCATTTGTTGCTGTAATCCTTTTATTGCTGACTATAAGGACTATAACTTGGCTGATCAAAAAACAACGGATGAAGGCTTCCATAAACGCAAAAAGAATTTCGCTTGTGGTATTACACTCCGCTGTAGCGGGGGCGCTGGTAACTCTTACGGCCTTGATACCCAACCTTTTGTTTGGAGGGGCGTCTTGGGGATTTATTAAAGTGTGGAGTCCGACGACGGTCTCAGTGTTATTCTATAGTGTAATTGCGGGGAGCTGCATTTACTATATCTATGGATTATTATTAGCCTTCACGAAGAAAAAGTGACTTTATAGCCAATAGCGAGGAACCAAAAAAGAACCTGGGCAGTTTGCCAGGTTCTTTAATATTGCGCATAAATAAACATGGTGATATAATCAATTGACAACTCACTGTTGAAAAATAGACATAATTATCTTATCTTACACTTTAATTTTAACATGCCGGTAACCTGCTGTCAAATGTTTTTTTCTCAATCTAAATGGTTAGGAGAGATGTGGGATGAGTTTGTTGGTTCTCGACTTCCGGGAAATCGAAAAAACGCAGCTTTCGCTCGTCGGCGGAAAAGGATTAAATCTGGGGGAATTGTCAAAGCTTCACGGAATACAAGTACCCGAAGGATTTTGTGTTACCACGGTGGGGTACCGAAAAGCCATCGAACAAAACGAAACGTATCTTGATTTGCTCCATCGCCTAACCATGCTGAAAGTAGAAGATCGGGAGCAAATTGGAGAAATCAGCGCGAAGCTCAGGCAGACCGTTATGGAAGCGGAGATTCCTTCGGACGTGGTGGAAGCCGTTGCTGATTATCTCTCCCGGTTTGGCGAGAAGGATGCTTATGCCGTGCGCTCCAGTGCGACCGCCGAAGATTTGCCGCAGGCTTCTTTTGCCGGTCAACAAGATACTTATTTAAATGTCATCGGCAAAGAAGCCATCCTGCGGAATATCCGTAAATGCTGGGCTTCCCTGTTTACGGATCGCGCGGTGATCTACCGGATGCAAAATGGATTCGACCACCGTCAGGTTTATTTATCCGTTATCGTGCAAAGGATGGTGTTCCCGCAGGCTTCGGGAATTTTATTTACCGCCGATCCGATGACTTCAAGCCGGAAGCTGCTGTCCATCGATGCCGGTTATGGGCTCGGTGAAGCGCTGGTCTCTGGCTTGGTGTCCGCCGATGGTTATAAAGTACGGGATGGGCAAATCGTCGACAAGCGAATCGCAACCAAAACATTGGCGATCTATGAACGGAAGGAAGGCGGAACAGAGACCCGGGAGATCGATCCCGATCTGCAAAAGACGCAAACTCTTACCGATCCGCAAATTTTACGGCTGGCACACATCGGAAGACAGATCGAGGCTTATTTCGGCCGGCCGCAGGATATTGAATGGTGTTTGGTGGACGATGCATTTTATATTGTCCAGAGCCGGCCGATCACGACACTATATCCGATCCCCGAAGCGAATGATCAAGAAAATCACGTTTATGTCTCTGTCGGCCACCAACAAATGATGACCGATCCCATCAAACCATTGGGCTTGTCTTTCTACCTGTTAATTACTCCTGCACCTATGCGCAAAGCCGGCGGGCGGTTGTTTGTCGATGTTGCACCAAGGCTGGCTACACCTGCCGGCCGGGAAGCTTTATTAAATACTATGGGATCCGATCCGCTCATCAAAGGCGCACTCATGACCATAATAGAGCGAGATTTTATAAAATTGCTACCACATGATCAAACAGCACCGGTTCTGGGCAGAAGTAATACAGATATGCCGGCACAATTCGAGAACGATCCGACCATCGTTTCTGAGTTGATTAAGCGTAGTCAAACCTCGATTGAACAATTAAAGCTAAATATCCAAGCGAAATCGGGAGCGGATTTGTTTGATTTTATCCTGGAAGATATCCAGCAGCAATTAAAGAAGATCTTATTCGACCCGCAAAGTACGGCTGTGTTTATGTCTGCTATGGAGGCTTCATCATGGATCAATGAGAACATGTACAAATGGTTGGGCGAAAAAAACGCGGCAGATACGCTTTCTCAATCCGTACCGGGCAATATTACTTCGGAAATGGGTCTGGCGCTATTGGATGTCGCGGATGTGATTCGCCCTTATCCGGAAGTCATTGATTATTTACAACATGCAAAAGAGGATAACTTTTTGGATGAACTGGTTAAGTTTAAGGGCGGACAGGAAACCCGGGATGCGATCTATGATTTTCTCGGCAAATACGGAATGCGGTGTACCGGAGAAATCGATATTACGAGAACTCGATGGGGCGAAAAACCAATTACACTTGTCCCGCTGATTCTGGGTAACATCAAAAACTTGGAGCCTAATGCCGGCAGTCGGAAATTTGAACAAGGGCGGCAGGAAGCTTTGGCCAAAGAACAAGAGTTATTGGAGCGATTAAAGCCATTGCCTGATGGGGAACAAAAAGTTAAAGAAACCAAACGAATGATCGATCTGATTCGAAATTTCATCGGGTATAGGGAATATCCCAAATACGGTTATATTAGCCGCTACTTCGTTTATAAGCAGGCTTTGCTGAAAGAAGCCGAACGACTCGTACAAGCCGGCGTTATTCATGACAAAGAAGATATCTACTATCTGACTTTTGAAGAACTTCATGAAGTCGTACGCACCCATCAATTGGACTATCGGATCATCGGCCAACGAAAAGACGAGTACAAGTTATATGAAAAACTAACTCCCCCGCGCGTGATCACGTCCGACGGCGAAATTATCACAGGCGAGTACAAGCGGGAAAATCTCCCGGAAGAAGCCATTGCAGGTCTGCCTGTTTCTTCCGGAATGGTAGAGGGCCGAGCGCGCGTCATCTTAAACATGGAGGATGCCGATCTGGAAGATGGAGATATCTTGGTCACCTCCTTTACCGACCCTAGCTGGACACCGTTGTTTGTATCCATCAAAGGCCTTGTCACCGAAGTAGGCGGACTGATGACCCATGGATCCGTGATCGCCCGCGAATACGGCTTGCCGGCGGTGGTCGGAGTGGAGAATGCCACCAAACGGATCAAAGACGGGCAACGCATTCGCGTGCATGGAACGGATGGGTATATCGAATTATTGTAATTGCAGCAGCCATTAAGTTAAAAATGACGTTGTAAATACTCTTGTTCGTAGATCGCATGAATCCTTTCCAAAACATTCATCGCGTGATCTTTAAATTTCAATGGAGCAACCTGACCCTTCAGCAAAAACACGCCGGTCTCATTACGGTGCTCCCCGAGAGCCCCTTCATACAGCTTGCCGGCGCCGTGGGTTGGCGGAGAGAAAAACAGCTTCATCAACGGTTTAACGATTAGGGGCAATCCGGAATCTTTCCCTTTTCTTAGCGTATTGTTGCTGCCCGGGTCAACGCTGCGGATCTTGATGTCATCCTCGGCAAGCTGCGGCGCGACGGCTTGAGTCCACAGCGAAAGCGCCAGCTTTGATGTGGCGTAAGGACCAATCAGCTTGCGGAACGTTTTGGGACGCTCCAGGATTTCGATATTGAACTCTTTCGTAAATTTTAGCGCCGAAGATGAGGTATTGATCACCGTTTTTAAGCGGCTGCTTTTGATGAGCTCCTTCAATTCCATCAGAATGATATACGGAACGACCGTCATCAGCTCATAATGCTTTTCCCGTCCTTGTTTCGAATAGCTCAGCTCGGGAAAGGACCCGCCGGCGTTGTTGAACAATATATCGATCCGCTTTTCCTTGCTTTTGATTTCTTCCAAAGTCTGTCTCAAGCCGACATAATCGGCAAGATCGGCCGTTTTATACATTCGCAGCCTTCCGCTCTTAACTGCTTCTTGGATGCTCATTTCGTCCGCCGGAAAGTCGGAACGGTTTAAAGCGACCACCTGCCAGTCCTCCGATAGCAATTTCCGGGTTAATTCCAGCCCGATCCCGGCGCTTGCGCCCGTAATCAAAGCGATATTTTCATGTTGTTCCTTGTTCATTGCACATCTCCTCCTGATAACGGGATTATTTCCCCTTGATAGGGCACATTCTAAAACTTGGAGTCGACTCCAAGTCAAGACGGAAATCAAAGTTTTTGATCCAAGTAAGAAACTTGACTTGGAGTAAGCTCCAAGATGTATAATGCACAAAAAATACTCTCCGGGAGGAAACAGAATGAAGGAAGAGCAAACCTTTACGATCAAGCAAACAGCCAGGCAAACCGGAATTTCCGAAGATACGATCCGTTATTACGAAAAGATCGCGCTGCTGCCCCGGGCAGACCGGAAGGAGAACGGACACCGCATCTACCGGCAGGAGGACATCGATACGATACGGCTGATCTCTTGTCTGAAAAAAACGGGGATGCCGCTGGAAGAGATGCGGCCTTTTTTGGCGGTCTCCGCCGATGCGGACCCCGCGGAATACCCCGAACTGGTGGAACATTTAAGAAGCCACCGGGAAAATATCGTCAGCCAAATCGCCTCCCTGCAGCAGGTGGTTGATTTTATCGACATGAAGCTGGAGGAGGGGAGATACCGGCCGGACTGCACGGACGTAAAATTTCAGGACGGCGCGTCAGAAGATATGAGGGGGGAAACGAAACCAAAGCCTGTCTCACCCGTTGAGATGAGTTATTTTTCCCTATCGGCCAAAGCGGGGAAATCATCGACTTCCATATGATAAGAGTGCAGGTAGAAACGGAGGACTACAGCTCTTTTATTAATCTTGGCGATGTTTGGATATACTACACAACTGGAAGCGGTGATCACCTAAACACGGAGGAGGTAGCTTGGGATTGTTGAAGACAAAGTTTCGAAAACATCGGGCTCATAACAACAAGAGCTCCGGCCATTTTGAATCGACAAATCTCTCTTCTCCCGATGAACAAAATTCGGACTTGAGTACAGATCTTACTATGAACGAAAAGATGTTCAGGGAAGCGTTTGAATCCTGCTCCGATGTCGTATTCCGTCCTATCAGCAGCAACCCTAAGGCTCTTTTAATATATATCGATGGTTTAATCGATACAAAAACGCTGGATAATGTCGTGTTGGCGCCGATCCTTTATGATGGCAATTCCGGGGATGGAGCGGCCATTTCCGGACAGATCATACAGAACCAATTGGTTGCCGTCTCCCCAATTCAAACGGTTTCTACGATCAACGATGTGACCAATGGGATTCTGAAGGCAAATGTAGCCCTATTGGTCGATGGAGAAAACAAAGCAATCATTGCGGGCCTCACTGGAATGGTAAACCGTTCGGTTGAAGAACCGGCCGCCGAAATTTCCGTTCGCGGTCCCAGAGACGGGTTTACAGAATCATTACGTATCAATACAAGTCTGATCCGTAGAAGAATCCTTAGTCCCAAGTTGAAAATGGAGTCCATTATGATCGGACAAGTTTCTCAAACCGATATCGTTATAGTATATATCGACGGGATCGCGTCGGATTCAATCTTGGAGGAGGTCCGTAATAGAATCAGCCGAATCCGCATTGACGGGGTACTGGAATCGGGATTTATCGAAGAATTTATTGAAGATTCCCCTTGGTCTCCATTCCCTCAAATCCAAAATACCGAGCGTCCCGATATCGTTTGCGCCAGTTTGCTTGAAGGAAAAGTCTCGATTATTGTCGACAACACTCCATTTGCGCTGATCGTGCCAATGACCTTTTGGACGGGTTTACAGGCTGTAGAGGATTATTACGAACGCTCCATTTATACGACCTTTGTTCGATTTATCCGTTACCTCTTGTTTAATATCGCTTTGTTGTTTCCATCGTTATATGTTGCGCTCTCCACCTTCCATCAGCAGCTTATTCCTACGAACTTACTGATTAGTATCACCAATTCCAGAGAAGGCGTCCCGTTTCCGACATTTGTCGAGACGTTATTGATGGAGTTTATGTTCGAGGGGCTTCGGGAAGCGGGAATTCGTATGCCAAAACCCGTAGGCTCTGCCGTCAGCATTGTTGGAGCGCTGGTTATTGGGCAAGCCGCCGTGCAAGCGGGTATCGTTTCGGCTCCTGTCGTGATAGTCGTAGCGACCACCGGAATCGCATCCTTTGCCATTCCGCGGTATAATTTCGGGGCGGCTTATCGGCTTCTCCGCTTCCCGATGTTGATATTATCAGGCTTGCTGGGTTTTTACGGGATTGTAAGCGGGGTGTTTCTCTTGATGATACATCTTCTGGGTTTGCGTTCGTTCGGCGTTCCGTATATGAGCCCCGTAGTCCCGGGAGTACCACAGAGCTTGAAGGATGTATTCATCCGCGCGCCCAGATGGACTATGTCCGAGCGGCCTGCATCCTTCTCAGGTGCGAATGAGAATCGAATTCCGGAAGGCCAACAGCCAGGTCCAAACCGGGGGAGAGCCGGCAAATGAAGATGAAGTTGAAGATGGGGATATGCTTCAGTTTGGTTCTATCCATTTGTTTCATTTCGGGCTGTTGGGACAGCAGGGAAGTCAACGATATTGCCGTCGAATTGGCTTGGGGGATCGATAAAGCCCCAGACAACAAAGTGATAATCAGCGCTCAGACCATCATTCCGTCGAAAATCGGCGGTGGGAAGAACGGGGTTGAGGGCGGAACAAGCAAAGGTAAATCCTATTTTACCGTTACAAGCGATGGAATGAATACTTTGGATGCGGTACAGAAGATACAAACCAAGCTATCCCGGCAAATTTTCAGAGGCCATCGGCGTGTTATTGCAATCGGGGAATCCATGGCCCGACAGGGAATAAAGGAGGTATTCGATACATACACCCGAGATCCGAATCTCAAACTGCGGACCGATATTTATGTTGTCCAGGGGAAAACCGCAAAAGATTTCTTGATGGCTTCATATCCGCTGGAGAGTGTTCCCGGTCTCGGGGTATTAGGGGAATATGCGCAGATGGGAATAAAGACAGAAATGGGGCTGTTAAATTTTTTACTCGATGCTACGAGTGAAGGTGCTTGCCCAGCCCTTCCCGCAATTGCAACCGGCAAAAAACCGGATCCACAAGATGAAGGAGAAAAGGATCAGGATCAGGAAGTACCGCGCATTACGGGGTTCGGCATTTTAAATAAAGATCTGAAATTGGTTGGTTTTTTGAATTTAGAGGAAGGTCAGGCGATGCAATGGATAACAGGGAAACTTAAGAGGGCGACGATAAGTGCAATGATACCGCAAGAGGATGGCAATGTCAGTATGATTCTAAACAAGTTGAACAGTAAAATTCAACCTTATTATCAAGGCAACAGAATAAAGATCAATGTTACGCTAACGGGACAAGGAGCGATTCGTGAAAATAATACTAACCTTGACCTTACGGACACGGATAATGTTGCCCTTTTACAAAATGAATTAAACAAACACGTTGAAAAATCCGTATTGCAAACGATCGGCAAAGTTCAAAAAAATTATGGGACAGATGTTTTTGGATTCAGTGAAGTCATTCGCAGGAAAAATAAATCATTATGGAAATCCGTAAGGAGTGACTGGGAGACGGAGTTTCGGGAAGCCGAAATTTCGGTGAACGCGAAGTTGACAGTGCGGCGGTTAGGGGTAACCGGACCATCGTTGCAGTTGAATAAAAACGAGATTAAGAAATAAAGGTTCATTTCTTCAATTTTCGAAGCCAGGTTACGATGAGAAGGAACGTGGGCAAGACTAACAACAAGGGTACCCACACATAAGGAACCAGTATCTCGAAATGATGTCGATAAATGTGCTCGGCAATGTTTTTGGACATCGTCAATCCAAGAACAAGAGCGACGGCGCAGGCCGGAATGATAAGGACGCGGTAGCTTTTCATCTTTGTTAATTGCTGAATTCCGGTGAGCGCCGAGAGCATCAGGACGATGCTCTTTAAAAGAGCCATCATGTAAAAATAGAGCACGCCGAGCAGCTGCAGGTTTTCAATGAATTTTCCAATGCTTATCACACTTAGCAATGTGTAAAGAGGATACAGAAGTCCTGAAAACATATCTCCAAAAACTAATATAGCCAGCACATCAAAGCAGGTGATCATCAGTCCGGACAGAATCGTGGCGAGAATCGTAATCTTGGTCACTTTTTCGGGATGTTTGGTATTGGGCCAAAACATAGCGAGGGCGAGCGTTTCTCCAAATGATTCCGTAACGCCCGATGGAAAAGCGACTTTAAAGACAGGCTCCCATCCATCTTCAAAAATAGGGAGTAAATTATGGATATTCAAGACGCCGGAACCAAATAGAAGGATTACCTCAATAATAAATATAAACAATACGATCGGCAGGAACATTTCTCCCAGTCGGGAAACGATCTCTATACCGCCATATACGCAGTAGGCAATGATGAAGGCAAATACGGCTGTGATTATAAAATGAGGAGTATTTTCCAATAGGGTTGTAGACACCATATCTCTGACATCCGCAGTAATCCGTCCTACCAGATATATGAACATCAGCGGGTAAATAAAAGCAAGAGGCGTCCCGATCCAGCGCCCGAATTGTGCAGGAAACCATTGGACAAGAGTTAACCCCGGGTTCATCCGCGACAAGGCGGTATAGATCAAAATTACGATTACCCCCAAGCAGCAGGAAGACAATGCGCCAAGCCAAGCGTCCCGTCCCGCCAGACCGCCGAATCCGAATATAATTGTCGTACCTAACTGGAAGATAAAGGTAACGACAAATAACTGGTAGTTGGAAATTTTCGTCATGACAACCTCACGATTCATGAGTTTTACTTTGTAAATTATTCCGTCGAGGCATGGGCGTGACCGACAGTTAATGCATGATTCGACCACATTACTTTCTGTACATGCTCGAAATTATCAGTTTTGCATTGTACAATTACCGTTATTTCCGGATTATTTCTTGTTCGCTGCCTACCGTACTTGCGAAAAACAGCATTAATCCCAAACCCTAACCCGAAACCTATAAAAGCGGTAATCAACCCCCAAATCACCGGCCCCCATGACAAAATGAATCCAACGCTTGATCCAATGACAGACAAAGCCGTAGCGCAAGCTAAGCCTATCTCGATTCCATTGGAATTCGAGCCCGCGGCTCTTTGTTTTAGCGATAAAAAATCCCCGGCATCGCTATCCATGCAGACAACGAGCAGTTGATCCCGATTTATGCCTAGGGTCTCCAGGTCGGAGAGTGCTTGCTCAAGCTCCAGTGAATAACGGAATGTCCCTACTATAATCATGCATTCCCACCCGGGCTATTAAAAATTTGAACAGATGATGAGGCGTACCGGCTTAATAAATATTTGCGTTGTTCAAGTCTAAAAATCTGATTTTGCTCTTTGGAGGTTATATAAGCATGATATATGGACCCTCCCAAAACAGAAGGCATAAACAATAACCAATGCGGGTGTAACACGGAAACGGATTCCATGATCCGCCCATTTAAAATATAGGTAAGCGATTCATGAACATGCGACAACGAAATATAAAACCACCACCATGAAGCCGCATAGAAGGCAAGGCCGATCCGGTGGTTGTACAGCTGTCCCATGCCAGGGAAAAGCAGCGAAAACGCAGCCGCAACCAGCGGGCTATTTGACTGGATGTATTGAACTTCGGATGCATAAAGCCGCACTTTGGGAAGAGGACTGCTTTCAAATTCCGCCAAATCGCAGAGCTTGTTCTGATGTAGGGATAAACGATAGCTATCCCAGATCGCGATAAAAAACACGATGATGTACCCGGGAATCCATCGGGGTTCCAAAATGTCTTTGGCCTGAGAAAAGCGTCCGCAAAAGCTTAAGACAATAGCCTGATTAATATGGGACAGCGTATTAAATATAACTTCCGATAAGGTGAGAAACGTCGCTCTCAGGTAATGATTAAGCAAAAAGTGGCCGAAACCGGGAAAAGCCGCCGACCACCAGATGATCATTAAGGGATGACGCTTATGTATGGAAGTGATGCCGAACAGACTTAATCTGGCCATAGGATAGCGAGACGTAATCATATTTAACATTCCACTCCTTTCATATTTTTTGAATCGTCGATGAGATTCAGGGTTAAATATGACGGTGTGCGCCAGATTTTGCTGTTAAAATGTTGTAGAGACCGCTTAAAAGCAAAAGCAGAACAACCAGCAACAAAATTAAGGTAATGATGGACCAAATCCCCGTAACGAATAGAATTTCCAGCCGGATCAGCAAAAGAAAAAAACAGCCTAAACCGGCAATTAGGATGGCCTTCCAATACCACTTGGCCTGCAATGAAATGACTAAAGCAAACAAAATGGAGTCAATGTGTGAGAATAAAGCAGCGAGAGCAATGTTATCCCTGGAAGGATTATCAAACCATCCGATGCGATATTCAATTTGATGAAATAATACGATATAAAAAAACATGATGGATCCTTGCAACGATACATTAATGAGGTAGAGCAATAATAGCCTGAAAAAATAAGATTTATCAGATGCGTTTATTTTTCTCCATATCCACTTCCCCATTAAAAAGAGTACACTTACGCCTATTCCCGTAAATATGGTTCTCCACCAATGATGCTCGTAAATCCCCAAATAAATAAATAATTGTTCAACCCCCATAAACCCGGTTCCAATTAGCAGAATCCACCAAATGCCAAGGCCCAAAACAGCGATAAAAGCGCATGCGGAGGGGATAATAAAGCCATTTGATACAACTGCTCCAAGGGTGCTGTCATAATAAGCATTCTTGAAGACGCCAGGCATGTATTTATAACTGTCAAAAATAACGTAAACGAATAACTCGAAAATATAGATGATTCCGGAAATACAAATGTAGTAAGGGATGAGCATGAGCTGTTTGGATTTGTACCAGGAGATGGCGATCAGAATTAAACTGGTCACAATAAGCAGCAGGTAGGGCACAAAGGCTGGAATAGTATCAACTCCCAGTAACATATTTAGGGTAAGTACCCATATTTAATTTCTCCGGTTATAGCTTGTTTTATTCTCAAGTAAATTTAATGAATATATTCCCCGGAAGGGGGGCAGGATTTGTTTAACAAATGTTACAAAAAGACCTGACGAAAAACGGAGGCACTATGGAGACTGTGCGTAACATCAGATTGACTTCAGCGGAACTAGCATCACTTTGGACTACCTATATGAACGACACCATGGCGGTTTGCATATTAAGATATTTTCTAAAATACAGCGGAGGATAAAGAGATTAAACCGGTGATAGAATCCACGCTTGAAGTTTCCAAAACTCATATTGAGGAATTAACAGAAATATTTCGTTCTGAAGATTTCCCCATTCCACGAGGGTTTACAGACGAGGATTTAAATATGGACGCGCAGCGTTTGTTTTCGGAAAGCTTTTTCTTGTATTACATTAAAAATATGGCCAAGGTTGGATTAACGACTTATGGTATGTCTTTCAGCATGGCATCCCGTGCAGACGTAAGATCATTTTTTGATGATGCTATTAAACAAAGCATAACCCTTGATCAACAAGTCACCGAAGTATTGCAAACCAAAGGGTTATATATCAGGCCGCCATATATCTCAACCTCGGACCATATTGATTTTGTCAAAAACCAAAATTTCTTATCCGGCGGATTTTTCGGATTTGGGGACAAGCGCCCTTTATTATCCATTGAAATTGCGCAGCTTTTCGCAAACATTCAAACGAATGCATTGGGAAGGGCATTATTGATGGCATTCAGTCAAGTCGTAAAGTCAGAGGAGATTCGTCAATATCTACTTGAGGGAAAAGACATATCGTCCAAGCACATAAAAATATTTACTGACCTTTATTCAGACGAAGACATTCCCGTTCCGATGTCCTGGGACACGGATATCTTGAATTCGACGGAGGCACCATTTTCCGATAAGCTTATTCTGTTTCATGTGTCGTTATTGGTTGCGGCCGGCACGGCGAATTATGCCGTTTCCGCAGCGGCAAGCCCGAGAAAGGATCTGGCCATGACTTACGTTCGGCTTGCCGCTGAAATTGCAACTTATACCGAAAGCGGAGCCAAGTTGATGATTGCCAACGGCTGGCTGGAAGAACCGCCCCAAGCTCCGGACAGGAAAGAATTATCTAAAGGAAAAAGATAAGTGTTCGAAGAACATGTGCTAACGCCTATGCATACTGTAGTGTAACGATTTGAATCGATCCTAATAAGAGAGAGTGAGATTCATGAATACCAACAGGGCACTAGGTCCATTTTCGCCATTTCCGCTCCCATCAACACCGGGCGGTGTTCCTTTCACGCCCGGAATTCCGGGGCCGGGGGGAGGGCCTGGAGCGGGATTGCCTCCAGGCATTACACCGCCGCCGCCTCAATTGCTGGGCACGTTTCAGCAGCTATCGGCGTCCCCGGCATTAGCGCAGAGCTTTGTATTTCAGCAACCGACCCCAGGCATCACGACATTTGCTGCAGGCTGTCAGAACCGTTGGACACTAATTGTCACTCGTACCTTTAATGTTTTTCTTATGTATGTAACCTTTACCGACCCATTTAGTTTTACACAGGGCTTCATATTTCCGACTTATTCGTTTGGAAGATTTCCTTCATCCATTATTTTATGGTACACCTGTTTCTAAGGCTAAGTTTTACGCTCACTACAAATATAAAGAGGACTTATTGTAGGTGAAGCCAAACTTTAAATAGTCCAATCGAGCGGCAATTCAACTAACTACAAAACAGGCAGCCGGATCATCCATGATGATTGCCTAATCCTCCAAGAAAAGATAAAGTTAAAAATAGCATGTAACACACAGGAGGGATTATTTTATGCAATATGGACCTGGTCCTAATGCAATCTACCCAAATGAGGCAATTAAAAGTATATGCTATATTAAAAACGTGGTAACACGCCCAAACATTAGTGTCGGAGAATTCACCTATTATGACGACATAGACGGTGCAGAAAAGTTTGAAGAGCATGTCACTCATCACTATGAATTTATTGGAGATAAGCTGATTATCGGAAAATTTTGCGCAATAGCAAAGGGTATTGAATTTGTAATGAATGGTGCAAACCATAGAATGAACAGTGTTACTACCTATCCATTTAACATTATGGGCAATGGTTGGGAGAAATCGACTCCAACACTGGCGGATTTGCCGCTTAAAGGTGACACTGTAATCGGAAACGATGTGTGGATCGGCCAAAACGTTACCGTTATGCCCGGGGTACATATCGGTGATGGAGCCATCATTGCAGCCAACTCTGTCGTTGCGAAAGATATTCCTCCTTATCATATTGCAGGCGGGAATCCTTGCAAAATTATCAAGAAAAGATTTGATGACGAACTAATCGATTATCTCCTTGCCATTAAATGGTGGGATTGGCCTGTCCGCAAAATATTTGATAATCTTGAATCTCTTTGCAGCGGAGATCTAACGAAAATCAGGGAAATTCATTAAAAACAAGCGGAGCCTTGAGCTGGTAAATTTTATAGGGATCTCTCCAACAAGGCTCCAACTTGTTTGGCCATAACTTGCGGCGGATAGGGCATCCCGTTCCTGATCCACCATTCAATTACACCTACATAAGCAGTCCCGGCAAATTGCAAAATAACTTCATCGTTTAAATCCGTATTTTTTCCGCTTTCTTTGTCAATCTCACCTTTGAATCCTTCCATAAAGGAAGCAAGCAGCCGTATTCTGAATGAGGATGGAGCCCCTTTAGCCTCTTTGCTTGCCAACATGGTCGAAAAAAACAAATAATTCTGCTCGAAATATTCAAAATAGGGTATAAGCGCATCGGCCCAGTCCAACTGACATGCCCACTTGTCCATCTCTCCCAAACTAATTAAGTGTGTTTCAATGAGTTTATCCAATAAATCATATTTGTCTTGATAATGAAGATAAATGGTACCGCGGTTTACGTTCGCCCTGTCCGCAATTTCCTGAATGGTGATCTCGTCAAAGTTCTTTTCGGTCATCAGCTCAATAACCGCTTGCTTCAAAGCCTCTTGTGTTTTAAGAATTCTCCGGTCCACTTTGGACATGTCATCTTCACCTAGCCTTCCGAGATAATTGACATTTTTGCTTATCCTGTTGATATATCAACGTTTCGGGCTCTTTTAACCATTGAATCTTCTTTTCTTAGCTTTATAATAATTGACGTGAGTTGATTAAACAATATGTTTTGTTTATCTGCTGCTTGTCATCACCGTTTTATCATATTCATAGATTGCAGGAGGTTATATATATGATACCTACTAATGCACGTGCTGTATTCAATCCGGAAGGTCCGTTCAGACCGACTACGATCGAGCGCAGGGATCTTAAGCCGCACGATGTCCTGATTGAGATTAAATACGCGGGGATTTGCCACTCCGACATTCACACCGCTCGCGGTGATTGGGGGCCGGTCCAATATCCGCTCGTTCCCGGGCACGAAATCGCCGGGATCGTCACGCGCATTGGTCCGGAAGTCACCAAGTATGCCGTTGGCGATCGAGTAGGGGTAGGCTGCATGGTCGACTCTTGCGGAGAGTGCGATAACTGCCGCAAGGGAGAAGAGCAATATTGCCTCAATGGAAAAACCGATACCTATGCAGCAATCGACAGATACGGGCAATATACGCAAGGCGGTTATTCCACCCATATCGTCGTAACCGAAGATTTCGTGGTGAAAATTCCCGACAGTATGGGGCTTGACGTTGCCGCTCCGCTCTTGTGTGCCGGTATCACAACGTATTCTCCATTGCGACATTGGGGAGCTGCTCCCGGCAAGAGAGTCGCTATTGTCGGACTTGGCGGACTTGGACACATGGCCGTGAAGCTCGCTCATGCCATGGGGGCGGAGGTTACGGTTTTATCGCAAACCCTCAGAAAGAAAGAAGACGGTTTGCGGCTTGGTGCGGATCATTATTATGCTACTGGCGATCCGGAGACGTTTAAGAAGCTGGCCGGATCGTTCGACCTCATTGTAAACACCGTAAGCGCCGAGATCGATATTAATGCTTACCTTTCGTTGCTGGCGCTGGACGGTACATTAGTCAACGTAGGGGCGCCGGCGGAACCCTTGCCCGTTCAAGTATTCTCACTTATTCCTCATCGTCGATCGTTCGCCGGATCGATGATCGGCGGCATTCGCGAAACGCAGGAAATGTTGGATTTTTGCGCGGAACACCACATTGTTCCTGAGATCGAGCTTGTTTCCGCCGATCGGATCGATGAAGCCTGGGAACGTGTTCTGGCCTCGGATGTCCGTTACCGTTTTGTCATCGACATCGGCACGATGGAGCATGAATAAAGACTAATTCCGGTAAAATAGGAGGGGCACGCCGTTGTAGGCGTGCCCCTGGATTTAAAACACACTGCGTACTAATCCCCCGTCGATTCGCAACGCGGAACCATTGATGGCAGAAGAGAGAGGACTGCTTAAGAAGGTGACGAGATACGCAATTTCTTCCGGCCGAATAAGCCTTTGAATAATCGAGGTCGGCCGGTTTTCTTTCATAAACCGCTTTTCGGCTTCTTCCATGGTCAATTTTTCATTAGGATAAAGAGTATTTAACATCGTTTCCACGCCTTCTGTTAAAGTGGAACCCGGCATAACCGTATTTACAGTCACATTCGTCCCTTTAGTCAACTCGGCCAGGCTGCGGGAGAGCGAGAGCTGCATCGTTTTGGTCGCGCTGTAATGAGCCATTTCCTGCGATGGCATAATCGCCGCTTCGCTGGCGATAAAGATGATTCTGCCTTCTTTTTTTAGAATCATTTGTTGAAGGTACCGGCGGGAAAGCCTGACACCGCTCATGATGTTGATTTCAAACATCTTGAACCAATCTTCATCGGGAATATCAAAATATTCCGCAGGCTCAAAAATTCCCAGATTATTAATGAGAATATCCACTTCGGAGTACTTCTCAATAACCTCATGGCATCCTTGCATTGTCCCCAGATCAGCGACAACGGAATGAAGGATGGAGTCGGGGGAATTTGCTTGAATTTCCTTTATAGTCTGATTAACTTTGTCTTCCCGACGCCCATTAATAAGCACAGTGGCGCCTTCAGCCGCTAATGATTTGGCGATGGCTTTCCCGATTCCCGCAGTGGACCCGGTAACCAAGGCCGTTAAATCCAAATTCATGCTTGTCCCTCACTCTTGCTTAAAAATCAAAATTGTCCGGATCCGGACCGACGCGGTAGTTCTGATTTAAATCATTTATCACTTCCATATCTTCTTCCGATATCTCAAAATCAAAAATATTTGCGTTTTCGATAATCCGCTGTTCTTTTGTGGATTTGGGAATCGTTACAACTCCATTTTGCAAGTCCCAACGTAAAATGACCTGCGCAACCGATTTATCGTACTTATTTGCAATCTCTTTCAGGACCTGATGATCCAGCAATTGACCCTGCATTAATGGAGACCAGGCTTCCAGCTGAATTCCATGCTCCCGACAAAACGACCGGAGTTCTAGTTGAGTCAACCGCGGATGGTATTCCACCTGGTTCACCATCGGTTTAATTTCTGCATCTTTCATCAAGTCTTCGAGATGATGGATTTGAAAATTGCTCACCCCAATAGCTTTTACCCGGCCTTCTTTGTATAGAGTCTCCAATGCTCTCCAGGCATCTTTATACTTACCTTCCACAGGCCAATGAATGAGGTATAAATTCAGATACTCCAGACCAAGTCTATTTAGGCTCGCTTCATAAGCTTTTATTGCAGAATCATACCCTAAATCGGAATTCCAAACTTTCGAAGTCACGAATAGATCTTCCCTGGAAATGCCGGCCTCTTTAATTCCTTCACGAATGCCTGATCCGACTCCCTCTTCATTTTCGTAAACAGCTGCCGTATCCACACTGCGATACCCGTGTTTAATGGCGGTTTTTACCGCATTAACCAACTCGGGGCCTTCTTCTACTTTAAACACCCCGATCCCAAGCCAGGGCATTTTAACACCGTTATGCAATGTGGTTGTATCTTGTAAGCTCTTGGCTATCATAAAAAAATGACCTCCCGATCGTTATTCATCGAAATTAGATTCGATTTGTATTACCGTCTTCGTGTAAGCAAACCATTCGTAAACAATATTTCCAACAATAAAAAAACCATACACGAAAACAATAAAGCCGGCGAATGTTATTATGATATATATAAACCATTAAGAAAAGTACGCACTTTTAAGTGCCATAGATACTTATTAGTTCTATAGGCACTTTTTCGTACCCGTGGATTGAGAAGGAGAGTATATTGCAATGCAGAAAAAGAAGTACAATATTTCAGTTGAAGCCACTTTGGAAGTGATCGGAGGGAAGTGGAAATGCGTTATCCTTTGCCATCTGACACACGGTAAGAAGCGTACAAGCGAATTGAAACGTTTGATGCCGGGGATTACGCAAAAAATGTTGACCCAACAATTACGGGAGTTGGAAGAGGATGGGGTCATCCATCGGATTGTTCATAATCAAGTTCCTCCGAAAGTCGAATATGAGCTCAGTGAATACGGATGGAGTTTGCAAGATATTTTAGATTCTCTATGCGCATGGGGCGAAAAACATATTAGCCGAGTATATGGCGATAAATTTGCCGTATTGGAGGAGAACGTTTTAAATGATAAATTGAAGTAACATACATTTATTAGATTGGATCATGGGAGGGGATTCCAATGGGAAAACAATTTCCGGCCATGCTCCCCGAGCATATGGCCTTTATCCGAAAGCAACATCTCTTCTTTGTCGGGACGGCGCCTATTTCCCGGGATGGACACGTCAATCTGTCGCCGAAGGGATATGACACATTCCGGATATTGTCCGATCGTAAGGTTGCGTATTTGGATTTGACCGGGAGCGGCAATGAAACCAGTGCCCATCTTGAAGAGAACGGCCGCATCACGATTATGTTCTGCGCATTCCAGGGGCCGCCGAACATCCTGCGTCTCTACGGAACCGGAGCGGTAGTTCTTCCGGAGGACAGCGAGTGGGGGGAATTGCTCGGCATGTTCGAACCGCTGCCCGGAGTCCGGCAAATTATTGTGGTCGATGTGCATAAAGTTCAGACGTCCTGCGGCTATTCGGTGCCGCTCATGTCGTACGAAAAAGACAGGGACACTCTCCAGCGGTGGGCGGAGCAAAAGGGTGAAGAAGGTTTGCATAATTACTGGCAGGAAAAGAACATGAGCAGCATTGACCGGTTGCCGACTTCTTTAGGGAAACGCATTGGGACATAGCGTCCGAGCGCCTTCGCGCCTTAAAGAGAATTACTATCATTGGATAATAATAACATTGACAACCGCCGGCTTTTCCAAAATAATAGAATGTAATTGAATACTGGTACCTTTAAATCAGTCCAGAGAGGCTGGCAAGGGCAGCGGATGTTTATAATCATGCGTGAACAGTGCATATTCCGTCAGGGAATGCTCTGCGTCTTCACGCGGGTTATGATGTAAAGAGAGAGGCTACTTGTCGGTTTGAGACTTGACGAGTAGCCTCTTTTTTCTGCTTTTTTGGTATCAGGACACTTTAAGCTGGAGGTATTCTGATGAGCAAACAAGATCAAGAGTTTTCGTGGCAAGAGGTACCGAAAACGCAGAGAAACCATTTTTTGAAGACGCTGTCCGTCATGTTGGCGTTCACTTTCTTTTCGGCAAGCATGCTGGCGGGCGGGACGCTGGGAGTCGGCTTGACGTTCATGGAGTTCATTGGCGTCGTGCTTGTGGGGAATTTGGTGCTCGGCATCTATACGGGAGCACTGGCGCATATCGCTGCCAAAACGGGCCTGTCCACGCATCTGCTGGCAAAATACGCGTTCGGTGAGAAAGGGTCTTACCTGCCTTCGTTCTTACTAGGCTTCACTCAGGTGGGATGGTTCGGCGTCGGCGTGGCCATGTTCGCGATTCCGGTCGCCAAAGCGATGGGGTGGAACGTGTACCTGCTGATCTTCCTGTTTGGCCTCGCCATGACGGCGTCCGCCATCTTCGGCATGAAGTCGCTGGTTATTCTGGGCTATATTGCGGTTCCGGCCATTGCGATTCTCGGCGGCTACTCGATGTTCCAAGGAGCAAGCTCCCTGGGCGGGCTGCAAGGGTTGCTCGATTACACGCCGGCACAGACGCTCACCGCGGCGGCGGCATTGACCATTTGTATCGGATCATTCATTAGCGGCGGTACACTAACGCCCGACTTCGCCCGATTCGCTCAGACATCCCGGCAGGCAGTTACCGCAACCGTCATTTCGTTCTTTCTCGGAAACTCGCTCATGTTCCTGTTCGGCGCGGTCGGCGCAATGGCTTACAACCTTGCGGATATCTCGGAGGTCATGTTCCTGCAAGGTTTGATCATTCCCGCGATCATCGTGCTTGGGCTGAATATATGGACGACCAACGACAACGCTCTTTACGCTTCCGGGCTCGGCTTTGCCAACATCACTAAAATTTCGAAAAAGTTCTTCGTTATTGTAAACGGCATTGTGGGTACCGTATTTGCCATGTGGATGTACAACAATTTCGTCGGCTTCCTGAATGTGCTGGGGGCGGCGGTACCGTCCATCGGGGCCATCATCATCGCGGATTACTTCTTTGTGAAACGCAGAAACTATAGACCTTTTGCCGACATGACATTTAAGAAGGTAAACTGGATAGCGATGGTGGCCTGGGCTATCGGCGTTGCCTTTGCCCAGTTGGCTCCAGGAATAACGCCGCTGAACGCACTGATCGGTACGGCGGTGGTCTATATTGTGTTAATGCTGATCGTTCCTGCCAAAGAAATCAAAGAAAAGGGGAAAACAAATGATTATACAGAACGCAAAATTGCGGGGTAAAGAGGGTTTATGGAATATCGTCGTGAAAGACGGGAAGTTTGAGCAAATTACACAGTCACTGGAAGCAACTGCAAATGAGGAAGTCATTGATGTGGGCGGCTCGCTTGTGCTGCCGCCGTTCATTGAACCTCACATTCACCTGGACACAACCTTAACGGCGGGCGAGCCGGAATGGAATTTGAGCGGAACGCTGTTCGAAGGCATTCAGCGTTGGTCGGAACGCAAGGCGTTCCTGACGCATGAAGACGTTAAAACGCGCTCCAAAACGGCATTGAAATGGCAAATTGCCCAGGGCATCCAGCATGTACGGACACATGTTGATGTCACCGATCCCAGCTTGACCGCAGTTAAAGCGATGCTTGAAGTGAAAGAAGAAATGGCACCCTACATCGACATCCAGCTGGTCGCTTTTCCGCAGGAGGGCATCCACTCCTACCCGAACGGTGCGGAATTGCTGGAAGAATCGCTGAAAATGGGCGTCGACGTGGTCGGCGGCATTCCCCACTTCGAATTCACGAGGGAATATGGCGTCGATTCGATGAAGGTCGCGTTTGACCTTGCCGAAAAATACGACCGTCTCATCGATATCCATTGCGATGAAATCGATGACGAGCAATCCCGTTTCGTGGAAGTCGTCGCCAAAGAAGCCTACGAACGCGGGCTGGGCTCCCGCACGACGGCAAGCCATACGACGGCGATGGGGTCGTACAATGATGCATATACGTATAAATTGTTCAGATTGCTGAAAATGGCTGACCTGAATTTCGTCTCTAATCCTCTGGTCAACATCCACCTGCAAGGACGCTTCGACACGTATCCGAAGAGAAGAGGGCTGACCCGCGTCAAAGAGCTGCTGGAAGCCGGTCTTAATGTGTGCTTCGGTCACGACGACATCTTTGATCCATGGTACCCGCTAGGTACGGGCAACACGCTTCAAGTGCTGCATATGGGCATCCATGCTTCGCAGTTGCTCGGTTACGATCAAATCGTGAATTCGATCGATCTCATCACGAAAAATAGCGCAAGAACGCTGCATATCGAGGACGTGTACGGAATTGAAGAAGGGAAGCCCGCCAACTTCATCGTTCTTGAAGCGGAGAACGAATATGAAGCCATACGCAAACAGGCCGCGGTGCTTTATTCGTTCAGAGGCGGCCGCAAAATCGCGGAAACGAAGCCGCGGGATACCTCGATCGTTCTTGAGGCCGGTACGGAGAAGGTCACTTTTAATAAATAATCGAATAAAGCGTGCAATTCAAAAAAACCGCTATATGCGGTTTTTTTGATATCGCTGATAGAACCAAATCGAAATGGCCAACCAACTGCCACTAGCCAAGAATCCCCCAAGAACATCGCTCGGATAATGAACCCCCAAATAAATTCGGCTAATCCCGATCGTGAGGATCATCGCTGAACTGCATACAATCAGCATGACTCGCCCCGAGGATGTTGAAATATGCCGCCAAAGTAAATAAGCAGTCACTCCGTATAAACTAAAAGCAGCCATGGAATGTCCACTGGGAAAACTAAACCCATTCGCATTAATTATCCGGTGCAGACTTGGTCTTGCCCGATGAAATACGAGCTTCAATGCTTCGTTTAAGAGTGCCGACCCGATGACGACATAGATAAATAAGATCAATTCTCTTCGATGGTGCAGAACCTTATAAAGAATAAAGAGAATAGCGATCGTAATCACCGTGACCGGTATTCCACCCCCGATGAAAGTAAAGAATTTCATGATGCTGGTCAAAACAGGTGATTCCAGCCCTTGAATCAAGGAAATGATCACATTGTCAAATTGAGCGATTTTTTTATCCGATACGAGGAGAGCTATCCCCCCGAACCCGACAGCACACAGAAAGCTTATGAATAAAGCGCGGGTAAGCTGCATTTTCAGATTCATTTGCATCGTTCGATCCTTTCTTTAAGACTGAAGATCATCTTATGTTGAAAACTTCAACTTGTTGTGTTTCATAATTCGAAACACCTCCAACAACACGACATTAAGACTAAGCCAAACTCCTCCAAATACATAACCAGCAACAACGTCGCTGGGATATTGAATGTTGAAATAAACCCGGCTGATTCCAACGAGAAGGGCAACAGCAAGAACAAGCAGGGAAGCGGCTGTTTGGATTCCGGCCATTTGCACGTGCCGTACGATGAGATACGCCGCGAAACCCAAGAAGACAACAGTAATCAAGGTCTGCTCGCTCGGGAACGTATTGATCAGACTGGAAGGCCCTGTTCTATGGAAAAGTCTCCGCAACCCCTCGTCCCAAAGTTCGCCGCCGACAAAGACAAACAATAAGAATGTCCCTTCCAGCAGGCGATCCTTACCTTTTATCAAGATCATGATCAAAGCAAAGACAGCAACAGTGACAAGCACCGGAAACGATGCTAAATATGCAAAGCGATTCATCCAACCTGCCCAGCTTTCATCGAATAGGGCGTGGACGATATAGGAGGTGACCGCATCAAAATCGGCAAATTCATTGGCGAGCAAGTCTTGAATCAGGCCTGCCATTTCCATAAAAAGTGCCAAGAATATTCCGAAAGAGATGAGAAGAAGAAAACGGATCCTTCCTAACGTATGGAATGTTTTAACCCCTTTGCGAAGCTCCGTTAAGGTAGCGGCATACAATTGGTCCCGGAATTTCTTGTATAAGTACACACCAGCGAAAACCACCGCCGCGATGAACCCCGCGATGATCAAATATTTGGTGATTGCATGATGGAACTGTTCCCATTTTGGACCGAGAGTTTTTCCCAGCGATATAAACGTGCTTGTCCATAAGAATGCCCCGGTATAAGCATAAATCAAATAGGTTCGAAACGACAGGCGTGTGACTCCCGAAAAATAACCGGTGAAATGCCGAACTCCGGGAATGAAATAGGCAATAAGCAGCAGCTTGTTTCCATAACGCTCAAACCAGAGCGAAGTCTTCTCTAACTTATCCGGACCAAGATGGAATTTGGAGCCGTGTTTATTGAAAAACGGCTTCCCCAGTTTAAATCCGATCCAATAAGAAATGGTCATGCCCAACGAAGTACCTAGACCTGCGATAAGAATGCTTATGACCCAATTTAGATGTCCTTGAAAAACTAAAAGTCCTGTATATGTCATGAGCACTTCTCCCGGCAAGGGGAGGGCGAGAAGCTCTAGCGTCAGGGCGGTTCCCAAAACCAAGTACCCGTACTGATCCATTAGCTGTTGCATGAAATGCGTCACGTTGTACCTCCGCGATAGGAAAATAACAAATTCAGTTATGCATCTTCAGCATTCCAATTTATGCTTTGGTACAAACTAAGGAGAGGGTGAAGCAGGTTAAAGGAGTTGAGGATGTTAAAGAACCACGAACGAGCAATAAACGGCAGTAATGCTGGTGCTGACGTAGTTCTGTCAATAAAAGGAGACTTGGAATTCCAAGAGGCGCATAACATTGCATACATTATGAACCCTCAAATACCTGAATACCTCCGAGTACCGTCATTTAATGATTCGTGGCACTCGGAGTTTTTGTTTATTTTATGATTCTTATACAATATGAAAATGGAGGGAGCGTCTTTACTCTTACAAGTTACTGAACACGATATTGCGAAGCTTGCGAGTTACCGGCATCGTACCGGCATCTCTTTTTTGGATCATAAATATAAACGTCAGCCCGTCTTGAGGACTATTCGCAAAATAAGCCCCTAACCAGCCATCCCAGCCATATTCGCATTTACTGCCGATAAACCCGGCTTTCCCGGGGTCGATCATAACGCGCATCTGGTTTCCATAGCTGTGGCCGCGTGATGTATGCCCGATATCAAACCCTTTTTGTTGCCAACCGCTTAAAGAGGGGGAAGTCAAAAATTGAACCGTTTTAGGTTTTAACAGTTGAACTCCGTTTAGGCTTCCTTGATTCATTAGCATCGTTGTAAATTTGGCGGCATCGTCAATCGTGGACGCAAGGCCCGCTCCGCCCGACTCAAATGCCGGTTCCAGGTCCATTTGATGGTTAATTCCGAGATGGTTTTCTGCGTACAGCTTCAAGCCGCCCTTGCCGTCGTCCTGATAAGTTTTAACGAGGCGGTCTCTTTTTTCTGCAGGCAGCCAGAAACCGGTATCCTTCATTCCCAGCGGCTCGAATATTTCCTTTTGCAAAAATTGCCCATACCGCATGCCGCTTACCGTTTCCACAATCGCGCCAAGGACGTCCGCCGACGTTCCGTATTGCCAGTACGAGCCCGGCTCGAACGAGAGGGGACCTTGGCCCAGCCGGTTTGCAAATTCCATGGTGCTGATGGGGTTCTTACCGTTCAATCGGCTTCCGAGTTCCTGGAATAACGCCTCCGTATGCTGTCCGGCTTTATCGGTTCCGCCATAGGTCAAGCCCGATGTCATGTTCAGCAAATCGTGAATGTCGACTTCCCGGCCGGCCGGCACCAGTTCGCCGTTTTTTTCAACTTTCTGGTTTTTGAAGCTCGGAATATAGCGGCTCACAGGGTCGAATAAATCAATATCCCCACGCTCTATCAGCATCATGACGGAGGTGGCGGTAATCGGTTTGGTCATTGAATATAATCGAAAAATGGAATTCCTTGCAACAGGGCGTCCCGACTCCAGGTCGGCAAAGCCGGCTTCATGGTAAAAAACTTCTGTACCGTCCTTGATCACCATGAAGTTCCCGCCGGCAATTTCCTTGTTATCGATACTTGCTTTCAGCGTTTTTTTTAATTGATTCGCAATGTTTGGAGCGAACATGTTTGATAAGTCTCCTTCTCAAATAAAATCCTTAAAACAGAAGAGGATGTTTATAAATCTTGTTACAAAGCACAGAATACACTTTTCAGGAATATCTATCTACCATTTTAAGCAAATAATTTCGAAATTCTTTAACATAGGATTCGGGCTCGACGATTTGCAGATTAGTGCCGAAACTTGCTAAAAATTGAAAGCCGATACTGTCTTCGGGAACATAGATTGTGGCTAAGAAATATTCGGAATTGTAGTCCTCAATACTCTTTCGGCCATACCGTTCGATAAAATGATCTTTGATGCCGGGCGAAATCAATGCCTTAATAGCGACCAGCTGCGGTTGATAACCGGCCTCAGCTTGTTCTAATGCATCCTCTCTTGGGTTAAATGTTTCTTCGTCCATACGGAGATCATCCATCCTGGAGAGTTTAAATGTTCTATATCCCTGACGGTGCAAACAGAATCCCTTCAAATACCAACTCATTTCGCTAAAATGTAGCTGGTACGGCTCGACCATTCTATTCGATGTCATGCCGTTTTTATCAATATAATCAAATGAAATATACCTTCTCGCTATTATTGCTTCTTGGCATGTCTTCAAGATTTGACGAATTTCGGACCGACCCTCCCAATCATAAAATGAAAGATGGATTGAACCCTTTGGAGACATTGGGCTAACCATGGATTCAATTTTTTTAATAGTCACTTCAACTTCTTCGCTAATTAGAATTTGTTCCAATCCGCCGAGCGCGGTCAATATATTCTCCAAGTCGGCGCTGCTTAAAAGACGCTTATCCACCTTGTATTCGTCCATAATACCGTATCCGCCGTTCACGCCATGAACGGAATAGATCGGAATGTTCGATAAGCTGAGGGTTTCCATGTCGCGAATAATCGTTCTTTTGGAGACGTTAAATAATTGTGCAAATTCTTTGGTTGAAACGATATCTTTTTTCAGCAAGATCATGATTATCGATATTAATCTCTCAACCTTCTCCATAATTGCACCTCTTTTTTTGTACATATTTATAAAAGGTGACATACCGTTGTCACCACTCATAAATTATACTTCATTTATCAAAAGAAGGAGGTACGACTTTATGTCAGCTATCGCATATTTAAATTTAGACGGAAATGCGGAACAAGCAATTGAATTTTATTCGGAGGCGCTAAGCGCGAACGAGGTAAAAAAGGTGAAATTCAGGGATTTCCCGCAGGATCCAAACTATCCAATGCCGGAAAACGAATTAAACATGATCATGGAGTCTTCAATAGAATTCACAGGCGGAAAAATCATGCTGTCGGATATTCCGCCTTCGATGAAGAGTGTCACGGGCGAGTTGGTTAAAGGCAACCATATACTGATCAGCATCGTTAATGAGGATAAACAGACGCTGGAGAAATACTTCGCTAATTTATCTGTAGGCGGTTATGTGATCATGCAGTTATCAAATACGCCTTGGTCTTCGTGCTTTGGAATGCTGGTGGATCAGTTTGGAGTCTCCTGGAAATTTAATAGTGACGCAGACCGGTTTCTTGATCATGTCATTTCAAACCAACCTTAACTCATTCCAAAAAAATGGTCTTGCAACTGAAGACCATTTTTTTAATATTCCTTAGAAAGGGCCATGGATTTTATCTATGAAAATTGACAATTTAATTCCAGTAAAATCAAGAGAAGATTTGAGGATTTGGCTGCAGGACAATGGTACGACTGAAAAGTCCTGCTGGGTCTTGGTCAGTATGACGCCCGCCCCTGATATGTTGTTATATTTGGACGCGGTGGAGGAGGCTTTGTGTTTTGGATGGATCGATGGAATCAAGAAGAAAATCTCTGATACGCAGCTGGCTCAGAGACTTTCGCCTAGAAGTAAAAAAAGTTCATGGACTGAACTAAATAAAGAACGTGTCCGCCGACTCGAAAAGCTGGGGCTCATGAGAGAAGAGGGAAGGAGGGTTCTTCCCGATATGAATCCGGATTCTTTCAGCATCGATAAGGCGATAGAACAAAGGCTAAAAGAGGAAAAGCAAGTCTATGAGAATTTCATCGCATTTCCGGATCTTTATAAAAGAGTTCGCATCGACACGATACAGAGCATAAAGAATCAGCCGGAATTATTTAAAAGCAGATTAGACAAATTCATAACAAACACGAGAGAAAATAAAATGTACGGTCAATGGAATGATAATGGCCGTCTACTGGATTAACGAACTTTATACAAAACTTGACAGAGGTGTTCCAAAACTCTAAAATGGACTCAATCTGCAAAGACGGACTAGAATCCGTCATTTTTTACAATCCAATTGCAGATATCACAGGGTGATAATATCTCGTTTAAATTGGCAGTAAAGTTTCAAATAATCAAACAGGGAGGCATAAGAAGATGACTAAGACTGAGAACGAAATATATGATGTAGCAATTGTCGGCGGGGGGCCCGCAGGGCTAAACGCCGCCTTGGTGCTGGCGCGTTCGCGCAGACGTATACTGGTAATCGATGAGGAGATGCCAAGAAATCAGGTGACAAGAGAATCCCATGGCTTCCTTACACGTGACGGGATTAAGCCATCCGAATTCCGGCGAATTGCCAAGGAACAGATATTAAAGTACCCATCGGTCGCATTCCAATCCGCGGTGGTGGCGTCTGTAACGGGAGGTGACGGTGATTTTCTCCTTTGGTTAGAGGGCTCGGAAGCGGCAGTGCGCAGCCGCAAGCTCTTGTTTGCCACAGGCATGAAAGATGTATTGCCCGACATCGAAGGGCTTTCCGATGTGTATGGCACCAGCGCTTTTGTCTGTCCTTTCTGTGACGGATGGGAGTTAAGGGACCGGCGGATCGGCGTGATTGCACTGAATGATTCAAGCATGCATTTTGCGAAGATGATCTCAGGCTGGACAAAGCACTTGACCCTGCTCACCAATGCTTCCATGCTGAACGACGAGCAACGTGCGGAATTAAGCACTCGCGGGATTCCCGTAATCGAAGAGAGCATTCAAAGAATTGAATCACAACAAGGATATGTAAGCCGAATTGCGTTTAACGATGGCCGATCTATCGATTGTGACGGGATTTTCTTTGTTCCGACTTTGGTGCAGAGTACGAATATTCCGGAAATAATGGGGTGCAATATGTCCAATAACGGCTCCGTTATGAAGGTGGATACGGATCCAATGGGAAGGACGAACGTCCCCGGCGTATATTCAGCAGGCGATGCATCGGGTAGTCCATTCCAATTGATAGCAGCCGCATCGAGCGGGGCCACAGCAGCAGCTGCTATTCAAATGGATCTACTGGACGAAGAGTGGAATACGGTTCGTTAATTGGATCAGCCTCAGTTGTTCATTCCCAATGATTCGAGAATCACAATGAACGGAACAAGGACGGACCCGTTTCTCAGAAACGGTAGGAAATAGTAATCTGAAATTTTGTTAGTGGGCATAGCCGTAATCTTATCCGGATGGGTTGACGGTACCGGTTGTGCCTCTTCTTCAAAATCAACGATTTCGACGCCTTTGGCGGAAAGTTCCGCTAAGATTTCCTTTGCATTTGCATCCAGAGGGTTGTTGCTTAACGACACCTCTTTGAGCTTTGGAAGACTCGTTAAGACGCTGATATCTTGGATTTGATTGTTCTCTATGTATAGGTATTCCAGATTCGGGTGATTTCTTAACGGTTCAAGTGACTGAATTTGGTTATCGTTAATGATGAGCCAATTCAGCTTGGTTAGCGTTTGAATCGGCGACAAGTCCTTAATCCGATTATGGCCGATTAATAGATCCGTTAAATTGGTCAAACCCGATAAAGCATCGAGTTTTTCGATGTTGTTCGCATCGATGATTAACTGCTTCAGCTGCTTCATCTCCTGTAGTGGTTCCATTTCGCTGATCTGATTGCCGTTCAGTGCCAGGAAGGTCACTTTTCGCAGATTTTTGAGCGGTTCAATACTGGTAATGCCAAGCCCGGGGAGCATGAGGCTCTCCATATTTACGGCATATTCCAGTCCTGTCAAGCTGACAACTTTCTTTTCGGAATCTTCGGGATAGAGCGATGTTAGAGAGGCAAGATCTTGTTCCGTGATCGTACCCGTTGGCTTGTTGAGCTCAATTCGAATTGCTTGTTCCAGATTTTTGTCCGGAATGAGCGAGTTCTCCGCAAAGGCGGGATTGATAGAGACTAAGCTGAACATGAATGTTATCATCAGCGATAACTGAATTCGAATCCGTTTACTCAAAATGGTTCACTCCTTGGAAATGTTATACAGACATAATTCGACGAGTGCATTCTTATCCCTTTTTTGGGTAATAACGCATAAAGAATCATATTAATATAATGGAACAGCCATGATATTGTCTTTTATTGAAGTTATAGGCATGGACTAAAGATTGAGAGGCGTGATCAGCGTGTATCAAAAGCACTCTGTTTTCATAAAAATCTCACTTTTCGTTATGGTTTTATTGCTTACAGCATGCTCAGGAGCATCTGAACCTTCCGCCAGCCCTGAAACTTCCACACCGGTTAATGAAGAGGTCATAATTCCTGAACCCGAGACAACCCCCGATGTGACGCGCCCCAAGATTGAGAAATTTGAATTGATGACCGGCGAGGGTAATCAAGCGCACACGGCCACCTTGCATCAGGGTGAAGGCTTTTCCTTATATGTATTCGATAAGTTTACCTTCGACGCTGCCGAAGGACGCCTGTTCCTAAGCAGTAATCCGGAATACGGTGTAGAAATCGAAGCGCTGCCTGCAAATTATGATCTGACGCAGCTTGAAACTAAAGGAAAAGAAGAATTGGAAGGGTTCGGCGAAGTATCCGATTATAGCGGCGAGCTTGTCGAACATCCCCTGGGTTCCGCCGAGCTCTATTTGCAAGCCTCGAGTGATAAAGGGATTAAGGATTATATCGTGTGGCGGTCAGAAACAGGCGATGCTTTTCTGTTCCGTCTTCACAATCCCAAAGGCGAGGAAGCTTCGGATTTTGCCGGTCCGGTTCTCGTTTCCTTATCTACGGTTCAAAGTGATTCCTGATTTGCGATCATCCGAAGATTCCAAAGAAAGCGGGAAATCTTCGGTTTTTTTATGAAGAAATAAGGATATTCGCGACTACCTCCAATTGTACAAGGGGATATCTGGGCATCCCCATTGGCACAACCTGACTCTCGTTGATTGTTTCCGATTGCCATCGCAGTATTACTAAAAATTTAAATCATTCCGATATCATAATATGAGAATATGATATTAAGATACGAAAACGCATAGACACCAGGGCTTTTGAGGGAGAGGAATTTATGAAGGAAGCGATCCAACTGTTAGTTATTTGGGCGGGCTTAATTGGACTATGGGGCTTTACCGTTCGCCCCGACATGCTGCTGTCGCTCGATAAGTCATTTCAGTTGAGAGAAGGGAAGCAGGAAATGGCCGTTATACCGAATACAGGGGCGATTTACTATATATCCGCAAATGGCGATGATCGAAACAAGGGGACCATAGATTCGCCGTGGAAGACACTGCAGCATGCGGCCGATCATGTCGCGCCGGACAGTACGGTCTTTGTGCGGGGAGGTGTCTATCACCAGAAGCTCCACATTACGCGCGGAGGGTCGGAGACGGAGGGAGCGATCGTCTTCTCCGGTTACCCCAACGAAACGGCCGTCTTAGATGGTGAGGGCCTGCCGGTCGATGAGATGGAAGGACTTGTGGAAATCGATAATGCGAGCTATGTGACGATCAGGCAACTGGAAATTCGGAATTACACGACATCTGCAAGCGGAAAGGTTCCGGCAGGAATATACATTCATGGAACCGGAAAGCGCATCAGCCTACTTGAGAATCGGATTCATGGCATTGCGAATATGTCTATTCCTGAAGGAGACGAGCTGTCGGGCAGGGATGCCCATGGCATTGCGGTCTACGGAACCGAAACCGAAGAATCCATTAGCGATCTGACGATCGACGGCAACGAGCTGTATGATCTGGTGCTGGGGTCCAGCGAATCGCTGGTTCTGAACGGGAATGTCGAGCATTTCGCCATAACTAACAATCGTATTCACGACAATGACAACATCGGAATCGATCTGATTGGCTTCGAGGGCATCGCAGGCAGTGAAGCGGTTGACCAGGCGAGGAACGGGACGGTAAAAGGAAATACGGTGTACGGCATTTCAACCAACCACAATCCGTCTTACGGCATTGCACTGCCGAATGGCAGTTATTCAGCCGGCGGAATCTATGTTGACGGGGGCAGAAACATTCTCATCGAACAGAACCGTATTTACAGCAACGATATCGGCATTGAACTGGCCTCCGAGCATGCCGGGCATGTGACCAGCAGCATCACGGTACAGGATAATCTGATCTATCGTAACCGGCTGACAGGGATTGCGATGGGCGGATATGACGAGGACCGAGGCGGCACCACGACAAGCACGGTCGTATCGAACACTCTTTATAAGAATGACCTGCTGCAAGAAGGAAACGGCCAGTTGTATCTGCAAGCATTTCTGTCCGGCAATACGATTACGCACAATATTCTGGTCGCGAGCGAATCAAATGTGATGATCTATAACGAATATAAGAGCAATACGGATAATGTGGTGGATCATAACTTGTATTACTCCGAATCGAGTGCGGAGGAGGTTGAATGGATATGGAAAAATAAGGTTTATGCCGGCTTTGCCGCTTATCAAAAAAAATCGGGCAACGATCCGCACTCCTTGTTTGCCGATCCTAAGTTTGTGGATCCGGACCAGGGCGATTTTCGGCTGTTGGCCGGATCCCCCGCTCAGGGAAAAGGCCGGAATGAATCGGCAAAATAGATGATACAATTGGTATCGATCTGCGTTATAGAATGAAATATTTTGTATTGACTAAAAAAAATTACTATTATTATAATCTTAGCTATGAATCATAAGCAGCAAATATCAATTTCATATTGACTACATTCAGGAGGAAGCCTATGTTTTTCAAGCGGAAGGAAAAGAAACAAGTCTTAACATCTTTGGATGTAAAATCTCCATTAACCGGTGCCGTCGTAGCGCTGTCGGAAGTTCCGGACGAAGCCTTCTCGGGCGGCGCCATGGGACAAGGGTTTGCTGTTGAACCGGAAGTGGGCAGACTGGTGGCTCCTTTCTCCGGTACTGTTGTTCATGTCATGGAAAAGAGCAAGCATGCCGTTATGCTGGAACATGATTGCGGTGTGCAGATCCTGATGCATATTGGAATGAACACAGTGTCTCTTAAAGGCGAAGGATTCAAGCTGCATATAGAGACCGGTCAACGGGTTGAAGAGGGGCAATTGCTCATTGAGTTTGATATGGCATTGATCCGGCAAGCGGGGCTCCCGCTGATTACACCGGTTATTGTTCCTATTGGACAGGAGTGTGTCAAACGGGTAGAAGTTGTTGGCGAGAAGTCCGATTGCTATATCCGCGTACATTTGTAAACGGTTTAAACCACTTAGAAAGCCCTGTTTTAGGAGTATGGCCTAGCAGGGCTTCTTCGGGACAATTAATGATTATGTTTGTTCTTGTAATTTCGGATGTGAAGATAGACCGTGTTTTTGGATATGGACAACAAATCCGCAACAATCACGACAGAATTTTTAATTTGAAATATTCCATTGACCAGCAGCTGTTCGATGATGGCTTTGTTCTTTTCGGTGGCAGGTATGGAAGTGTCGCCTTCGATCTGTGTCTTGGCCTCTTGAAGAGATTCAAGGATAATCGATTGAGGATCTTCGGAAAAGCTGTCGATCACAGGGGCCTTCTGCGACGAATTGTGTTCCGGGAGAAAGGTGCCCATTACTTTAACGAAAGATGTATTTAAATAAAAGTTAATACAAAGAACCCCGATAATTTTCTGATTGGAGCCTTCGATCGGTGTGATCATGGATTTCATAGGTTCCCCCGAAGAGTTCCTGCTGAAGTATACGAGGTATGGGTTATCTTCCTCCATGTTTTTTGCCTTTTCAAGAATAGTCAGATCCTTTTCAGCAATAGGGTCCCCGATTTTTCTGGAGCTATGTTCCCCGTTAACGATCATCACGATAGATTGGTCTTCAAGGGAATAAAGAATCAGTTCGTATCCGCTCCCCAAGAAAGCGCCCATTCCCTTTATGGTTAGTATGTACGAGTTCAATATTTCACGATCCGTTTTAGTAAGCTTCACATTACCCCTCCACTAAAATATATTTCATTTAGATAATACCTAAAAAATACAATTATAACAAGTAACCACGAAGATACTATGATTTCAGCGCATTCTTTTCCGGAAAGGTCAATTAATATATTTTATTGAATGAAATATATTGTATTGACTAAAATAAATACTAGTCTTATAATTTAGCTGTGAGTAACCGGTACCAACAACATGAAATGGGGGGGAGAACATGTACAAAGATTTAATCGAAAAAGTGCTGGATCATATCGGAGGCGGCAGCAACGTTGCAGAATCAACGCATTGCATGACTCGTCTGCGCCTGGAGATCGCCGATTTGGGAAAGGTAAACAAAGAGGAGCTGGAAAAAATAAAGGGCGTGCTGGGTGTCGTTATCAACGGTAGTCAACTCCAGATTATAATTGGCCCAAATGTATCTAATGTGTACAAGGAATTTATCGAGATCACATCGAACTCAGCCGCAGGCGAGCCTTTTTCAGCTCCGATGAAATCGGATACAAAGACTGAGCGTCCGAAAGAAAAGACGATTACGAAGGTCATGAATACGATCGCAGGGATATTTAATCCCATTGTTCCCGCATTGGCCGGCGCGGGGTTGATCAAGGCGATCCTGGCGCTGTTAGTCTCCATAAAGGTGCTAAGCAATCAAAGTGAAACCTATCTGATCTTGAATACAATCAGTGATGGAGTATTTACATTTTTGCCGTTCTTGTTAGCGATTTCATCGGCCAAAATATTTAAGATGAATACTTATGTCGCGGTTGCTATAGCCGCAGCGATGCTCCATCCGACATTCCTTGATTTTTTGACGGGTGGAACAACTCAACTTCATTTCCTTGCTGTGCCAATGAACTTGATAAAGTATAACGGCAGTGTGCTGCCGATTGTATTGACGATTTGGTTTGCATCCTATATTGAGAGGTTCGTAGACCGGTTTACTCCCGCAGCTCTCAAAATCATTGTAGTTCCTGCAATCACCATTTTGATCGCTACACCTCTTTCCTTAATCGCCATCGGTCCGGTCGCTCAGTTCCTGGGCAATAATATTGCCGGGTTTATCAGTATTCTGTTTGCCAAGGGCGGCATCTTCGCCGGCATTATCTATGGAGCACTGTACTCGGTATTGGTCGTTACAGGAATGCAGCATGGCATGGTGCCGGTATTGATCGACGGCATATCCAGAGTGGGCTACAACTTCATCAGCCCTGTATCGGGCAGTGCCAATATGGCGCAAGCGGGTGCGGCATTTGGGGTTTGACTGAAATCCAAAGATAAGAACACCAAGACGGTTGCCGCTTCTGCTACCGTTTCGGCCTTAACAGGCGTCACCGAGCCAGCGATTTACGGAGTCAATTTGCGATTGAAAAAACCGTTCTTATCCGCTTTAATCGGCGGCTCGGTGGGTGGGGCATTCGCCGCATTCTTTGGAGCAAAATCTTATGCAATGGGAGGACCGTCCTTCCTGACCTTGCCGATGTTTATCGGGGAGCCGGGGAATGTTTGGCTAGTAGCCGGCGCCTTTCTCATCGCTTTTATCGTAGCCGCTATTACAACCTTCATCGTAGGATTCGAAGAGAATCCGGTAGGTAACAACAAATAGGAAACTAACTACAAAGATAAACAAGGAGTGGAACAACATGAGAAAACTGAAAAACTTTCCTGAAGGATTTTACTGGGGAGGAGCAACTGCCGCTAACCAGATTGAAGGCGCATGGAATGAAGACGGCAAAGGAATGAGTATCGCTGATGTCATGACGGAAGGGTCCTTCGGAGAGCCTAGACGGATTACTAGAGGAATCAAGGAAGGGGAATACTACCCTGCCCATGAAGCTATTGACTTCTATCATCGCTATAAAGAGGATATTGCTCTATTTGCCGAGATGGGGCTGAAAATGTATCGCCTGTCCATCGCTTGGTCCCGTATTTTTCCGGATAATAATTCAGAGACACCAAACGAGAAAGGCCTCGAGTTTTATGACAACGTATTTAAGGAACTGAAAAAATATAATATCGAGCCGCTGGTCACCATCTATCATAACGATCTGCCTTACCATTTCGTGGAGGATTGCAACGGATGGGCTTCGCGTAAAGTGCTGGATCAATATTTGGAGCTGTGCAAAGTATTGTTTACACGCTATAGAAACGACGTGAAATACTGGATTACATTTAATGAAATCAATGACCTGACCGTTCCGCTCGGTAACTGGAATCATGGCGGTATTCTTCACGAGGGAACAAAATACTTTGAACATCAGGTAGACGAGCCGAACATGCGTTTTCAAGCACTGCACAATCAAATGGTAGCAAGCGCTGAAGCCGTGGTGATGGGGAAAAAGATTAATCCGGAATTCCAGTTCGGTTCTATGATTTGTCATATTACAGTCTACCCGCATACCTGCCATCCGGACGATGTGTTGCTGGCTCAAAAAGAAGATTTGATCAGAAACTGCTTCTGTGGCGATGTCATGCACCGCGGAGAATACCCGTATTACGCGCTGAGATATTTCGAAGAGAACGATATTCAGATTGAATTTACTGATGAAGACAAGGCGATTCTGAAAGAAGGTATTTGTGATTTCTATACGTTCAGCTACTATATGACGATTTGTAAAAGCGCAAACCCGGATACGGCGCAAACTTCCGGCAACATTATGGGTGGGGCCAAAAATCCGTATTTGGAAGTCAACGAATGGGATTGGCAAATTGATCCGAAAGGGCTTCGGTATACACTCAACCATGTTTATGACCGTTATCGGTTGCCTGTCATGATTACGGAAAACGGCCTGGGAGCACGTGACGTGGTAGAGAATGGCCGGATTCATGACGATTATCGTATTGACTATACACGGCAGCATATTCAACAAATGCAAGAGGCAATTACAGACGGTGTTGAAC
This sequence comes from Paenibacillus haidiansis, assembly GCF_036553665.1. NCBI lineage: Bacteria > Bacillati > Bacillota > Bacilli > Caryophanales > Paenibacillaceae > Paenibacillus > Paenibacillus haidiansis. Next base: position 39,592 of record NZ_JAZHPZ010000017.1, on the reverse strand, counting down.
TGGTGGGTTACACCTCTTGGGGAATTATTGACGTAGTCAGTTGTTCAACCGGAGAAATGGACAAGCGCTATGGCTTTATCCATGTTGATAAAGACAATCATGGAAACGGAACCTTGAAGAGAACGAAAAAAGACAGCTTTTATTGGTATCAAAAAGTAATTGAAACCAACGGAGAAGAATTGTAAGCTAGCCTGACTTCCTTTGAGGATGGCGTTCCTGTGACGACTCAGAATTGATCAACAGAAATATTGAGTGTATTATTTTTCGATCAGACTCTCTTAAAACAGATGGGTCTGATCATTTTTTGCTATCACAGCTCATGCTAATGGCAAAGCATCGGAGGATGCGGCTCTTGCGTTTATAGAACAAGGCGTGAGAGCATCGATCGTCTCGCTTGCAGCTTCCGTTCACGGAGAAGGAGATAAAGGCTTCGTGCCGCAATTAATCCGGATCGCCCGGGAAAGAGGCTCTTCGGCTTACATTGGAGACGGTACCAACCGTTGGCCAGCGATTCATCGCTTGGATGCGGCAGTTTTGTTCCGCCTCGCCGTAGAATCTGCGCCTGCAGGCTCACGACTGGACGGCGTGGACGACGAAGGTATTCCATTCCGCGATATTGCCGGCGTCATCAGTCGTCACTTGGATGTGCCGGTAGTCAGCATCCCGCGTGAAGAGGCGCAATCGATCTTCGGTTTTCTGGGCATGGTTGCGCCGCTTGACTTAGCAAGATCAAGTGAAGGGACGAAGGAGCTGCTCGGCTGGAAGCCTGTCCAGCATGGACTTCTCGCAGATCTTGAGCAAGGGCATTATTTCACAACATAGCGCTTATGAAATACCGCTGCTCGCGAAGCAAGCAGCTTCATATGACGCCATATTCGAGCTTCGGTTATTCGTACCTCGCTCCGCGCGAGAAAGCCGCTAAAATAGCGGCTTTTTTGTTTTATCGGAACAAGTTCTTGTCCCGAGGGGAGAACAAACGGACTTGATTTTCTATAAATAATGATTTATCATTGACCCATCAACCATTGACGGGTCAATGAAATAAAGGAGGCCTTTATCATCTCTACATGTCATACAGATGATCTGCTGTACTTGCTAATGCATTTAAACAAGCATATTGCGACCAGGTTTGAACGATGTGCCGGAGTTAGTCCCAATCGGCTCGAACTCCTTTGCACACTGACGGGCGGCCAAATTAGCCAGTCGGATCTGCAGAAAGCAGTGTCTATTGATCCAGCTGCAGTGACCCGTCATGTTCAGCAACTGGAAGCGGAAGGAATCCTTCTGCGGACTAGGTCCGAGAGCGATAACCGGATTACTTTAGTTCAGCTAACCGAAGAAGGCAAAAGAAAAGTAGCGATGTTTAAAGCGGAGAAGGATCGATTTCTGGAAGAACTGCAGGCAGACCTTACGGAATCGGAACGACTTGAGTTCATTCAAGCTCTACAGAAGTTGAATAGCAAGATTCAAAAAATGAAACAAATAAGTAATACCAATTAACTATAGAGATTAAAGGAGAGAATATCATGACTGCAACAGCAACTTCCCTAAACAACAATTTTAAAGACATTATTACTTCCCGGCACTCTGTGCGTGTTTACGATCCGACGTTCAAAATCAGCCGTGAGGAAATGACGGAAATCTTGGAAGAAGCGACTTTGGCCCCGTCATCCGTTAATCTTCAACCTTGGAGATTTCTTGTCATTGATAGCCCGGAAGGTAAATTGACGCTTGAGGAGCTTGCACCACGTAACAAAAGACAAGTTACAACTTCCTCTGCGGTCATTGCCGTTTTCGGAGATATGAACGCATTTGACAATGCTGACGAAATTATGAGTACGGATGTGGAAAAAGGGTATATGCCGCAAGAGATTAAAGAACAAATCATGGCTAACTATACCGATCTTTTTGGACGTATGCCGGCAAATGCTTTTCGTGAAATGATTCTTATCGACGGCGGTCTGGTATCCATGCAGCTGATGCTTTCCGCTCGTGCCCACGGATATGATACAAACCCGATTGGCGGATATGACAAAACCCGTATTGCGGAAGCCTTTGGTATGGAGAAGGAACGCTATGTACCGGTTATGCTCATTTCTATAGGTAAAGCGGCTCAAGATCCGCGTATTACATCTCGTCTTCCAATTGACCGTATTGCGGAATGGAAATGAGGATAGAACTATGATTATTATTCATGCAGAAATGAAAGTAAACCGTAAAGCAGAAGCAGAATTTCTGGAGTCCGTACAAGAACTCATTGAGTCATCCCGCGCGGAAGCAGGGAATGTATCATATAAGCTCATGAAGGATACAGAGAAGGAAGACACCTATCTCATGATCGAACAGTGGAAAGACCAAGAAGCAGTAGGAGCTCACAATGCAAGCAGCCATTTTCAGGCGTTCGTAGCCAAAGCGCCACAATATTTGACAGCTCCGTTACATGCTCAAGCTTTTATAGGTCAACCCATCAGCAAATAATTAATGAAACATAATGGGGTTAAATAAGAAGCCTTAAAAGAGAGTTATCCTCTTTTAAGGCTTCTTAAATACCTGAACAGGAAACTAAACAATGATCTTACTCGAGATTTGCTTATGCCTCAATCGTTGGCGTGATTTTGTTCATCGTCATGGCGGGAGTAGAACTGCTGCTTCCCATCTATGCGCAAAATGTCAGGGGACTAATGCCGAAGGTTCAGCACAAGCGCAAGTCAAGGAGAGCCGCCAGACGTCAACAATAAAGGACGAATCCGTCAGACGGAAATTTGACTTAACCCAAAGTAAAAAGTTATTATGGGCACATAAAGTCCATGATTGAGGTGAACACCGCTATGAAATTTTCGAAAGCGACAAACTACGCTCTTCACACCTTGCTCTTTCTTGCCGCATCTCCGCCGAACAAACTTATCGGTGTACAGCAATTGGCGGAGCGGCAAGAGGTTTCCCCAACGTATCTATCCAAAATCCTTACCAAACTGGTCAAGGCGGGAATGATTGAATCCACCTCAGGGGCCAATGGTGGATATCGTTTAAAACGGAATTGGGAAGAAATCTCGTTTCTTGACGTTATACATGCCATTGAAGGAACAACCTCCTTATTCGAATGCGAAATGAATCACGGATCAGAGTGTTTGATTCAGAAGGTGATGGTATCGGCGGAAGAGAAAATGGAGGACTTTTTAAAAAACCAAAAATTGTCCGAGCTTGCTAAGAAATGACGGTTGTTCTGTGAAGAACAACCGTTTTTTATATGGGCCTGACCGGGCTCTAGATTCTTCTTCGTTTAATCAAAGATGATTGACTTCCAATCGACAGATCATTCAATATATAAATAATTAATGACTTACGAATTACATACGGAAACGGAGCTGTTCTAGCCGGGGGTGAGATATGCTTAACAACGGATGGCTGCCATCTAGAAGAAAATTTAAATTCAGCACGAAGTTGATTATTGCCTTGTCGACTGCCAATATTCTTATTTCCTCCATAACAGGCATAATTACGTACCGCATCCATTTGTCGCTGTTCAATGAAGAGGTCAGCCGCCAATATTATATGACGACAGAGCAAATTCTCGCCCAACTGGATTCAAGAGTCAATGATATGTACCGGATCACAGATTATATCACCTTGAATCCGTCGGTCAGTCAGGCGGTCATGGAGCAGACCGAGCAGTCCGGTTCCTACGAACGGATGAAGCTCGAACAAATGTTGGACAAGGAAATCTATCAAGTCCGTCTGGATGCGCCGGAAATCATGGGCATCCGTATTTATGATTTAAAGGGAAACATTCTCAATCTGGGTTCGTTCTCAGGCCAATTCAACAATTTGAAAAGCTCTTATCTGAACGATATGTTGACAAGATTAGGACCAACCGGTGGTGAATATGTATGGAGCAGGGCAGTCGAAAGTGATTTTCAGCAGTTGAATACCCCAAATGTAGTCTTAGCCGGCCGGCTCATGCGTACGATGGATCTGGATACCTACGGAATCATGCTTATTTTATTCAATAATTCACTGTTTGAATCTCATATGAAGGATCTGCGCATTCATGAGGATGCGGAAGCCTATTTATTTGATGAAGAAGGTCGGCTTTTATATTTGTTAAATGGGCCCAGCAATGGGGAAGCACCGGTTCTTGAGGACATGCCGCCGATGGGAAATATCGTGCGCAAAGAGAATGGCGTTTCCTACATGTATACAAGACAACAGTCGGAGAAAGTCGGCTTTACGCTTGTGAGCAAAGTTTCGCTAGCCCAGATTCAAAGTGAAAGCAGGGTTATTTTACAGGTAGCTGTTGTTTCGGCGCTTGCCAGCCTTGTTAGCCTCAGTATCATTATTACGGTCATCAGCCGCATGCTGCTGCGTCCGCTTGGCAATCTTGTGCGGGGGATGAGGCATGTACGGGCGGGCAAGTTCGATACCCGGATTCAAATCCGCAGCAAGGATGAACTTGGTTACTTGGGAGAGAGCTTCAACAACATGGCAGAACATATCGAAAATTTGATCTATGAAATCTATGAACGTAAGATTAATGAGAAAGAAGCCGAGTTAAAGGCGATTCAGGCTCAGCTCAACCCTCATTTTCTTTCTAACACGCTGGGCATGTTCTTCTGGAAGTTCTATATGCATGGAGACGAGAGGTCCGCTCGTCTGATTAACAGCCTTTCTGAAATGCTGCAATATACACTTGAACCCGTTCAACAGATGACCACACTGCGGGATGAGATCCGGCAGATTAACAATTATTTGGAGATCCAGAAAGAACGTTACCCGGATTCGCTTACCGCTGAAGTAAGAATACCTGAGGAGATCATGGGATGCAGAGTGTTCCGGCTGCTTATTCAGCCCATTGTGGAAAATGCTTTCATTCATGGTTTTCGCAATAAAAAAACAGACCGCCGATTAGTGATTACCGGTTATGTTCAATCTGCTTCTGAAGGTGCGGAGCCGACTCTTGTACTTGAGATTTGCGATAATGGCAGCGGGATGACACAGGAAATGATTGACCGCATTCTACACCTGTCATCGGAACCGGCAACAAATAAACGTAATCGCATAGGAACGGGAAGCATTATCCGGCGGATTGAACTGGAATATGGCTCGCCATACGGAGTCGAATTTGAATCTGTGATTGGCAAAGGAACATTGGTTCGTCTGAGATTGCCTTACCGGCTGTTGGAGAGTGAAGAACAATGATTGGTAAATTGCTAGTAGTGGACGACGAAATTTGGTTTCGTGAAGGGCTTGTTCAATTGATCTCCGGCAATCAGCTGGGCTGGGAAGTGGTCGGCGAAGCGTCTGACGGTGAAGAGGCCATGCAGGCCGTTCAGTTATACAAGCCCGAACTAATCATAACGGATATTAATATGCCGGTGATGGATGGACTTCAGTTCATGGAGTGGTTATCCCGCTTTCATCCGGATATCAAAATAATTATTTTAACCGGTTATCGCGATTTTGAGTATGCTCAGCGTGCGCTGCGTTTCGGAGCGGCAGAGTTCTTGTTGAAGCCCTTCTCGCTGGATGAAGCATACCGCGTCTTGCGCAAAGCCTATGAAGAGCTTCGATTGAAGCAGTTGAATAAACGAGTGGCGGAGCAGGAAAGGCAGAAGGAGCTGTTCCGAGCAGCTTTGTTCGGCATTCCTTACGAAAAGGACCTTAGAGAAAGTTGGGTACAGCAATGGCAGGGGGCGAATATATATGTCCTTCAGGTGGAGAGCTACGATTTGCCGGGCAAGAATTATAACTCTGGCGATATCGGCCTTCTTCATTATGCGGTAACGAATATTTTGCAGGAGCTGCTGCAAAGGCATTCTGTGGAAGGTATCTATTTTCCATTAAAAAGGGAAGCGTTTGCATTTTTGCTTAAACCCGGAACTGCAACGGAAGAGTACCGCACTTCGGCAATGGAGGCCGTCCGTCGTTTCATTGGATTGGAGACAAGTTGGCTTAAGCTCGGAATATTAAAACGGTTTGACGAGTTGGCTATGCAATACAAAGTTAGTTCTTACGATCCCGGAGACGGCAGAACGGAAGAAACGTCACCCATGGACGGCTTTGCTCTACTTAAGGATGAAATTCTGTCACTGCTGGTTACCAGCGATTTGTCGGCGGTAGAGCAGCGGCTGACGGAGTATGTGGAACAGACAGCGACACTTGCGTTGCAGACTTGTAAAACAAAGATCTATACGCTGGTCACGGTTCTTTCAAGTATTTTGATGACTGACTTCAAACATGTAAGAACGGCGGCAACCGGCGAAGAATTCAATCCAGCGCGGATCCTCGAATTTCGGTCTGTTTCGGAGCTCTTAGTCTGGGCCAAAGAGAAGTGCGCGGACTTTCTGGATATTTTCGAGCATTGGCTGAATAACCAACAGGATCATGTCGTGCTTCAAGCCAAACAATATATCAAGAGCCATTATCAAAGCGACTGTTCGCTACAGGTAGTTGCCGCGCATGTTCATGTAACTCCTAATTATCTAAGTAATTTGTTCAAAAAAGAGACGGGAATCGGACTTACGAATTACGTCAGTCAGTTGCGAATCGAAGAAGCCAAAGGATTACTACAGCATACCCGGCTGAAAATGACGGAAATTGCCGAGCGGGTCGGATTTGATAATTCCAGCTATTTCACAGTTGTCTTTAAGCAGATGACTGGGGAAGCTCCACGGAATTTTAGAAGGCAGTATGAAGATTAATGAGGGATCCTACAGTTAAGTTAAGCCGTATAAGCATTTCATGAAGCCGCCTGAATCCGGGGCGGCTGTTTTGTGTGTAGAATTTCAAAAAAACATCGTAGGATTTTAAATGTTTTGGTTAATTGCAATTTGTAAAATCAATGTATAAGTAACAAATAACATAAACAAGAGACAGACTGAAAGTGAGGAGTAGCCTATGGAGATTAGGAACGCGGCTTCGGCCGCGCGCCCCGAAGGTCCTGAAATTAAAAGCAAATGGAGCGGCCCTAAATGGAAACGCTTTAAAATGAACATACCTTTGTTGATTATGTTCATCCCCGTCGTTTTATTTTATGTTATATTCCGGTATGCACCCATCGGCGGACTGGTGATTGCGTTCAAGGATTATAACTTTTATGACGGAATTATAAACAGCCCCTGGGTTGGTTTTCACTACTTTGAAATTCTGTTTCAGGATCCCCGAACCCTGGAGATTATCCGTAACACATTGATGCTTAGCTTGCTAAGTCTAGTAGTCGGTTTTCCAGTTCCCATCATTTTAGCCATTATGCTCAATGAAGTGCGCAGCATGGCTTTTAAGCGAACGGTGCAGACCATCGTGTACATGCCGCATTTCTTATCGTGGGTAATCATTGCCATGCTGGTATCCACAGCGTTTGCGATGGAGAATGGAATGGTCAACCGGATCGTCGAACAAATCACCGGCGAAGCTTACCCGTTTATGTATGAGAAAGTGTCTTGGGTCGCCATTTTTGTCGGATCAGGTATTTGGAAGGATATGGGCTTTAACGCCATTATTTTTTTGGCTGCGCTATCTTCCATCAATCCCAATTTATATGAAGCGGCCGGAATGGATGGAGCCGGCAAACTGCGGCAGATCTGGCATATTACACTCCCCGGCATCCGTCCCACGATTATCCTGTTATTAATTCTCTCTATGGGTCGCGTGATGGAGGTAGGCTTTGATCAGGTATTCATGCTTCAGAATTCAAATGTGAACCAAATCGCCGATGTAATCAGTACCTATATTTACCGAATCGGTCTGCAGGGTGCGCAGTTCAGTCTGACAACGGCTATGGGATTATTCGAATCATTAGTGGCGTTTATCCTGGTATTTACGGCCAACTATATCGCGCGTAGATTTGATCAAGGCCTATGGTAAGGAGGAAAGTAAATGCGGGATAGCAGAGGCGAAAAATTGTTTTACTTCTTGAACTACGTATTATTATCATTTATTGCAATAAGCTGCATATTTCCGCTTCTGAATGTAGTTGCGTTATCTCTCAGTGGAGCGGGTGCGGTTGCAAGCGGCCGGGTGACTCTATGGCCGATAGACTTCAGCTTTTCATCCTTTAAAAGTTTGTTTACAGGTACTCCGATTATGCGCTCTTTCTGGAATAGCGTGCAAATTACTTTAATCGGGACAGCGTTAAGTATGCTGGTAACGATTATGGCTGCTTATCCCTTATCCAGAAAACAATTTTACAGCCGGCGTTTTTTTACGATGGCAATGGTATTTACAATGATATTCAACGGCGGGCTTATCCCGACCTATCTGGTTGTACAGAATCTTGGCCTTGTGAACAGCTACGGTGCGTTGTGGCTGCCCGGTCTCGTCAGCACCTATAACATGCTGCTTATGCGTTCCGCTTTTGAGCAGCTGCCGGGCGAAGTAGAAGAAGCTGCTAAGATTGACGGCTGCGGCGAGACAGGTATCCTGATGCGAATTGTCCTGCCCCTGTCCAAGCCGATGCTAGCTACTTTAGCTCTTTTTTATGGAGTCGGGTATTGGAACTCGTTTATGAGCGTCATGATTTACATTAACGATACCGCCAAGTACAATATGACGGTCCTGGTGCAAAATATGATCAAATCAACAAGTATGATCCAGGACTTCGCCGATCCAACCATGTTGGCCAGTATGACACCGGAAGGTATACGATCTGCCGCCGTCATTGTCATGATTGTCCCGATACTGGCAGTGTATCCGCTGCTGCAAAAGTATTTCGTAAAAGGTGTTATGCTCGGCTCTATTAAAGGTTAGCAGGCCGATCGCTCTCTATGTTCATATTTTATAAGAAAGAGGGATTTCACGATGAGTATGCTTAGCAGATTGCCTAAACTGCTGTTAATTTCAGGCTTGGTGGGGAGCATGCTGGCAGGATGTTCAAACAATAATCCAGCTGCGGGAAGCGAAAATGCCACGGACTCCGGTAAACGCGCCAGCATTTCTTCGACCATCTATGACCGGGGTGCGGTTCCGAATGGGATGGGAACGATTGAAGACAATATGTGGACCAAGTGGATCAATGAAAACGGCCCGGCCAACGTAAAATTTGTGGCAATTCCCCGGTGGGAGTCACAGTCCAAATTAAATGTGCTGCTGGCTTCGGGCAGTGCGCCTGATCTTATTTTTGAGTTTGGAACCAGTATTCGCAACCAGTTGTTTGACCAGAAGCAGCTTATGCCGCTTGATGATCTCATTGAGCAGCACAGTGTGGAGTACAAGGCGTTGATGGAGAAATACCCGCAATTGAAACAAGCAGGCATCAAATCGGACGGCAAACTGTATGAAGTCGGGCGGATGAATGAGGTATATCCGTTAGTAAGCGTGTTCATTCGTGAGGATTGGCTGCAGAACCTCGGCCTGGACGTTCCTACAACTGAAGAAGAATTCCTGGCTGTCGCAAAAGCATTTACAGAACAAGATCCGGATGGAAACGGTGTGGACGATACTTACGGGGTGGGCGGATTTGAATTCGGCGACAATTCGGGGTTGTTCCGGTATATATTCAATGCCAACTGGGTCAATTTGGATGAAAATGGCGAAATTCAGGTGGGTCCCGAGCGCTTGAAGAAAGAAGCGGAGTTTAAACGAGCCTTGTTCGAAGCCGGTGTTGTGGACAAAGACTTTCTAAGCGATAAGGACGGCTCCAAATCGAAACAGGACTTCCTGAACGGTAAAATCGGAATTTACGCGTTCATGACGAACGATTTTTTGAGCTTCGCTTCCCGTGAACTGGACACATTGATGAAAAATGTGCCGGAATCCAGACTGAAAGTCATTCCGCTTCCGAAGACCTCTGCAGGACAATTTAATCCCGTCTGGAATAACCCGGTGCAAATGACCGCCGTAGTGAATGCCCGGGCCAAGGAACCTGAAGCGATTATTAAATACATTGATTTTCTGGTCAAACCGGAAATTGCACGGACATTCCGATACGGCATCGAAGGAGAGCATTATAAACTGGAGGAAGACGGCAAACCGGTCATTCTTGATCAGGAAAAATATAAAAACGAAGTAAGCTGGGCTAGTGACTTTACCATGCTCTACAGCCGCTTGGAAGAAGGTAAATATGGCTACGTCGAAAACCAATTCGATGAAGAAGTTCCTGCCCAGAAAGAAGCGTTACGTTTGTTCCGGGAATCGATCGATGCGTATATGAACGATCTTCCGGTAGGCGAAGGCCTGACCCACTCCGAGCATATGCCGCAGCTTCCCAAGGAACTGCAGGTTAAGTTCAGTAATGTGACGGCGGCAGTGCATGATATTTATACAAGAGCGATTATCGGCGGAAGTAATTATACCGTGGAACAAGCGGCTCTTGACGCGGAAAAACAATGGGAAACAGGCGGAGGTCCCGAAATTATAAGCTGGTATGAGGAATGGTGGAGCAAAGAGAAGGATAATGTGTTAATCTGGAGTGACTTCTATGAAATCTATCAACAACAGCAGGCGGAATTGAAAGCGGATTAATTAGAACGAAGATAGCCGCCATGGAGTAGCCTTGGCGGCTATTCCAGTCGGCTTACATAAGGGAAGGGTGGAGAATCGCCATGGAGGATCGGTCATGGGTAGAGGAAGCATGGAGCAAATCGGCGGGGAAAACGATGGTTAACTTGCGCAGAATCGGAGCGGGGTTCCCCCATGCGAGTAAAGGAGGCGTTTATGATCTGGCGGGACCGGAGTGGTGGACCGCCGGATTTTGGCCGGGTATGCTATGGCTGTTTTACGGAGAAAGCGGCAGCCTTGAGATGAAAGCGGCAGCGGAGGAATGCGAAGCAAGGCTGGATAAGGTTCTGGACGGCTACGTAAGGCTGGATCATGATCTGGGCTTCATGTGGACCTTGACGAGTGTGGCAAACTATAAGCTGACCGGCAGCGAGATTTCGCGTATCCGCGCCATGAAGGCTGCAAATTACCTTGCTGCCCGATTTAATTTAAATGGCCGCTATATCCGGGCCTGGAATCCTTGGCAGGAAGGCGAGCAAAACGAAGGCATAGCCATTATCGATTGCTGCATGAATATCCCGCTGTTGTTCTGGGCTACGCGAATAAGCGGCGATCCAAGGTTTGCGCATATCGCGAACGCACATATGGATACTGTACTCCGGCACTTTATCCGGGAGGACGGATCCGTCAGCCATATCATCCATTTTGATGCGGAAACAGGTGAGCGGATAGAATCTCTGGGAGGCCAGGGATACGGGCCGGAATCGGCATGGTCGCGCGGCTCGGCGTGGGCGATATACGGCTTGGCGCTTGCCTATCACCATACGGGCCGGGACGCGTATTTAACCGCCGCCCACCGGGCGGCCAATTTCTTTTTAAGCCGCTTGCCTGAAGATCAGGTGCCTCCCTGGGATTTCCGCGCACCGGAACCGCTGCAGAAGTTCAAAGACAGCTCCGCCAGCGCTTGCGCTGCCAGCGGCCTTATACTGCTTGGGGAAAAGACGGGCGGCTCGGAAGGAGCGTTCTACCGCGCGCGCGGGGAACGGATACTAAAGTCCCTTTACGAATCGTATGGAGCTTGGGGCAATGACAATGAGGAAGGATTAATCTTGCATGGCACAAGCAATTATCCTCAGGGATCCAATATTGATGTTCCGCTCATTTACGGGGATTACTTTTTTATAGAAGGTCTTGCCCGGCTTAAAGATTGCGGACCTTTCTATTGGGAATAAAAAGGGGGAAATAACAGTCATGGTTATCAAGCAACCGGTGAGTGAAAACGCGTTAAGGACAAAAGAGGATTTGCAGGAAGCGTTCAAGCAGTTGACCGATCCGCTGAAAGAATTGTACAGCAAAGGCAAAGCCCGTTTGGAAATCAGGGGCGCAGGTGCCGGGCATACGGAAAGCATCGCTGATATGGAAGGTTTCTCCCGTATATTGTGGGGCCTCGTCCCACATCTGGCGGGCGGCGGAGAAGCGGAGGAGTTAGAGGAGCTTTATCGACGGGGAATTATCAACGGGACGAACCCCGCTCATGAAGAGTACTGGGGAGAAGTAGGCGACTACGACCAGCGTCTCGTCGAAATGGCGGCAATGGGCTTGGCATTGTGCCTTATACCGGAGAAAATCTGGAACCCGCTCGATGCCGGGCAGCGCCGCAACCTGTACAACTGGTTGAATCAGATCAACGTTCACCCCTGCCATGATTGCAACTGGCTTTTTTTTCAGGTGATGGTCAACCTTGGCTTTCGGCGGATCGGCGAGCCTTACGATGCTGAGCAGGTGGAACGGAATTTGCAGCGCATCGATGAATTCTATCTCGGAAACGGCTGGTACAGTGACGGCGTGGGCGGCCACAGCGATTATTATGTTCCGTTTGCGATTCATTTCTACTCACTGATCTACCTGCGGCTGATGGAAGCGGAGGATCCTCAGCGCTGCTCCAATTATAAGGAGCGGGCTTTGCTTTTTGCCGAGGATTTCGTGAACTGGTTTGATACGGACGGATCGGCATTGCCCTATGGGCGAAGCTTGACTTACCGGTTTGCGCAGTCGGCATTTTGGAGCGCCTTTGCCTATGCCGGTTTGAGTTCGGATACGCTGACGCCCGGTGTGGTAAAAGGACTTATCCTGCGTAATCTCCGCTGGTGGTTTAAGCAGCCCATTTTTGATAGAAGCGGAGTACTCACTGTAGGCTATGCCTACCCCAATCTTGTGATGGCGGAAAATTATAATGCGCCAGGCTCGCCGTATTGGGCGCTCAAGACCTTTCTTGTGCTGACACTTGAGGAGGATTCTTCTTTCTGGACGGCTATAGAGGAAGACATGCCGCTGCGGCCGGCCCTCTCCGTACAGTCCGAGCCGCACCTTGTGGTCTGCCGGGATAAGGAATCGGGTCATGTGGCGGCATTCAACAGCGGACATCTAACGAGTAACGCACACACTCATACTCCGGCCAAATATGAAAAATTCGTCTACTCCACCCAATTCGGCTTCAGTGTGCCTAGGGCGGAATGGGGGCTTGAGCAGGCTGCGGCGGATTGCATGCTGGCACTTAGCGAACGAGATCAGTTATTCCGTGTACGACGGCAAAATGAAGAAACTTGGATTTCCGGCAATGTGCTTTATGCCAAATGGCGTCCATGGTCTGATGTACAGGTTCAAACATGGATTGTTGCCGGCCTGCCGTGGCATGTCCGCATCCACCGGATCGATGCCAAAAGGCCTCTAACTGCCGCCGAAGGCGGTTATTCCATTGAATCGAGACAGGATCAGCACATTGAGAAAACGAGCGACCTGGGCTTGTCGGTCAAGAATGCTCTTGGCCGAAGCGGTATCTATGGCCTGAAAGGGTATGCAAAGGCGGATCTGATCTATCCGAATGTCAATACCAACGTGCTATATCCCCGAACGGTAATGCCGACGCTGCTGGCTGACCTTGAGCCGGGAAGCCACCTGCTTATATCCGCTATATGCGGGGAAGCGGCGGGCAGCAGTGCTGCGTGTTCGCCGGAAGAAGCATTGAATGAATTAGGAATTGCGCTGACAGAAGAAGGGGTTTCTATCTCCCGGGAGGGAGGCACGGTAAACCATCTAACAATCCGCTGTTAACAGCCTGGCATAAAATCGTTTACTACAATCCGCAAGTTCTATGACCTGCTTGGAGGGGAGCCCGTTGAATCAACAGGAGTTGTTCAAGAGGATACAGGAAATGAGGCCGCCCGATTTAAATCTATACTACCCGGAGGGCGACTCGGAAGCTTTTTGGAAAGAAGTTTTGGAATCGGAGCTTCTGAAAGAAGATATACGACAGATACGGGAGGAAGGTAAGAGGCTGGACGGCCAGCCGATTCCGGAGTTGTCCTACGCGCTATTTACGGCCTTCGCGCGAACGGGAGTGAGGCTGGATTACGAGCGGGTGTACTTTGAGCGGAGAAGAAGGCTGAACACCTACGTGTTTCTAACACTGTTGGAGCAGGAGAATTTATCACATCTGGAGAACCTGAAGGAAATTCTGTGGGCGGTATGCGGGGAATACACCTGGTGTCTTCCCGCGCATCTTCCTGCGGACCACGATCCTGAACATATAGACCGCCATATTGACCTGTTCTCCGCCGAGACCGGGTTTGCCTTGACTGAAATTTCGCTGCTGCTGGGCGAACGGCTCCCTCTGCTTCTGCGCTTGAGGATCCGAACTGAGGTGGAGCGGAGGCTGTTCCGTCCCTTTATGGAGGCCGGACCGTTTCAATGGGAGACCGCCCGGCATAACTGGGCCGCAGTCTGCGCCGGATCGATCGGTGCCGCGGCCCTGCTGGCAGTAGATGACCCGTCACGGCTTGCCGGCATTCTTGCCAAGACGGAAAACAGCATGCGTTATTACCTTGAGGGCTTCGGCGATGACGGAGCGTGCCTGGAGGGGCTTGACTACTGGAATTACGGGTTCGGTTATTTTACGTATTACAGCGATCTCCTCCGGGCTAGAAGCGGAGGCAGACTGGACTGGCTCCGAGAGGAGAAAGTGCACAGCATTGCCCGGTTTCAGCAGAAATGTTTTATCGGGGGCGACTTTGTGGCGAATTTCTCCGATTCGACTCCGCAGGCGCGCGTACATAGGGGATTGTCTCATTATCTAGCCGCTCAATATCCGGATGTCGAACTCTCCCCGGCGGCGCTCGACGCTGCTTACACTGAGGATCACTGCAGCCGCTTCGCTCCGGCCTTGCGGAATTTGATCTGGAGCATGCGTAATGCGGAAGGGAAGGCGCAGAAGAAGTTTCAGGATTGGAAGCCCGCCAGTTATTATCTTCCGGATGCCGCCTGGCTCATCTCGCGGTATCGATCAAAAGCGGGAGCGTTCGGCTTCGCCGCTAAAGGCGGGCATAACGACGAGCCGCATAATCATAACGATCTCGGCCATTTCATTCTGTATGGGCAGGGAGAGATATATGCCGCCGATCTCGGTAGCGGGGAATACACGGCCGATTACTTTGGAGATGGACGCTATGGATATGACTGCAATGGATCGCAGGGGCATTCCGTCCCGATCATTGACGGTCAGTATCAACGGGAAGGGCCGGATCACCGATCGGCGGTACTTCATGCGTCGGCTTCGGCGGACAGGGACGAATTGACGCTGGAGTTGTCCGGAGCTTACAGGGTGGAAGGCCTAGAAAGGCTGGTCCGCTCGATGGTGTGGCATAAGGAGGAATGGCCCAGGCTCGAGCTGACGGACGAATACCGGTATGCGGGTATGCCGGAGAGCTGGACGGAGCGTTTCGTGACCTGGCTGCGGCCGGAACCGGTGCGGCCGGGTGTGATGCGCATTCCAGGGGCATCTGGCGGCGGAGTCGAGATTCATTATGACGGCCGAATCCTCGAGCCGGAAATCGCCGGGCATATGTACCGCGACCATTTTGGCCGTGAGACGGTTTGGCACAGTATAGATTTTCGTGTGAGCGAGCCCGGGGAAGAAGGGCGGTTCAGTTTTGTTTTTGAATTCATTCCATTGGATTAAATCGGTAGATCAATTTATTGATTTAACGAAATGATACTTCTATTTAGCGTGTTTATCATTAAGAATGGAAGAATGTAAATAGTACATATTGGAGGTAATTCCTTATGAAAACTCACTATTACTTAGATTATTTTTATGATAAGGGCTTTTCTGAGAAGTTAGTCAATGTGTTGCATGAAGATATAACAGACAGAAAATCGCTTGTTATGATTAGCGCTGAATCGCCTGATTATGAAGATGAGCCGGTTAATATTGATGGTGTTTTTGAAAGGACATGGTTTAATCAGGCTAACATTTTTTTTGATGAATATTATTTAATTGATCACCGTACGAAGAAGGAAGATGCCCAGCGATTAATTCAAAACGCCTCTGTCGTTTTTTTATGTGGTGGAACCGCTCGGTACCAAAAACACCTTTTGATGGAATATGAATTATCGGATTTGATTAAAATAAGTAATGCTGTTGTAATGGGAACAAGTGCTGGTGGAATGAACATGTCCGATGAATATGTGGATGAATGCACTGTTTATGAAGGTATGGCTCTTGATCACTTTTCTTTTGAAGCTCATTTTAATCATGATAACACCGCGCTGATTGAAGAACGTTTCCCTTTATCAGAAAAAATGGATATTTATATGGCGGCAGACCAAGATGGTGCTGTACGTGTAAAGAACGGCAAAATCGACATTATAGGCAAAGTATATTTAATTTCCCGCTCAAAGATTCAGAAATTGGTTGAGACGCTCTAATTAGGGTGAATCTACTTCGTAGGGGATTGTATTGATGATTTTCAACCCCAAAAAAGGACAACAGCCAAACCCCCCTTGATTATAAGGATTTGGCTTTTTTGTTATTAATTCCTCTTTAAAATAAGAGGTAAAGCTACTGATTCGTATATTTCAAAGTTGGTATACTTCCATATTATATTCTGCAACATTATCCATTAAGATTGCGTTTATCTAACTGAAAGAAGCGTATCGCAAAGAATTTTCGACTATAAGAATTGAGCTAGGATCAAGAATATAATATTACCGTGGGAGTAATCATCTATGAAAAAAACAATAATCGCACTAACACTTTCTATAGTGTGTACCTTACTAACCGGTAATCCATCGATAAGCTTCGCCAATAATTTTTCGAATACGGTTGACAATGGAAAAATTGAAAATGGACGAATGCTGATTCCAATACGTGCTGTTTCAGAGAGATTCAATTCAGAAGTGACTTGGAACCAAACAAAAAAAAGCATTACGATTATTCGTGGCAAACAAGAGCTATTGCTGCATGTTTATTCTCGCACTGCTTTATTAAATAGCGCTGCTTTCAGCCTTGATGTGCCTGCAAAAATTGATAATGGTACAACTTATGTACCAGCACGTGTTTTTGCTGAAGCCTTTGGCGGTACAGCACTGTGGTCCGAACAAGAACGAAAAACAACCATTACGATCGGTCTGCAACAGGTCTTTATCCAAACAGAGCCGCTCAAGCCTTGGAGAATGAATCATGAGAGAATAAATGTACTTAATGCAAAGATAAATGAAGCAACGGATCTCTCAAGCTATTCGCAAATTCGAACATATTTCAGACCCTATTTCACGGACTCATTTATAAACAAGATTATTCACAGCAATGGCATTAAAAATAACGCTATACTAACAAAAAAAGCCGATATTATTTACAGCAGCACCATAGCGGCGAGAATGCATCAATCTGCTTACTTTGAAAGTGGTCCTATCAATCTCGAACTCGTTGATCGTTATGTATTCTATAAATTTGTTGACAACCAATGGAAGGTAGACGATGTGAATGTGGGCAGACAAATTATTGAGCCATAATACGGATTAGTAGTTCAGTTGTTAGGATACATTTTCTTGTAAAAAGAGTAGCGATAATTACGCTGCTCTTTTTTTTCAGTTAATCCAGGGCAAAGTTTAGAAATAGCACTTATTAACGTACGAAACCGTATAACCATTTTTTAGATTGTGTTAATCTGTCTAATAGTGAACCCCATTTAGAGAGAGGGATGTTACTTGAGAAGAAGCGTATTATATATTGAAGATAATGAAAAAATAGGCAGCCTGCTAAAAGAAGAATTGGAACAGCGAGGATTTTCGGTTCAGTGGCTGCTTTCTGGTGAAGGAGCCGAAAGAGAAGTAAATCAGCATGAAATCGTTATTTTGGATATCATGTTACCCGGGTTAGACGGATTTACGGTGGGAAAACGATTAAAAAAAGCGGCTCCCGCTGTTCCTATTTTGCTGTTATCCGCTCGAACATCGATCGATGATAAGGTAGATGGTTTACAATTTGCCGATGACTATGTAACAAAGCCCTTCCATACGGATGAATTGGTTGCAAGATTAGAAGTATTAATCCGTAGAAAAGGTGGAACACATTCCGAACGAATTTCATTAGGAAATCAGATCGAAGTAGATCCGGAAGGTCAAATGATATTTGACAAACGGACAGGAGAAGAAATTATATTGACGGGGAAACAGCACCAAATACTAATGTATTTCCTGCGCCACCCTAATCAAGTTTTAACAAAAGAACAAATCTATGAAGCTATTTGGGAAGAAGCATACATAACAGGAGATAAGACATTAATGGTGCACATCCACCGACTGCGCCAAAAGCTGGAACGTCATCCCGATTCCCCGGAGATCATTGAAACGTTGAAGGGAATAGGCTACCGGGTGAAATTATGAAACAAAACAGATCCTTATTTCGTCGTTTTCTAAAAGTTCATTTTCTATTTATCTTTCTTCCTCCGATTATGCTTATTTTCATCAGTGCGTTTTTTGGGGTTTCGGATATCCATGGAAAAAATGTAAATACATTAAATCTGTTCTACGTTACCGTGCTATTGTTCGGTTTTATTATTGTCGCATTTGTTATCTTATCTTGGCTGTTCTTCTTGAAACTTCAAAAACGTCTTGCACGCTTGCAGGAAGTGATGTCATTTTCAGCTAAAAACAACTCCTTTCCTGAACCCATATCTGTTCAAGCGGATCGTATGGATGAAATAGATCAGTTAGGAAGTTCATTTAACTGGATGATTCATCAGCTTGAGGGAAGCCGCAAGCGGGCATATGAAGAGGAGTTGCTGCGACATCGACTCATCGCGAACTTATCTCACGACTTACGAACGCCGCTTACCATTTTGAGAGGACATGTCACCAGACTAAATAATGAATCCATCAGTTTAGAAGGACAGCACTCTTTAACTGAGATCAACCATACGATAACAAGAGTCGGAGATCTAATGGATGATCTACTTTCCTACACCTTGCTTACATCGGGGAAACATCCTTTTGAGCCCGTTTCAACGGATATTGGACGTTTAGTAAGGGCTGCAATTGCTGCGTGGTATCCCGTATTTGAAGAAAAGGAAATTCAACTTGAGGCTGATTTGCCGGCAGACGAAACTTTTTATTGGGAAGCAGATCCGAAATGGATGACAAGGGTTCTGGATAATTTGTTTCAGAATATTATTCGCCATGCAGCAGAGGGGAAATATGCAAATATTGTGGTGGATGTGAAAAGAGAACTGATTATTGTTGCGGACAGAGGTCCCGGTTTGGATAAATCTTCACATGAGGGCGGGGCGGGGATGGGTTTGTCGACTTGTCATTACATGTTGAATAAAATGAACCTGAAGGCTGACTTTACATCAAATGAAAATGGCACAAGCGTGGCTATCGGCAGAGCTTAACCTAAAGGTAAACCAGAAGTAAACCACATGACAAACGAGATGTAACTTTGCTTCCCTATAATTGGAACCATAACAGAAAGGAAGTGTTATGGTTGCTTGAAATTAATAACTTGGTCAAACATCGCGGAACTCATGAAATCTTGTCGGGTATCAGCTTTAAGGCTAGACCTGGTAGAGTAACTGGTTTTTTAGGTCCGAATGGGGCAGGTAAAAGTTCTACACTTCGCATCCTGCTTGGATTGGATCGTGCCACTTCAGGGAGTGTGCTCATTAATGGCAAGCCATTCGCAGAATTACAACATCCTCTAGCTACCGTGGGCGCCGCACTGGATGGATCTGGAGCTCACCGTAAGCGAACGGGACGGGCACACTTGCGTTGGATTGCTCGTGCCGCCGGATTATCTCGCTCTCGTGTCGAGGAAGTTCTGGAAATCGTAGGACTTACTGATGCAGCGGGTCAAAGAGTAGAAAAGTATTCTCTGGGGATGGGGAAGAGACTTGGAATGGCGGCTGCGCTACTGGGTGATCCTGAAATATTGGTTTTAGATGAACCTGTAAACGGACTCGACCCGGAAGGCATTCGCTTTATTCGGACATTTTTACGTGAACGTGCCGAATCCGGAAATACGGTGTTACTATCCAGTCATTTAATGGGGGAGCTTGCGGAGACGGTTGATGACGTAGTGATTATTAAGCATGGAAAAATCGTTGCCGACGGAACCTTGGAAGAAGTCATAGGTAACCATTCCTCGCTGGAGGAGGCCTTTTTTGCCCTGACATCTGACAAGGCAGGTGACACGGTATGAGGGCTTTCAACGCGGAACTATCTAAATTGTTCTCACTGCCGGGCAGTTGGCTTGCCTTTCTTATTGGAGCAGTTGCCCCGGCGTTTATAGCCCTCATGGACAGTATGGCACAAAAAGAAGAAATCATCGCCGGAGTAAGCACACGGTTACCGGAAGTCGGCTATATTGGATTGGCTCTTGGCGTGCAGGGTGTCATCATTCTAGGTGTGCTTGCTGTCAGCAGTGAGTATTTGACTGAGAGCAGTGAATCTGGTGGAGGACAACAGATTACAACAAGTTTAACTGTTGTTTCATCACGGCTTCATTTTTTGCTGGCAAAAGCGGGCGCTGTGACAGTGATCAGCATACTGCTTAGCGTTGTTGCTATTATGACCACTTTGTTCGCCACGCATCTTGTTCTTGGGGAGTTCACCCCTCCATTTGAAGGGTCCAAACTGTTCGGGGCAGTTTGTTACTGGACATTCACCGCACTTTTGGCATTTGGGATTACTGTTCTGACTAAGAACGGCATGATTCCGCTTGCTGTGCTGATCATAAATACCTCCGTTGTATCATTCAGTTTCCTGCTTTCTAAGGTTACGAGGTTGGCGTTATACTTACCGGATCGGGTTGGCATTGAAATGTTTATGTTTACTAGCGACAGATTTCTCACCCCGCTCACAGGCGGTTTAGTCATGTTTGCCTGGGTATTTGTTCTTTTCATTGTTGCAGCTATTGTATTTCATAGGAGGGACGTTGCAGCATGAGTGCCCCTTCAAGTAAAAAGATAACTCTAATTCTTGGTGCTGAACTGGGCAAATTAATAACATTACCTTTGACGTGGCTCACGCTTATAGGCATCTTTATTCTAAATTTATTTTTAACCGCAGCATTTACTTCGGTTGGTCTGCAAGGGGCTTCAGGGACGCAAAGCATACTAAATATTAGTCTTGCTTCTATGGGATATCTTCAAGCAGGGTTCATTATTCTGGGGATCTTAGCTGCTTGTTCGGAGTATACCGGCGGACAGATTCGAACGACTTTAACGACGATACCGTGGCGTGGGCTTCAACTATCCACGAAGTATGTGGCACTGGCAATCATAACCGTTCCCGCGGCGTTTATTATTGCTGCATCCGGTGTGCTTTATACTTTTATAAGAATGAGAGACACAGCAGCAGGGTTTGAAATAGACACAATGATAAAAACAATAGTAGGAGCAACAGGCTATCTGACATTAACCACACTTCTTAGTGCAGCTATAGGTGCTTTATTAAGACGAACCACTCCAGCTTTAGTGGTACTGCTTGGCTATTATTTCGTTGTGAGTCCATTGACTAGAGATTTTATACCTAAGATTAGAAGCTATTTCCCGGATACGGCAGGATCTTTTATGTATATGCCGCCTTCTCCTGATGAAATAAATGCACTTACACCAATGCAAGGGACAGGTATTTTAGTGTTATGGACACTGATCTTTATTACAGTAGCTATTGTATTTCATCGTAGGCGAGATGCCTAAGGTTGGGTTCCCCAGCATTTAAAGATTCTCAGAGAAGCCAATTTCGTGCATGTTGAGAAAAAAGCGCAATAGCGCATATATCGGATTAACACAGAATCCATAGATGAATTGGAAGAATGGGTCAGTAATATGAGACGGCGCTGGAGCAGCCGGTTGGACGCACTGGCTGCTGTGCTCAAGACTGAAATGGAGAAGCTACAGAAAGATAAGAATTAGGAGAAGAGCCCGATGAATGTAAATCCCAGCAAGCGAGATATTGTCATTACACGCGAGTACGAGTATCCGGTGGAACTAGTGTGGAAGGCTTGGACGGATCCGACGCTGGTCATGAAATGGTGGAAGCCAACGAACTTTACTTCGCCCAGTTGCGAGATTGATTTACGAGTAGGCGGAAAATACGTGTTCTCCATGCGCGCTCCAGATAC
The DNA here is from genome assembly GCF_036553665.1 of Paenibacillus haidiansis. Taxonomy (NCBI): domain Bacteria; kingdom Bacillati; phylum Bacillota; class Bacilli; order Caryophanales; family Paenibacillaceae; genus Paenibacillus; species Paenibacillus haidiansis. Next base: position 17,700 of record NZ_JAZHPZ010000017.1, on the reverse strand, counting down.
GCAAGGCGGCATGGATTCATTTTCGGCGGATCGAAGGCAGCATCATAGAAGAAGAATATCGAAAGCGGCTGAAAGCTGCGCGTTACGCATATCAGGATACTTCGGCGCAGTGGCTGCACGCAAGCGATAAACCCACGGGTGGCTTGGGCGCGGCAGTCCTTTGCTTGATGTGCATGATCTTCTTTTTCATGATCGTAGCTTATCAAGTGAAGATAAGGAAATCCAATGTATGACAGACAATAGAATTGCTGTTGGTTATAGAGGCATCGTTACGCTGACGGTAGTGGCAGGGCAGATGTAGTTAAATCAGTGATCCAGGGTGCAGTTAGCCGGTTGGCAGCTGCACCGTTTAACCGTTAAACTAAGAGCAGTATTTTTCATTGAACGGGAGTAAATATCCTTTTACAAAAGTGGAGGCGAATTCATTATGTCAGATCATTCATACACAATAATCAATACGTCTACTTGGAAGAGAAAACTTCATTGCGAGATTTTCAGGAATGCACTCCAGCCGCAATATAATGTGTGTCTAGAACTGGACATTACAAACTTTATTAAAAAGGTAAAGGAGAATAAATGGCCGTTTTCTTTAGCCTTTATACATACTGTAACGAAATGCGCCAATGATATTGAAGAATTCAGATATCGTTTTTTAAATAATGCGGTTGTTCTATATGATACTATCCATACATCTTTTACTTACTTAAATGCTGAAACTGAACTGTTTAAGGTCGTAAATGTCCCCATGATCGATGACATAGAAGAATATATTCAAATTGCTAAAGAAACCATCGCCAATCAAAAGGAGTATATTACAGGACCCGTTGCAAATGATGTATACCAATTTTCATCTTTGCCCTGGATCAAATTTACCCATTTTTCGCATACACTTGCAGGGAAAAGTGATAAATCCAATCCTATGTTTGATTGGGGAAAATTCTTTGAGAAAGATGGTAAAGTTTTACTTCCATTTTCTATCCAAGTGCATCACTCTTTTATAGATGGTTTTCATGTAGGGAAATTTGTTGAGCATATACAGAAACATCTAAATAATAGCTAAATTTTAACTATGTAATTTCAGAGTTTATTATGGAAGGAACACATCAGGGTGAATGGATCGGTATAAAGCCGACAAATAAAAAACTTACTTTTACAGGGTTGATATTGATAAGGTAGTAGACGGAAAAATTGTTGAACATGGTGGTGCTGTAAACACTTTTGACACTTTATATGCTGAGGGATTCCACAACATTTCCATAGGGGGAAGATTTAAGAACGTCTATTAGGGCCGAGGTTGCAGGAAGTGAATACGAAGAAAACATAGAAGCGCGGCCGGATTGTCCGCCAAGTGGTTTTATCGTACATACTTTCCGATGGGTCCTATATATTTTGCTTCATACATCCAATTTTGAAGGAGTCGTACAGAAGGCGGCAAATTTAGGTGGTGACTCTGATACGATTGGTGCCATTGCCGGAGGGTTGGCGGGTATTTATTATGGCTACGAAGGTATTCCGGCTCCCTATGCAAATGCGATTCTCATTAAAGAAAGACTTGACCAAACGATTTCGCAATTATATGTAATGAGGACTTCATGATGAAAATTAGAGGTGCAACTAAACGATGCACCTCTAACACATATTTCCTTATAACCACAAATACGGATTATGCTCTTATTTTGTTAATTTGTAACTTGAATTTATTAAATCCAAAATTTCACCTTTAGGAAAAGGACTGTCCAAAACAATTGTAATCCAATGTTCCTTATTCATATGGTATGCGGGCAAAATGCCTTGTTGACTTTTTAATAAACTATTTAATTCGGGGTGACCTTTTAAGTTAATTATATCAACACTTCCTTCCCCCGATAAACCTAATTTGACTCTCGGTACATTCATAATCACTCCATACCACTTGCCATGACGATTATGTCTTAAAACAGCGTAATCCGGGAACTTGACCCAGGGATAGTCTGGCTCTGTATCAAATTTTTCCTTTACATAAGAGAGAATTTCTTCTCTATTTATCATAAAATTACCTCCGGAAATACCTGTTTATCTTCAACATAGCGTTTAATCCATTAGTAAATTAGCATCTTGATAACCGACTAGAACACCTGTTCTTGTTATTATATCAAGGATTCGGACAAGTAACAAATCAGCAAACATACCTTATTTACTTGGGCCAAAATATTAATCTCTTTACTTAAACGATAATCAAAGCGTATAATCCGTTAAGACATTAGAGTGAGAAGAGGGAAATTGATTATGAACAACGGATTAGTCAATGCTATTATCGCGTATATCATGTGGGGGGTTCTCCCGCTGTATTGGAAGTTGTTTAACGATGTGCCGGCAGGCGAGATTCTGTCACATCGGGTTGTCTGGTCGTTTGTTTTTATGGGTATTCTCGTTGCAGTCCAGCATCGCTGGGGTGACATGAAGCGGATAGCGGCTAGCCGTTCGCTCCTGCTGTCGCTCACCGCCAGCGGACTGCTGATCGCAGCTAATTGGCTCATCTTCATCTGGGCGGTCAACAACGACCATGTCGTCGAGACAAGTCTCGGCTATTATTTGAACCCGTTGCTGAACGTGCTGCTTGCCGTTGTCTTCCTTCGTGAGAAGCCAAACCGCGGCCAATGGCTAGCGATTGCCATCGCTGGCGCCGCGGTGCTCATCATCGCCATCGACTACGGACGGTTCCCATGGATATCAATCTCACTGGCCGCGACGTTTGGCTTATACGGCCTCGCGAAGAAAAAGATCGGACAAGACGCTTCTGTAGGCTTGCTGTCGGAGACGGCTGTAGTCCTGCCCGTTGCGCTCGGCTACTGGATCTATTTGGCCGCCGTGGGAAAGACGACGGCATGGACGCTACCTGTGTCCACATTCGTCGAACTGCTTCTTTCCGGCGTAGTAACAGCGCTACCGCTGCTTTTCTTTGCGCGGGCGGCCGCCCGGATGTCGCTGTCCACGCTCGGCTTCGTACAATACATCGGGCCGACGATCATGCTGTTACTTAGCATATTCGTGTTCAAGGAATCGGTCTCGCCGGTTCTTCTCAGCGGCTTCGCGCTTATCTGGACAGCGCTTGTCGTATACGCTGCGGCATCGGTTCGCGGCACGAAACTCGCGAAGGCGCGCTAACGGCAAAACACGCCCGCACGCTACCGTCATATCAGCCATTTCCTTCCGGCTAGGGAGGAGATGGCTGTTTTCTGTTTGAGGTTAATCTGCCTGAGAGCAGCCGCAAAATGGTGGAAACCATTGTGGCAAGCAACGACCGGGCCAAGCAGTATGTTGCCAGCCTGCTGGAAACCTCCACCGGTGCGGATGAGGCTTTTGAAAACACCAGCCTGCCCGCCATGTTTGACGAGCTTTGCCTGAGCACAATGGCCATTGCAGAAGCCAAGTGTTTGCCTGCAAACCCAAAACGGCCTGGAGGGTGTTGCGAGCATTCAGAAAGACCGTTTACTTCGCGCCCTCGGAATGTGGTGCAGAATGCCATCGAGCATACACCGGCGGGTGGAAACGTGTATTTGGAAGGCAGCATTGTAGAGGGTGGCTGGCAAGTCACCGTGTGTGATGAAGGCCCCGGCTTTAGCAAGGCGGCGTTACACCATGCAACAGAGCGCCTATGGCGTGGTGATGCGGCGCGCGGCGCCGATGGACACAATGGCCTTGGCCTTTGGTTTGCAGCACAAGTTGCAAAAACGCACGCAGGACAACTAGAACTGCGCAACTGCGACTCTGGCGGGGTGGTTACAATCAAGTTCTGCTAAGCCGCCAGGATGTGGGTCAAACTAACGCTCGTTAGGTTAATTATTAATTTAATTCTTGGAGGTTGATTTATAAAGCAATTTTACGAAATTATTGTTGCTAAACAGTAAGGAGCAGTTTGCCGATCGGCAGCTGCTCCTTTTTCATTAATCTAACGAGCCTTCCTGCCGGAATAACTGCAAGAAAGACTGTTTCTTAGAGGCTAATTTAGATTCTTCTCTAACATTATCAACACTTGTTCTTCCATCATACGAGGTGGGTATGGCATACCATTATTAAACCACCATTCTACGAGTCCTACGTACGCTGGTGCAAAAAACTGAACCATAACCTCTTCATTTAATCCGAACTTTTTACCCTCAACCATATCCCAACCATTGCGAATATCCTTAATAACAAAATCAAGGAATCTGCTACGGAAAAAAGGGGCTCCTTTACTAGCTAACATTGCAGAAAAAAACGGGTATTCTTTTTCAAAATACTCAAACCAGGTTAGATGGGCTGCGGAAGCGGATTCTGAGTAACATATATCCCACAATTCATTTATATGCTCTTCAATAAGCTTATCCAACAAATCATATTTATCCTTGTAATGAAGATAAATTGTTTTTCGAGTAACATTTGCTCTATCTGATATATCCTGCATCGTAATGAGATCTAATTCTTTTTCATTCATTAATTCTACAACTGCTTTTTTTATTGCCTCACGGGATTTCAATATTCGCCGATCTACTTTTGACATACGAAAACACCAACTTTCAAATAAAATTACACAATTTTTTTATTTTTATTTCCTAATACACAAATGATCCCAATCTGGTCATTGCAGAAAAAGTGACAACTATATAATAATATACATGTGAGTATTAATCCATCAAGATGCAATAATTTTTAGAAATTCGAAAAGATAGGAGAGTCATTTATGCAAAAAGTAGTGCTGAATAATGGTGTCGAGATGCCTATTCTCGGATTTGGCGTTTATCAAATCGAAGATCCAAACGAGTGTGAACAAGCTGTTTATAATGCCCTTGCAGCTGGATATCGGCTGATTGATACGGCAACATCTTATATGAATGAAGAAGCGGTGGGTAGAGCCATCAAAAGAAGTGGCGTACCAAGAGAAGAATTGTTTATTACGACAAAACTTTGGATTGCGGATGCTGGTTATGAAAATACAAAAAGAGCCTTTGCAGAATCATTAGAGAAACTACAAATGGAATATTTAGATTTATATTTAATTCATCAGCCATTTGGGGATGTCTATGGATCTTGGCGAGCTATGGAAGACCTTTATAAAGAGGGAAAGATTAAGGCAATCGGGGTCAGCAACTTTTATCCGGATCGTCTGGTAGATTTGATCTCTTATAATGAAGTCGTTCCGGCTGTAAATCAGGTTGAAACGCATCCTTTCTGTCAGCAAATCGAAAGCGCAAAGATTATGAGCGAGTACAATGTTCAGATTGAATCCTGGGCGCCCTTTGCTGAGGGAAGAAATAACCTCTTTGAGAACGAAGTTTTAGTATCCTTAGCGGAGAAGTACAATAAATCAGTCGCTCAGGTGGTATTACGTTGGTTGACACAAAGAGGGGTTGTTGTTATTCCAAAATCCGTTCAGAAGCAAAGAATCATCGAGAATTTCAATATTTTCGATTTCGAATTAAGCCAAGAGGATATGGAGATAATTACTACATTAGATACGGGCAAGAGTTTGTTCTTCTCTCATAATGATCCGGAAATTGTAAAATGGATGGCTAACTACACGTTTGGTGAAGAAAATAAATAAACAATTGATTAACATTAAGAAGGGTGTATTTAAATGTCTAACATTAAAGATAAAGTTATTGTTATTATGGGAGCATCGAGCGGGATTGGTGAAGCCACCGCCAAGAAGCTTGCACTTGAAGGAGCAAAACTGGTTATTGCTGCTCGTCGTGCACACCGCTTAAAGGCGGTTGTAGAATCACTGCCAAATGCCGAAATTTCTTATACAGCTGCAGATGTAACAAAGAAAGAAGAAGTTCAGGCGGTTATTGATTTGGCAATCAAGAAATATGGTCGTATAGATGTACTTTTCAATAATGCTGGTATCATGCCACTTGCTCCAATGTCAGAAAATCACTTTGATGAGTGGAGACAAATGTTAGACATCAATGTGATGGGGGTCCTTAACGGGATCGCTGCTGCATTACCAATCATGAAAAAACAACAATCCGGTCAAATCATTACGACTGATTCCGTTGCTGGTCATATCGTTATCCCTACCGCCGCCGTATATTGTGGAACGAAATTTGCTGTTCGAGCTATTATGGAAGGTTTGCGCCAAGAGGAACATGAAAACAATATCCGAACTACCATGATTTCACCGGGAACAGTGGATACAGAGCTGCCGAACACTATAAAAGATCCACAAGTAGTACAGACGTTAAAGGAAAATGCAAGTAAAGAAGGTTTTGGATTAAGACCAGAGGATATTGCTGATGCAGTAGCTTATGCGATTAACACACCTGAAAGTGTTGCTATCAATGAAATTCTAATCCGTCCAACTAAACAACCTATGTAATGGAGTAACGATTCATTCTTGCTACATTTTGGGATGAAGTGGCATCAGCCGGATTTCGGCATCATCCATTACGCTAACGGGATACGATAGTTTAATAAAAAAGAGAAAGGCAGCTGGTCAGACCGATCAGCAGCCTTTTTAATTAACATTTTTGATTGCTGTGTTGAGATATCAACAGACTTCGTTATTTTAACCATTGAATGTATCTTTCTTACCCATATAATAATAGACGCGAGTCGATTAAACAACTCATTTTGTTAAATGAGAATTTTGCCCATCATGTGGACTCGGAATAAAGGAATCAAAGTTCACTTTCTATATCTCAATGGATTGACTACTGAACGAAAAGGAAAGGGTGTTATTAACAATATCAAAAATACAAGATAAAGTTGTTGTAATTATGGGAGAATCAAGCGTCACCCGTGCGGTATTGCCCGTAATGCTTATTTAGACATACTGAAGATAGGAGTTGCTATTATTGGCTATAAGAAATAAATTGTTGATTTTTATATTAACCATAGGTGTATTCGGCATCTTAAATACGGAAATGGGGATCGTTGGGATATTACCTTTAATTGCTGATCATTTCCATATCAGTATATCCAAAGCTGGGTTGCTTGTGAGTCTCTTTGCACTTGCTGTTGCAATATCTGGGCCCATTATGCCGTTATTGTTTTCGGGTATAAATCGCAAGAAGGTAATGTTACTTGTTCTTGGTGTTTTCGTTCTGGGTAACATTATCTCCATATTTTCATCAAACTTCACCACTTTATTAATTGCTCGTGTGATTCCAGCCTTTTTACATCCAGTTTATGTCTCAATAGCTTTGACAGCTGCAGCAGCCTCAGTTAGCAAGGAAGAAGCTCCAAAAGCTACTTCTAAAGTATTTATGGGAGTAACGGGGGGAATGATACTTGGGGCACCAGTCTCTAATTTTATTGCTAATACAACTTCGCTTGAAATGGCAATGTTATTCTTTACTATTGTGAATGCTATAGCATTCATTACTATATTGCTATTTATACCATCTATGCCTGTTAAGAAAAGACTCTCTTATGGAACTCAATTAAGTGTATTAAAAATACCAATTACTTGGCTATCCATTGCTGCTGTCATTTTTATAAATGCAGCGATGTATGGAGTAAGTAGTTACCTTGCTGAATATCTTGAAACCATTACGAATATCCCCGGGAAAACGATTAGTTTAATGTTATTCATATTCGGTGGTGCAAGTATAATAGGAAATATCGTCGCCGGGAAGTTGCTTACTAAAAATGCCATAAAATCTGTAGCATCTTTTCCACTCGTAGTAGGGGCCGTTTACATCTTATTGTTCTTAATGGGACAGTTCACTGTACCTATGGCATTAATTGTTTTGATTTTTGGAATAGTAGTGGCTATAGGAAATAATATTGGTCAATTTTGGATTACGTCTGCAGCTCCAGAAGCCCCTGAATTCTCGAATGGATTGTTTCTGGCATCCGGTAACTTAGGGGTAACAACCGGTACATCGGTAGGCGGATTAGTTATATCAGGAATGGGTACACACTACGTCGTATTAGGCGGATTCCTATTCTTAATATTGAGTTTAGTATTTATTGTATTAAGAAATTATTTGTTTAATCATAAAACCAAACAAATTGCCAGCTAACAAGGAGGATCAAAACCTTATGTTTTTATACACACACATACATCCATTCCATTGATGGCAATCTGGATAATATGTCGGTAAAACGACAACAGAAGACGGGTAAGCCATGTAAAAGGGCTGTAAAGCAGCTTATAGACGTTATGGTTATCAATCCACGTTGTTCATTGTATAATAGGTTGCAAGCGGATTCTAAGGAGGTGGTTGTATGAGTGAAAGCGATATTAGTGATATTCCCCCGATTATAAAACCAAAAATTAAAGGGAGATGCTTTTATGAGTTACAACCCCGAAATTCCAAGAAGCCGATATGATAACTATGGTGACCGTGAATGGACACGTCTTGAAAAAGATGCGCATGGAGAACTTTTATATCAGGTACATCTTGATATTTTGAAGCGTTATATTAAACTAACCGATAAAGTGTTAGAGATTGGTGCGGGTTCAGGAAGATATACAAAGGATATTGTTGCAATGTGTTCTGAATTGACCGTTGCAGATATATCTAGTCATCAAATTGAATTCAATAAGTCCAAAATGTGCGAGCTATCACTGATTGACAGAATAAAGGCATACCATGTTATAGATGTTCTTGATATGAGTGTTTTTGAAGATTCCTCTTTCGATTGCGTTGTCTGTATAGGTGGTGTAATCAATTATCTTTTGGACAAAGAGAACGATGGAATACAAGAAATTCTAAGAGTATTAAAATCGGATGGCGTATTGATTGTTGGAGCCATGAGTTTCATTGGCGCTTCGCTTTATTATCTTGAAGGTATAAGGTATGAAAAAGACCAATTCGGGCTTGAAGCTACAAAGTGGATTTTTGATACAGGGATTCAAGACGAAGAGCATTATCCGGTTGAAAGCAAGCATTACGTCCATATGATGAGAAGCACCGAATTAGATGCTTTATTTGCTCAGTTTCCTGTAAGAGTTCAAGAGAGAAGCTCCGCTGGTTTATTTACGCAAGCAGGAGATGCTGCTTTAGAAAATGCTCGCAACGATAAAGAATTTTGGAAGCTAATTGTCGAAAAAGAAATTGCGTTTACCAAATTGCAGGGCACTCTTGATTGTGGAATGAATATCATCTATGTCGTGCAGAAGTTGTAATTCCGCCAAAACGCCGTCACAAACTCCGGTCGGAGTTGCTCGAAATGGGATGAGAGAAATAAACATGGACAAACAATGGATTGCTCAATGTCGATTAAGGAATCAACGCATTAATCGGCCTGGGGAGCTGACGGCATCAGATGTCGTTAGAAGACTAGGTGCTATCCAGGCGCAGGATTATTCGCAAGCGTTATGGGCGGTAGGTCTACGAATGCAGCAAGCGCATGCTTCAGAAGTCGAAAACGCTATCGCCGAAAAACATATCGTACTTACTTGGGCTATGCGCGGTACGCTGCACCTGGTGACAGCAGAAGATGTGCACTGGATGATCAAGCTGCTGGCCCCACGTATTTTATCAAAAAGCCAACCCAGGTTAAAACAGATGGGACTTGACTCCAAATTGCTCTCGCATTTTGAAGATTTGATTTATCAGGCATTAAAGGAAAAGAAACGGATGAATCGTGCGGAGTTAATGGCATTGTTGGAGGATAAGGGATTCGTCACGAAAAATGGGCGCGGATATCTTTTATTATGGTATTTGGCGCAAATAGGCCTGATTTGTTTGGGGCCTATGGAGGGGAAACAGCAAACCTTCGTCTTGTTGGAAGAGTGGCTGCCTAACCGAAAAAGTTATTCCAAGGAGGAATCACTAAAGGAGATTGCGGAACGCTACTTTACGGGCCATGGGCCTGCCACAGTCCATGACTTTGCTTGGTGGTCGGGGCTTACGGTCACGGAGGCAAGAACCGGGATTGAGGCGGCAGCCCTAGCACTCCATTCCGAGAAAATCGCAGGGGTGGAGTATTGGATGGGCCCAGATAGCGCCAAAGGTAACGAATCCGGTGTCTTTTTGCTACCGGGGTTTGATGAATATTTGCTCGGTTACAAAGACAGGAGTGCGGTATTAGAGAAAAAGTTTGCTCCATTCATCGTACCTGGTAATAATGGTGTTTTTAAGCCTATGCTCATCGTTGACGGTCAGATCGAAGGGACGTGGAGTAGGAAAATCAAAAAGGATGGCGTTGATATTTCTGTCAGCCCGTTTTCACCCACTACACCTTGGAGTGTAGAAAGCCTGGATCAATCGATTCAACGTTACCGTAAATTTGTCGAGGCGTTTTGATTTCAGGTAAAATCTTTTTATTTTCATTTAGCCTGCTCATCTGAGCAGGCTTATTAATCTTCCTTTTCCGCAAGGCGATTTTAAGAGAGAATCGAATTGAAAAATAAGAGGTTCAAGGCTTAGACCGTCTTGGTAGGGAGGAGGAGTAGGCTTTTATTGTGGAAATGTGAACCATTTGTACTGGTGAATCGTAATACATCATAGTTTCTATAACAGGGAGGTTTTTGCGTGAAAAAAAGGTTGGTCTGGATTCTGAGTGCTGCTATTGCACTAACACCGATTGTCCCGACGGCGGCACTTGCATCTAACGAGACTGTTGCAACCTCAACTTCTGGTCAGACACAGGCGATGAGCGCCGCTGAGAAGGCGGCATTGCTGACCGAGCAGTACGGTACGACCAGCGTACAGTATGCCCTGATCGACAACGGCAAGATTACAGTGACAGGACAGACGGGATTAAACGACCGAGAAGGGAAAATCCCTTTGACCCCGGAAACCATGTATGGGATTGGATCCACGAGTAAAATGTTTACGACGGTTGCTGTTATGAAATTGGTAGACGAAGGAAAAATCAATCTGGATACCCCGGTCGTAGAGTACTTAACCGATTTCACAATGGCAGATGAACGTTATAAGCAAATTACGCCGCGAATGCTGCTGAATCATTCTTCCGGACTTCAAGGGTCAAGCCTGGGTAATGCATTTCTGTTCAATGACAATGACACTTATGCGCATGATAATCTGCTTGAGCAATTATCTACGCAAAGTTTGAAAGCTGATCCGGGGGCTTACTCGGTTTACTGTAACGATGGATTTACGTTGGCCGAGATTCTTGTAGAGAGAGTCAGTGGGATGAATTTTACCGCATTCCTTCAAAAACATATTATTGAACCGCTGGATCTGGAACATACGAAGACAACTCAAGACGAATTGGAAGCAAGCCAATTTCCTGGACTTTATTATCCAACCTATCAAAAGCAGCTTCCAAATGAAACCGTGAACGTGATCGGAACGGGCGGAATTTACTCCACAGCAGAGGATTTGGTACAATTTGCACAAATCTTTATGAGACAAGGAGAAGATATTCTCTCGGACAGTTCGGTACTAGCTATGGAGCAAGAGGAATTCAAGAAGGGAATCTGGCCCGAAGAAGCGGATAATATAATTGATTACGGGCTGGGTTGGGATAGTGTTAGATTATTTCCTTTCAGCGATTATAAAATAAAGGGCCTCAGCAAGGGCGGAGACACGATTCTTTATCATGCTTCACTCGTTGTGCTCCCTGAGCAGAACATGGCTGCTGCAGTTTTGTCATCAGGCGGAAGCAGTTCGACAAACGAACTTCTGGCACACGAGCTTCTTCTTCAGGCCTTGAAAGAGAAGGGCGCAATAAAAGACATTAAACCGGAGAAATCATTCGGTACTCCTGTTAAGGCTGACATGCCGAACGATATTACAAAGTACTCAGGCTATTATGGCTCGACCGGCCAACAGATAAAAATTACTATACAGGATGGAGAGCTAACTTTATCGGTGCCGCTTGTCCCAGAGTATCCAGAGCAGAAATTTGTTTATACTTCGGATGGGTCTTTTGTAAACCAAGAGGGAACTTCGAAGGTTAGTATCGTAAGCGATCATGGACGCACCTACCTGTGGAGTAGAGAATATGCAACCGTTCCGGGCCTAGGGCAACTGGCAATATCACAGTACGCAGTAGAGAAGCTGGAGAGTCAGCCTCTATCTAAAGAGACGGAAGATATATGGGCCAAAAGAGAAGGCAAAGCATATTACGCTGTGAACGAGAAGTATAGCTCACTAGTTTACATGATTAATCCAACCCTCAAGATTTCCCGTAACAAAGAATTGCCGGATTATTTGGGGGATAAGAAAATTACTGGACCGAATACAGCAGTGAGTCAACATCAAGTCCCTGGAACGGGAAGCCGGGATAGTGCCGAGTATCGTTTTTATACTCAAGAAGGTATCGAATACTTTGAATCGGCTGGAAGTTTGTATGTAAGTGAGGATAATGTAGTACCTCTCTATAATGGGAAACAATCTAAGGTTACCGTGCAAACAGATGGATACTCGAAATGGTATAGCATACCTCAAGAAATAGCTGGTAAGAAGATGATCGTATCGATGCCAGAACAAGGTTCCTATGCGGTGTATGACAAAAATGGAACATGCGTGAATTACACCGTAATCAGCGGAAATAATGAAGTTGTTCTCCCAGAAAACGGAACAATCGTATTTGCAGGCAATGCGGGATCAACATTTAACATTTCGTTGGAATAGTAGTTAGACTATCTAAAATGCATTTAAGGAGATTTGATGATGTCAAAAACGACCTATCACCTACGCCGTCCTACCATGGATGACGCCCAGGCAGTTTGCGACCTGGTAGCCGCCTGCGATACAGAAGACCTGGGTGCTCCGGATATCGTACTTGACGATGTCTTGGACATGTGGTCCGGCTTTGATCTCGACAAGCAGGTGTGGGTTGTCGAAGATCCGGAATCCAAGCTGACCGGGTATGCTTTTCTAGAAGAAGACAGCGAAGAAAAGTTGTTCAGTTATGGATGTGTTATGCCCGCTGCACGCGGCCATGGTATCGGTTCGATGCTCGTGGAGGCGCTTGAAGCGCATGCTGCCGAACTTCGGAGACAATCCGGGGTTCCCAAGCGTTTGCAAAGCATGATTCCCACGTTATGCGAAGATGCCGTCCGGTTATTTGAGAGCAGGGGCTTTGCCCCGGTCCGGTACTTTAAACGTATGGGAATCCGGCTTAATGCCGAACCGGCGCCGGCCAACTTGCCAGACGGGTTCACTGTCGGGCCATATGTCAAAGGGGCTGACGAGAGAGCAGTCTATGAAGCCTATATCGAATCTTTCGCGGACCATTGGGATTTTGCAGAACCGTCTTTTGAGAAATGGCTGGAAAAGACGCAGCTGCCCACCTTCAATGAACAGTGGTGGATGATCGCTCGGGACTCAGATGGAAGTGTTGCAGGATTTGCACTCGCCCGTATGCGTGATGATTTGTTGTTCGTAGAGAAGATCGGCGTTCGCCGTCCGTTCCGCGGACGCGGTCTTGCGCTTGCGCTGCTGCAGACCGTGTTTGAGGCCTCCTACCGCGCAGGTCAGCCGCTTGTCTCGCTAGGCGTGGATGCAGCCAATCCTTCGGGAGCCTATCGTCTCTATGAGAAGGCCGGGATGAAGCCGGAAAATGAGATCAGCATCTACGAGAAGAGCTTGAGCTAAACAAACCGGCCGAAGCCTTGCTATGGTTTGACAACTTTCATAGGTTTAAGGAAGCCCCATCTTTCCAAAGATGAGGGCTTTTTGCTTTTGCGAGAGATCCCGGTTAGGTGAGGGGGAGGATAAAACAATCCAATCTATGTTTCCCGTACGGTACGCTGATAATGGTATGCTGCGTTAAATTGCGTTCATCATCATACCAAGGCAAGCCGTCCCAGATTAAAATATAGGCACCGGCTTTTTCCTTCAGTTCAGTTAGCATAACTTTTAGGTTTTGCTGATATATATCTGCCTATGAGAATAACGCCCGTCGGTGGTATGGGGAAGCGCAGAGGAAGGTATTATTTATCAACCACCCCCTCATTAATCCACTGATGGACAGAAACAAACCAGTGCATGAAGTGTCCGATGTTTTTATCAACGTAGAAAAGGAAACCGATGCCGGGATCATTGTCAGCGGCGCTAAAATGGTGGCAACAGGATCCGCATTGACCAACTGCCATTTTGTCGGAACATTGCCCGTTCAAAAATTGCCGCCCACGATACGCCCGGAATGAAGTTGATTTGCCGTCCTTCATATGAATTCCATTCCGCTGTATTAGGCAGCCCGTTCGATAACCCGTTTTCAAGCCGTATGGATGAGAATGATGCTGTACTTATTTTTGATAAAGCCTTGATCCCATGGGAATACATCTTGGTTTATAGAGATATTGAAAAGGCTAATGCGTTTTTCCCGCGTTCCGGGTTCGTCAATTTGTTTATGTTTCACGGATGTTCCCGTCTGACGGTCAAGCTTGATTTTATCGCCAGCCTGCTGTTAAAATCCGTTGAATCTTCGGGAACCAGCGATTTCCGCGGGGTCAAAGCAAAAGTCGGAGAAATGATTGCCTGGCGAAATATGTTCTGGGCAATAAGTACCGCAATGGCTAAAGATCCGAATCCGGGACCTAATGGAACGGTGCTGCCGAATGTTGAACACGGAACGGCTTACAGAGTGTTTTCTCCCATGGCTTGGACGCGTTTAAAAGAAATTATTGAAGACGTGGTTGGAGGAGGGCTCATCGTACAGCCATCCAGTTCGGCGGATTTTAAAAATCCGGAGCTTCGCCCTTATTTAGAGAGATTTTACCGTGGCTCGGGCGGGTATGACAGTATGGAGTAAATTAAGCTGAATAAACTGTTCTGGGACGCGATCGGGAGCGAATTTGGCGGCCGGCATGGGCTATACGAACGAAATTATGCCGGAAATTTTGAAGATATCCGCATTTACGCACTGACAGAAGCAGTAAACAGCGGGGGGGTGATTGTAAATCTTGATTTTTTAGAAAAAAGTCCACTTATCTTATGCCGATATCATATTGGAACAAGCCAATCCCATAATCTGTTATTAAGACAATGTATTATAACCGATACTGAAGGGAGTGATGTTGATGTCAGATCCTTTTGTTGTACGTTCATTAGACGAGATACGTTTTTGGTCACGCATTATGAAGGAACATTCCTTCTTCCTTCGCTTGGGTTTTAGGTGCGAGGACACTCAATTAATTAATGAGGCCAATCAATTCCATGCGATCTTTGAGGATATCGAAAGGAGAGCTCATTCATATCAAGAAAATACGGATCCCCAAACCATCAGACAGTTCAACTCAGAAGTTTACAATGCAGCCACACATATTTGGGCATTTAAGAGAAGGGTACTCGGACTGATATTGCGGTGCCAACTTCCCGGAGGCAACAATTTTCCTCTGCTTGTAGATCATATTAGCCGGGAAGCAAGATATTTCAGTAACCGATTAGATGAGCTTAATAAAGGAAGGCTTGAACCATTAGCTGATGCGATTATTGATGAGAATGTATTTTTCCTGAAAATAATGGCTGACCACGCAAAGTTTATAAGTCATTTGCTTGATCCGTCTGAAAGAAAGCTGGTAGAGCAAGCAAGAGAGTTTAGCCATGAATTCGATACGCTGATGTATCAGGCTATTGATTTAAGTTCAATGCGCCCTGAGTCGCAAACACATCCGCTTTTAAGTCAATTTGTTGATGAGAATCGTGTTTCTGTAAAATCATTGCGTGATTTTAAGAAAACTGCACGTGACTTAATTGAAGAGTGCCGAATAAAAAGCATCATTCATCCATTGTTAGCGGATCATGTTTTCCGTGAAGCAGAAAGATTCTTGTTTATTCTTGACATGTTTGATCGGTCATTGTCCGGTATGAAGGTAAACAGGAAAGAAATCTTATTTTGAAATTGACTGAATATACCCTTCATGAACATGATTTGGGTAGATGAACAATTTCAAGGCAAGGGCGTAGGAAATAAAGTTGTTCTCTTCTGGGAAGAACAAATGAAACAAGAGGGCTTCAAAATGGTTAAGGCATCCACCCCGGCTGATGAAGGAGCCCAACTTTAGGTCGAGGGCAAGAACATGGTCCGATTACCGATTAGATAAGTATCTAATTATGTTTCCATGCAATTTCATTAAGCTAACTATGTAAGGCAAAATGTGCGTGGTAGGGGAGTAGGCCATCTGCTCTTAGGGAAGCTAGTTGAATTATCAGAGAATAATGGGTTTTGGACAATTCAAACGGGTATCTTTCCTGAGAATAAAGCGAGTATAGCTCTTCATTCGAAACAAGGTTTTCGGGAAATCGGACTTCGAAAAAAGGTTGGAAAGATGAATGGTGTTTGGAGAGATGTACTGTTCATGGAGAGACGAAGTGAAGTTGTTGGAATAGATTAAAAAAGAAGTTCCTCCTAAACTGGTACCCATACACTGGACACTTAGAAAAAAGTGTTTAGCGTATGGGTACCTTTTTGTATACTGGAATCAATAGTGGGGGCGAGGGCATGAGTAAGAAACTCTTTAATAAAAATGAACGTACGCTTTTAGCGAATAATCCAAATGTTTTGCGGGTCAGTGAGAAATCAATCACGTATGCCGATGCGTTCAAACGCGTATTCATCGACCAGTATCTATTAGGAAGGACTCCTCGAGAGATTTTTGAAGCAAACGGCTTTGACGTGGAGATGCTCGGGATCAAGCGAGTCGAGCAGAGTGCGGATCGTTGGAAGAAAGCCTATGACAAAGACGGAATCATCGGACTGGCGGATTCACGCAAAGAGGCAGCTTTACGTCCGTTGAAACCAACGTTATCACCCGATGAGATTATTGCCCAACAAGAAGCAAAGATCAAGCTGCTGGAGGCACAACTGGAATACGTAAAAAAGTTAGACAGGAGCGAAAGGAGGCTGTTAGCAAACGGAGAAAACCTAGGTAAAAGTGAACGATTCGAACTTATCCAGGGCGCGATTGAACAAGGATACACACGCATGACGGGCTTCCTTTGTGAGCTGCTAGACGTATCACGCTCAGGCTATTACAACTACCTTTTATCTGCCGGTAAGCGTGAAGAACGTATGCGAAGGGATGAACAAGCCGGAGCCCTTGTTAAGAAAGCCTTTCATCGAAGAGGATTCAAGAAAGGTTCGCGCTCGATCAAAATGACACTGGAACATGAGTATGACACGGTGTACAACCTCAAGCGAATCAAACGACTCATGAATAAGTTTAATCTCATATGTCCCCATCGACGGGCCAATCCGTATCGGCGTATGGCGAAAGCAACACTCGAGCATCGCACCGTTCCTAATGAGCTGCAGAGGGATTTCAAGAAGGGGATTCCCGGACTTGCGCTGCTCACCGACATCACCTATCTCCCGTATGGCAAATCGCAGACGGCTTATTTGTCGACCGTGTTGGATGCCGCCACAGGCGAACTGCTTGCCCATAACTTCTCCACTACCCTCCATTTAAGTCTTGCGACAGACACCGTTAAATCATTAACGAGACAGCGTCGATTGAAGCTCCATAAGGACGCCTTCATCCATTCAGATCAAGGGAGCCACTACACAAGTCCCACCTACCAGCACTTATTGAAAATGAAAGGCCTTGGACAGTCCATGTCGCGACGCGGAAACTGCTGGGATAATGCCCCTCAGGAGTCCTTCTTTGGACATTTGAAAGATCATATAAAAAGCCGAAACTGTGCAACACTGGCTGAATTGGAACGAGAGATTCATCGCTACATTCGCTATTACAATTACCACAGATATCAATGGGGACGAAAAAAAATGACTCCTGTTCAATACAGGAATCATCTTTTAAGTGCGGCTTAACCCTTTTTTTAAAGTGTCCTTGACTAAGGGGCCAGTTTA
>NZ_JAZHPZ010000016.1:0-91457 GCF_036553665.1 Paenibacillus haidiansis | reverse complement strand
GCTGGGTAGCTAAGTGCGGACGGGATAAGCGCTGAAAGCATCTAAGCGTGAAGCCCCCCTCAAGATGAGATTTCCCAGTATGTAAGACCCCTTGAAGACGACGAGGTTGATAGGCTGGGGGTGGAAGTGCAGTAATGCATGGAGCTGACCAGTACTAATCGGTCGAGGGCTTATCCAAAAATACCCCAAAAAGTGAAGCGAGGCTTCGAAGGTAATTCCGATTACTTTTCGGGGACCCCGGTGAACCAAATAGGGGCTAAAATGCAAATCTAAGTTTCGTATCCGGTTTTCAAGCGATCAAGCTTGAATACGTTTGGTGGCGATGGCGGAGGGGTTCCACACGTACCCATCCCGAACACGACCGTTAAGCCCTCCAGCGCCGATGGTACTTGGACCGAAGGGTCCTGGGAGAGTAGGACGCCGCCAAGCAATCCCCTTAACGGGGCTTTTTTTTGCCCAAATTTCTACATATATCATTGTTTTTAGATAAGGGCCCTTAGCTCAGTTGGTTAGAGCGCACCCCTGATAAGGGTGAGGTCGGTGGTTCGAGTCCACTAGGGCCCACCATAAAATTTCTATGAAGTTTGGGGCCATAGCTCAGCTGGGAGAGCGCCTGCCTTGCAAGCAGGAGGTCAGCGGTTCGATCCCGCTTGGCTCCACCATTATTCCCTGAATACTGTGGAGAGGTGTCCGAGTTGGCCGAAGGAGCACGATTGGAAATCGTGTAGGCGTCACAAGCGTCTCGAGGGTTCGAATCCCTCTCTCCGCCATAATTCTATAAACAAGGCCCGTTGGTCAAGGGGTTAAGACACCTCCCTTTCACGGAGGTAACAGGGGTTCGAATCCCCTACGGGTCACCACTTTCCTATTGGATACATATGGAGGCTTAGCTCAGCTGGGAGAGCATCTGCCTTACAAGCAGAGGGTCGGGGGTTCGATCCCCTCAGCCTCCACCATATACTTCACCCCAAAAAGTGAAGTTGAGTCGCTGAAGCGTAATCGGATTACTTTTCGGAGACACTATAAAGAAATAACTTTTTTACTGACGCGGGGTGGAGCAGCCCGGTAGCTCGTCGGGCTCATAACCCGAAGGCCGCAGGTTCAAATCCTGCCCCCGCAATTGCAAGACCCTTAGGCTGTGGAACCGTGGTGTAGAGGCCTAACATGCCTGCCTGTCACGCAGGAGATCGCGGGTTCGAATCCCGTCGGTTCCGCCATTTTCATCTTAGATTCGCTTATGCGAGCCATTAGCTCAGTTGGTAGAGCACCTGACTTTTAATCAGGGTGTCGAAGGTTCGAGTCCTTCATGGCTCACCAGTTTCATTTTATTTTGCGGACGTGGCTCAGCGGTAGAGCATCGCCTTGCCAAGGCGAGGGTCGCGGGTTCGATTCCCGTCGTCCGCTCCATGCGCCCTTAGCTCAGCTGGATAGAGCGTTTGACTACGAATCAAAAGGTCAGGAGTTCGAATCTCTTAGGGCGCGCCATATTTTTATCAGTGTGTCTGAGTTGGCAGACCTGGCAAGTTTCAATTGAATAGGGTTATGGCGGTCGTGGCGAAGGGGTTAACGCACCGGATTGTGGCTCCGGCATTCGTGGGTTCAAGTCCCATCGATCGCCCCATTTGTAACTTTCGAAACATTGTTGGGGATTAGCCAAGCGGTAAGGCAACGGACTTTGACTCCGTCACTCATAGGTTCGAATCCTATATCCCCAGCCATTTTGCGGACGTGGCTCAGCGGTAGAGCATCGCCTTGCCAAGGCGAGGGTCGCGGGTTCGATTCCCGTCGTCCGCTCCATATGCCCTTAGCCGGCATCATAGTTAGTTATCGGGATGTAGCTCAGCTTGGTAGAGCACCTGGTTTGGGACCAGGGGGTCGCATGTTCGAATCGTGTCATCCCGACCATTTATTTTGCGGGTGTAGTTCAATGGTAGAACTTCAGCCTTCCAAGCTGATAGCGTGGGTTCGATTCCCATCACCCGCTTATTACAGATAGCCATTTTATAAAATAATTTGAGAAACGCTCTTAACCCTTGAGAATTAAGTTAAGATCACTTGGTAAGTGTGTTTTTTGTTGCATGGTATATTAAAATCAACTTCAAAGTCGTCAGATCCTTAACGGGGTTGATGGCTTTTTTTGTGTGCGAAAATGTACAACAGATGCGGAGGTAATAGAGTCGAAATTATTTTCGATTCCTAGGAAAAACGGATTGAGCGGGTAAAGAGACACCTTGAAAGGTGTCTTTTTTGCATGGAATAGAATTTAAATAAGAAATATGAATACACTACATAATGTACAGAATGTACATATTGGAGTAGAATGGAGGTAAGGAGGGGTGATTATGCAAACAATTCATAATGCTACTGAAGTTAGAGCTAATTTTGGGGGCTTTATTGACACCATCGTCCGCGAGAAGCCACAAGCCATAAAACGGAATAGAGATGTTATTCTGGCTTTCTCCAAGCAACACATGAAGGAACTGCTTTCGGTGTATGAATTAACTTTTGAGTATGAACAAGATGAGGATGGCCGCTATGCGGGGTCCATTGAACAAATTGAAGACATTGTAGGCGACGGTGCAACGCTGGAGGAACTTAAGTTTGAGCTTGCCCGACAATTAATTGAATATGCAGTCGATTACGAGAACAATTACGCACGTTATTATAATACACCCAATCGACATAAACATGCCCCTTACGCATTACGTGTCCTTTTGGAAGACGATATTGAATCGGTTGCCGCCATGTTACATGCCTAGTTGGAGTGATTTAGAAAATTTTCTGCGGCGTGACGGTTGGGCCATGGTTCGACAAAATGGCAGGGATAAGATTTATGAGAAGACAATGCCCAATGGAGAAATTTTGAGGACGGCAGTATCCAAAGGAACAGGTGAAATAGGGAAAGGCTTATTTAATCGAATTTTAAAACAGCAATTGCGTATTGATAAGGACTATTTTAATTCAATGAAGTAAGAGGGAGTAGAGTACATTCAAAAGAAAGCAACCTCCATCCAAAGCGGATGGAGGTTGTTTCTCTATATTACAGCAAGCAAGGCCGATCCAATGAACGCTGCTTTACCTCGCTTACCCCATAATGACCCGCACGTCATTTTCCGCTTCCATGTCGGCGACCGGGATCAGATTGCCTTGAATTTCTTTGCCGTTGATGAGGATATGGGAGACTCCTTTTTGTACGCCGTTCTTGTTCTCCACCTGAATATTCAGCTTCTTGCCGCGGAATTCCCGGACCATGGAGAAGTCCTTCCAGTTGGAAGGAACGCACGGGTCGATCCGCAGGCCGTCAAATTGCGGTTGAATCCCCATGATGCCCTCCACCAGGGAGACCATCACCGTCGAGGCGGTGCCGGTGAGCCAGTGGACATGGGCCCGGCCTTGATACGGGCTGTCTTTGGACTCGACGAACTGCCCGTGCACGTAGGGCTCGATTTTGCGGATTTCGGCCTTGTCGTTCATGCTGGCAGGGCTGCAATCCAGGAAGTATTGGAACGCGCGGTCCCCGTTGCCGAGCATGGCTTCCGCCAAAATGAGCCATCCCTGCGGCTGGCTGAAGATGCCGGCGTTCTCTTTGGTCGAGGCGTTGAAAAGAACCATCCGCGCCACGGGCATCCCGTATTCCTTAAACGGCGGGTAGCATAACATGGTGCCGTATTCGGTGCGCAGATTGTCGTGCACTTTGTCCATGGCGAGCTTCGCTTGATCCGGGCGGGCCGCGCCGCTTAATACGGCCCAGCTTTGCGGATTCAGCCAGATTCTGGCCTCATCGTTCTCCCAGGAGCCGACCGTATAATTGTCTTCCGTAAACCCGCGCACGAACTGATCATTCTCCCATGCATACTTCTGAATGTTTGCGTCGAGCTCGTCAAGCAGGCCTTGTGCCCACTCCACATCGCTAGGCTTGTTCTTGTTCTCCGCGATCTCCATGAACACCTTGAAGGCCATGTACAGCTGGAAGGCGACGAATAGCGATTCTCCCTTGGCTCCGAGACGCAGACAATCGTTCCAGTCGGCGTAAAGCCCGACCGGCATGCCGTGGACACCCATGCGATCCAGGCTGAATTGAAGCGCTTGGCGCAGATGCTCGTAAACCGTGGCCTCTCCTTTGTCCGAATAAGGAACTACTTCATCCGTAAAGCCCCAGTTGCCGCTTTCCTTCAAATATTTGATCACGGTTGGGAACAGCCACAAGGCATCGTCGGCGCGATAATGGGGATGGCCGGTTTCCTGTACGTACTCCGGATCGTCGGGCGTGCCCTCATGCCCGGGGTTATGGTCGAACTTCACGAGCGGAAGACCGCCGCCGTTGGAGACCTGGGCGGAGATCATCAGTCTCAGGCGTTCGAGCGCCATTTCATGATCCAGGTGGATGATGCCTTGAATATCCTGCACCGTATCCCTGTAGCCGAGCCCGTTGCGCAGGCCGCAGTATTGGAAAGAGGCGGCACGGGACCAGATGAAGGTGATGAAGCATTGGTAGGCGTTCCAGGTATTGATCATGCTGTTCAAATTCTCGCTTGGCGTCCGGACCTGAAAACGGTTCAGCTTGCTGTGCCAGAATGTCTTCAGCTCTTCGAGCTCCTTGTCCACGACGGACAAATCTTGATAGTGGCCGAGAATCTCGGACGCGCCTTGTTCGTTATACTGTCCCAGAAGGAAGGCGATTTCCTTCTCTTCTCCCGGCTGCAGCTCCACGTTGATCTGCAGGGCACCGCAGGAGTTGGTGTTGAAGTTTAACGAATTGCTGCACGCTCCATTCTCGACGGAGGCCGGATTGCCGTAACTGCGATAATCGCCGAGAAATGTATCCCGGTCGCCATCATAAGCGGTTACCTCCGCGCCCGCGGCGCCGAAGAATCTCCAGCACTGATCCTCGGGAACGTTTTCATTAATAGATTGGAGAATCATATTATTCTTGTAGTAAGTCCGTGAAATGAACAAAGTATATTGAAGGTTCACGGTATCTTGTTCGTAGTTGTTGTGGTTGGTGAATTCGACGAACCCGAAGAGCGCCAGCTTCCGGGCTTTGGAGCCGTTATTGCGGACCTTCAGGCGCCACACCTCGTAGGTTTTGTTCAGCGGCACGTAATATAAGGTTTCCGTGTGGATGTTGTCATAGTCCGAAACAAGGTTCGTGTATCCGGTTCCATGATGGCATACGGACTTGTACTGATTCAGATCCTTGCCCACCGGCTGCCAGGAGCCGGACCAATAATCCCCGTTCTCCAAGTCACGCACATAAATATAGCGTCCCGGCTCGTCCTTGGAATTGAAATGGTAGCGGACATGCCGCCCGTTCGCACCGGATTTTACAAAGCTGTACCCTCCCGCATTGCCCGAGATGATCGCGCCGTATTCCGGCGAGCCGAGGTAGTTCGCCCAAGGGGCGGGCGTATCCGGCTTCGTAATGAGATACTCCTTATTTTTTTCGTCAAAGTAGCCGTATTGCATGACCATTCCTCCTACAAAGTTGGTGACAGGCAGGGCAATAAACGCGCGTTCACGAACTGTTGAAGTATCCCAACCCACTCTAATCATAAAATAGTTTTGAACAACCTTAAACCCCATATTTGTGAAAATTAAACAAAGGATATCAAATCAATAAAGAAGTTAAAGTGTCATTTCTTTGACATATAATCATTAGCTCAGAAACCCGCGACATGCGCATCGTATGAGAAAATGATTATTTCGGAACTATTTTTGCGACTGATATGCTGTGGTTGAAGTTCCAGAATTTGCTGATTTTAACAAAAGATAATCATCTCCTGCTTTATGAGGAGTTGCTATTGATCAAGGGGCCCAACTGGAGAGGTGCCTTAATACCGGTTCAGCTGTCCGGACAGTTGAACTACACAATCCACAGGCGAGGAGGCGTATAACAAAGCTTCAATAAAATGCAAGCGGTTACAAATCGGTACGCAACAAATAAAAAATAGGAGGAAATCCAATGAAGAACAAAGTTGCAAAGGTAACCGGCATGATGTTGATGTTTTCTCTGGTCCTATCTTTAATAGCAGGGAGATGGGCGAATCCGACGGCCCATGCGGCAGGTGTTTCGATCATCGGTAGCGGCGGCTGGAATGAAACGGCGTATGTAAAATGGTCACCCGTGAGCAACGCGGAGGGCTACAATGTTTATGTGAAACCCGCAAGTGCGGCGGATTCGAGCTATCAACAAATCGATAATGAGCTGATCCGAAAATACCCTTCCTATTGGAGAGCGGATGCCGTAGGTCTTGCGGCCGGAAATTATGTAATGAAGGTTGAAGCCAGACTAACGGGCGGTTCAACGGTAAGTGCTGTTTCGAGCAGCCTATCCGTAGCGTCACATGACCGATCGGGATTTGCTTTTTCCTCGGACTCGCAATATGGGACAGGCTCAGGTGCTTACAATGATGACGGAACACTGAAGAACGGCGCCAAAGTGATCTATGTGACCTCCGAGACGGCGCAAACCGTGACCCTTGATGTGAAGGTCAGTAGTTCAGGCAGTGTGCAAAAGGGTGTCGGGATCGGCGAGATTTTGAACCTAAGACAAAAAGGTTATGATACAACCCCGCTTGCCATCCGGTTTATTGGGCAGGTGACGGACGATGACATGAGCGGAGAACTGAACAGCAGCGGATTCCTTCAAGTCAAAGGTAAAACCGACTATTCGGAAATGAATATAACAATCGAAGGGATCGGGGACGACGCCTATGCTTATGGATGGGGAATCCTTCTTAGATATGTCGGGAACGTGGAAGTGAGGAATCTGGGCATCATGTTGTTCCCTGACGACGGGATTTCCCTGGATACGGGAAACGTCAATGTGTGGGTGCATAATAATGATTTGTTCTACGGAACCGCAGGCGGAGACGCCGACCAAGCCAAGGGCGACGGCTCCACGGATCCACGGATCTGAAAAAAGGCTCAACCTATATCACCATCTCCTACAATCACTACTGGGATTCGGGAAAAGCGGCGCTGGTCGGTTTGAGTGAAACGGCGGATTTCTTCGTCACCTTCCATCATAACTGGTTCGATCACTCGGACTCCCGTCACCCGCGCATCAGAACGGGATCGATTCATATTTATAACAACTTCTATGATGGAGTTTCCAAATATGGCGTAGGCGTTACTACGGGAGCTTCGGCTTTTGTGGAGTCCAATTATTTTAGACATACCAAATACCCGATGCTCAGCTCCTTGCAAGGTACGGATGCTTTAGGGGAAGGGACATTCTCGGGCGAGAATGGAGGCGTGATTAAGGCCTACAACAATACCATAGTGGATGCAGACAGCCTGATCTATGCCAACTCCAATGCCGGAACCGCTGCGGCCAATGCAACCTCCTTCGATGCCTACCTGGCTTCGTCGAGAAATGAAACCGTGCCAAGCTCCTATAAAGCAAAAGTAGGCGGAACGGCTTATAATAACTTCGACACAAGCAAGGATACGGGAGTAACTAGCGCCGACATCGATAACGTAAGCAATGTGGAACAAATCGTCACCGCCGAAGCCGGGCGCCTGAATAATGGCGACTTCACCTGGACATTTAATGATTCCGTCGACGACACGTCGTCTGCGCTCAATACCGCCCTAATGGCCAAAATAACCAGCTACACCACTCAACTTGTATCCGTAGGCGGGAATTCCACCTCAGACCCGGGGACCGATCCCGGAACAGATCCGGGTACAGACCCAGGGACAGATCCAGGGACAGATCCAACCGGAGACCAAGTTCATAACTTTACAACCTCCGGATTGGACAGCGACTTCTTTAATATCACAGGAAACCTTTCGACAACCAAGGGAACTGTGGTGTATAACGGACTGACGCTAACCCAATGTTTGAAGATCGAGAGCTCAACCAGCATTACCTTTACCACTACGAAAACTGCAACATTAACCTTGGTGTTTAACTCGGCCGACGGAACGAAGATCAAGATTGATGGGACCAGTTATGCAATGACTGGTGGGATTGTGAGCGTGTCGCTTGGTGCGGGGGCGCATAGTATTACAAAGGCTGATGTTACTAATCTGTTTTATATGGGGTTGGAGTAGGGTAGTTGAGATGGACTGGGCGCATTACTAGCCTTAAAGATTTAATCTAAATTCATTGATAAAATTAGCTGGCGTTAGTGAAAAAATGAAGACAACACACACATTTGGCATACTTGCAGGGGTATTGAAATACAGCGGGTATAGTGATTTCTAAACTGTCACCGTACTCACTGTTAAGTAAGTGAAGTTGATTTGGTATAAGAGTTTGACTATACATGCCCCCGTTTTTCTTACATTATATATTTTATTTTAAAAAAGAGACCTAAGCTTAATTCTTAGGTCTCCTATTCTTTGGACACTCCAACTAATTGTTCAGGAAAAGGACTTTTTTGAAATTCATTTATAAGCTGATTGTATATAAGATCTACGAAAGATTCAGCGAGTTTTACCGGTACTGCATTACCGATTTGAGTTGCAATGTTTTCGCTGGAGCCTTCGTAAGCTTTTCCTCCCTTTTTTCCTGTGAATTTATAATACAGAGGAAATGTTTGAATTAATGCAGCCTCTCTCATGCTGATTGCTCGATCTTCTAGGGGATGTCCAAACCGTCCCTTTGTATAGGCCAAACAACCACAAGTTATGGTAGGGGCGTAGTCGTTGAAATTCATTCTTCCATAAACATCACCAAAATTAACATTTTTCTTTTTATGGCATTCCAATACTAACCGATCTTCTCTCCACTCGGAACGACTACCCCCGTTATGAGGAGTAGCTCGTATTCTAACTAGATTATCAGGAGACAGATTTCTACATCTATGGAGTTTATCTTTTTCATCTACTCCTCCAGCGTCTAATTTAGATAAATTGTATTTCTCCAAGTGCTTCCCTAATGTAGGGGCTTTTTCAGGCTTTGGCCATAAGGGAAGCGGATTAGTTACATATGGAATGCCTTTGACCGATTCTTTTATAATTGCGTCGGTGTTAGGGAACTCATTTATCTTTTTTCCTATAAGGATCATTCTCTTTCGGTGTTGAGGAACCCCAAAATTAACGGCATCTACTACTTCAAAACGTAAGTGATATGAGGGGCGATTCAAATCCCTTTTGTATCCTTTAGGACATAAATTAGAAAGAAGGGACAAAAAAACATGAAAAATTTTGAAATTTATTATATTATCGACGTTTTCAAATAAGATATAATTAGGTTGAAATATCTTTGCAACTCTTACTACTTGCATTATAAGCTTGTTGCGGTCGTCAGCGTTGGTGACACTTTTTTTTCGGCTATGTCTTGAAAATCCTTGACATGGGGGTGTCGCTACAAGAAGATCTAGGTTTTCACCATTTAATTTATTTTTGATCTTGTTCCACTTTTTTTTCTTAACTTTTCGTATATCCTTCACTAGTAGGTGATCACTACCGTGATTAAGCGCATATGTACTTGCAATTATTTCGTCGAATTCAACAGCACATTTTATATCAAAGTGTTTTTTTAATGCCTCTGATACACCACCTGCTCCAGAAAATAAATCTATAGCTGAAAATTTCACATAGTACCCCCTACAATATTCTCCTTATAACATATTATTGTATAACAATGTGACAGCTACTGATAGTATTAATATCTAAATTTTCGAGGAAATTAATAAGTTTAGGAGATGTAAAAATGGCAAAATTTAAAACAAGAGCCAGGGCTGTAGATCTCCTTGGCAAACAGCAAATCAGGGATGAGGTAACCGCCATATCCGAGTTGTTGAGGAATGCTTACGATGCAGATGCTTCTGAAGGACTCATAGATATAGATACCGATAAACAATTTATTCTAGTCTGCGATGATGGGGATGGAATGAGTGCGGATGATATAGAACAAAATTGGTTAACTATTGGGACCTACTCGAAAAAAACGAAGGAGATTAAGCCGACAAAAAAAAATAGAATCAAAATCGGCGAGAAAGGAATAGGAAGATTAGCCGTATCTCTATTGGGGGATCAACTCTTAATAATCTCAAAAAAGAAATCGGATGGTAAATGGTGCGTCTTATATCTTCATTGGGAACTTTTTAGAAATGAGAAAATGTTCCTTGATGATATAGAGATTCCATTAAAAACCTTTAATACACTTTCTGAAGTGTCTAACTATTTGAAAGAAAAAAAAGTCGAGCTTAAAGAAATGCTTATTAATAATTTGCATGATCATTCTAAATGGGACAGTGAAGTTAGAAAAAATATGCTTGATCAAATTGAGTCTTTTCAAATAGAAAAAAAGGTTTTTGATTGGATGAATATTATTGAAGCTGGCAAAGGTGGAACCATCTTTTATGTGGCAAATATAGACTCTAGCTGGGATTGGAAGGTTTACGAAAATATAAAGAATCTTCAAGTGCAAGATGAAACATTAAAAATTCGATATAGAAGATTAAAAGACCTATTATATTCATTCCAAAACTATATTGATATATATGATAAAGAAATAGAAAAAGAAGAGTCTACATCAAAAAGCGGTCTCTCTGATTCAAATAATAAAAAGAAAGAAGATAATAGCTTCAACCCCAAAATCCACATAAACGGTTACCCTCTAGAGGACGAACAATGGTTCAATAAGGATGATATTAAACTATATGACTATGCATTAAAAGGGAAAATTATTGATGGGATGTTCGTAGGCAAAGCATTTATGCGAGGACAAGGCCAAGTAGAGGATGTTACCGTACATGCAGATGAATTATCTGTAGGGCTAAGTAATAAAAATTTTAAGGAATTTGGCCCAATCAATCTTAAGTGGTTTTTTGTCGAGGGTACAGCAAGTCTTTCCTCTTTAAATAAAGATCAACATCGGGATATGACTGAAAAGCTTAAAGATATTGGAGGCATCTATGTTTATCGTGATGGGTTGAGAATTCTTCCTTATGGTGAACAAGGGAATGACTTCTTGCATATGGAAGAAAGGAGAACTAAACGTGCTACTACATATTTATTTAGTCATCGAAGAATGTTTGGTTTCATGGAAATAAGTAAGATTTCTAACCCTTCTTTGGTGGATAAATCGAGTAGGGAAGGATTTGTAGAAAACTCCAGTTATAATTACTTTCGAAGCGTGGCTATCAATTTGTTAAAATGGTGGGCGCTTGAGTATTTAGAAACGACTCAGGATGAAGGTAAGAGAAATAACTATATAAACGCTTTAAAAGAAGAGCATGAGCGACAGGAAAGAGCTAGACAACAACAATTAGAAGAGGAAAAGAGAGAAAAACAATATTTTAAAGATTTGAACAAAGCTTTAGAAAAGTTTAGTGATTCTTTGGATGCCCAATCATCTAAATCATTAACAAATATCAAGAGAGAATTTGAAAATTATAAAAGTAAAATAGAGCAGTCTAGAAATAAATTGGAAAAATATGATCTAATTTATTCTTATAAGAGAGAGAGCATTGAGGAAATAGATTTACTTTGGCAATTTAAGCTTGAATTGAATCCAAGGTACAATCATTCGATTGAATTAGTCGAATTGGTTGAGGAAATGAATAATGAATGCTCAGATAAGGTTGCAAAAAGTAAGCTGGAATTAGATTACCTGATAAGCCAACTTGAACTTGTGTCAATTTTTGAAGAATCCGAAGACCTATCCGATATTAATGCAAACCTAGATGAAGCCCTGGAATGGATTAATAAATTCATTAGAAGGATCAATGAATTAAACAACGATCACTTTAAGAACCATTATGAATTATTGGATGAAGTTAAGAAAAAAACGGCAAATTTATTATTAAATTCAACAGAAGAGAATAGAAAAAAAATAAATAATGAAATTGAGAAGCTTACTGAGTACCAGAAGAAGTTTAATCAATATAAAATCAGTGGCAAAACTATATTATTAAAGGATATTACTCTACAAAATGCAGTTCAAGAAGTATTACAAGATTTCAATTCTAGTATTAGTAAAATACAAGAGGAGATACTAAATTACGAAAATGAAATAAAGCAAAGTACAGTCCTTAAAAACACCGAACTATTGTTAATAAAAGTTATCGATAGTTTAGAGAGTATCGATATATTAAATAATGACGAGTTTTTAATAGGACTTTTGAAGAAGGAAGTCGAAATGTATCGTGACCTATCTGCAGTCGGACTTGCAGCTGAGATGACAAGTCACGAGTTTAATTCCTTAAATAAGGTGATTAGAGAAAATGTCGACGCATTATTAAAAGCACTTAAACCAACTCCGTTGGCGCCGGTTATTCAGAGAGTAAGTCAATCCTTTTCTTCATTAGAAAGACTTCAAGCAAGAATGAGCCCCCTATATAGGCAATCAAGAAAAAGAACCAAAGATATAAATTTAAAATTATTTATTGATGATGTATTGGAGTATTTTTCAACTGATATTAGAAAATACACAATAAAAGTTATAAATGACGTACCTGAAGAT
Source organism: Paenibacillus haidiansis (assembly GCF_036553665.1). Classification (NCBI taxonomy): domain Bacteria; kingdom Bacillati; phylum Bacillota; class Bacilli; order Caryophanales; family Paenibacillaceae; genus Paenibacillus; species Paenibacillus haidiansis. Next base: position 79,033 of record NZ_JAZHPZ010000016.1, on the reverse strand, counting down.
CTAATAGTAAGAGAAATTGAACCTGTATTATTTACACCAATTGCGAATGTAGTATCCAATTCGATTTATTGGATGCTAAATCAAGACAGAAGAGAAATACACTTCTATTACTCTGATACAAATCGGATATTGTTTATTCATGATACGGGTCAGGGGATTAAAGAATCTGATATGGTAAGGGTATTCGAACCATACTTCACAAAGAAATTGCAAGGCAGGGGATTAGGGTTATTTCTTTCAAGAGATACCTTAGAATCACGCGGACATTTTTTGTTCCTAGAAGACCCTGATAACACCATCAGAAGTTTGGGCGGAGCATGTTTTGGGATTCAGTTTAAAAAGGATTCAATATTAGGTGAGGTGCAAAAATGAGTTCGACAGCAGAACTAGGTTATATAAATAATATTATTAAGGATTATTTTAATTCAATATTAATAATTGATGATCAATTGGATTTGAATGTCAAGGTGGTTGAAACGTCTACTGAAATAGACTTAAGTGGAATTGACTACGGATCCGTAGATCCGGCTCTTTTAGTTGGAGTAGAAGAGGAAAACCCATTTACTAAAGCGAGTATTAATGAGACTGCCGCGGCAGCAGCTCAGTCCGTATCAAAAAAAAAATACACTTTACAGCCAGAGGCATCATATCATACTGAGTTAATTGAAGAGGGATTTGTTACCACGCCGTTCAGATATGATTCAACGCTTGATGTTGCTCAGGTGGATGTATTAGCAAGCTTACTGTTAAACATTAAACTACTTATCGTTGATTGGGATTTGGAAAATTCCAAAACTGTAGAACCAGGAGCAGCGGCTGCTGCAATCTTGAAAAAGTATGCAAGTCTTGGTAGAGGATTAAGATGCGCTGTTATTTATACAGCATCCGATGACTTTGATGCAATCATGGGTTGTTTAAATGATGAAAATTTGATAACAAAAAGAGATGGGGAATTTTTTGAAAATGTAAGTGATACGGGACATAAATTGTTCGGATTCATTATTTCCAAGAAACATTTAAAGGCAAAACAAATCATACCTGTAATTTCAGAGAAACTTTTGGCCGATAAAAGCATGGTTCTTCATTTTATGGACACAGCTTCAAAAATTAAAAATAACATAAACAGGGCGATGCTAGAGTTTAGCGTCCCATTTGAAAAGGTGATTTTTTCTCAAATTCTTACTGCGAAGATCCCGGAAAATGATATACCAAGATTTCTTACTGATAAATTTTTGGGGATAGTAATGGAAAGTAATGACGATAAATTTCAATATAACTTTATAGTTGAAAACAAAATAAATAGTTTAAAAAAGGCTGTTGAAACGGTAGGGTTTCCTGAAGATAAGGTAGCTAAATTGGTTCTTGAAATTGGATCTGACCAAACAAAAAAGGCCCTTATCAATCAATTTAGAGACTCGGGTTTTGTTTTGCGATTAATTGAAAAAATTCAAAACCACCAACAAGGCCTACAAGATTTGGAGAAAGAGATATGCGGGTTAGTAGAAAACTTTGATATGAAAAGGGATTTATTCCTTATTATTATGCTTTGGGATGAATTTCTAAAAGAAAAGGGTGTTAAGTCGTTACAAGAGGATATTATAGATGCGTTGAGTTTGCATCCGTTCAATAAAGATAATCTCAATATAATAAGTAACTTCTTTAATTTAAAGGTAAGTGGTCAGTTTAAAAAGATTATTTTGGAAAATGGGTTTGATTCAATAATTGTAGGGTTACTTACAAAACATGTGGATAAGCCATTTGAAGATTTTAAAACTGAATTTTTAACTACTATTAAGAATTTTGACGATGATAAAGTGAAATTAATCAATCTACTTACTTTTTGGCCAGCCTTTTTTGGGGCAGACTCTGAATTCAGTAATTCATATAAGGCACAGATTTATAATTTTACTAAGTTGATGAAATTCAATGATAGCACAAATGACCGAATCGAAACTGGCGCAATTTATCACCAGGTGTCGAATGATACATATCTATTATGTATTACACCGTATTGTGATACTTTTAATACGACTAAAGTTGATTCGTATATAAAATTTTTGGTGGGAAGAGTCGAGCAAAGCCCGGTAGGGGATAGTTTGAAAAATTCCGACACACCTAACTGCTTTTATATGGCTGTTCCATTTGCTGAAGAAAGAAAAGTAAAGATAATTAAATGGAACTTTTATGAAGTTACTACTCTGCATGAAAATGATGTAAAGTCGGATAAACTGAATAAATTGCTTTATTTACGTAAAGAGTATATTCAAAATGTTTTGAATCGATATATTGCATATCAGTCTAGAGCAGGTGTGGATGAGTTGTTTTTTAAAGAATCAAACTATATAAATAATTTTAAAAAATTTCTCTGATACTGAGGTATTTTTTATGGACTCCTTTAGTAAGGAAAAAAGAAGTCAAATAATGAGCAATGTTAAATCTAAAAATACCACGCCGGAACTAATAGTCCGGCGTCTTTTGCATAGAATGGGATATCGATTTAGATTGCATAGACCTGACCTTCCTGGTAAGCCTGATATCGTTTTGCCTAAATATAAAAAAGTGATATTTATCAACGGTTGTTTTTGGCACGGTCACGAAAATTGTAAAAAATCACAACTACCCAAAACGAATAGAGAGTTTTGGCAAAGTAAAATTAGAAAGAATAAATCACGTGATGAAAAAAGCATTAATAAACTTCTGGAAATGGGATGGCAGTGTCTTGTTATCTGGGATTGTCAAATCAAAAAAAAAGATATTGAGAAACTTGTGATTATACTGGAAGGATTTATGAAAGGTGAAATGGATTATGATAACATTTGACGATCTGCTAAAGGGAGAACAGTATGAGAGACAATATTTATCAAAAATATGGGGCTTCAAGGGTTATCATGCGATTTGTAGGGGAATTGTGACACCTAAAGAATCAAAATATATTATTTTATTTATCACGAAGGAAAACAGAAGGGAAACCATAAAGATTACATGAGAGGCGATTTGTTTATACATGGAGGGAGAAACTAATCATTTAAATGATAAAAGGCTGATTAATACTATTGTAAATCATGATACTGTACAGCTCTTTTATCGTGAAAAACACCATATGCCATTTACTTTTTATGGGGAGGTAAACTTGATAAATTACGAGATATGCCAGTCTGAACCTAGTAGATTTGTATTTAGACTTAAGTAAATTAAGTGTTGTTACCAATAGACTCTCTTTTACTAGAAAATAGATCTATCTAAGTTGAACTACCTGAGATAAAAGCAACAAAGTTTATTTTACATACTTATTATAAGTGAGGTCTTTTAATGGATAATTCTACGGTTAATGAACTAGAAGCCTTATTGCAAGAGGACTTATCTAGATTATCTAAAACTTGGCCGGGTAATAATCAAACGGCGATTATTCAGCTTATAAGAATAATGGATTATTACTTGCTTAGTAGAATTTTTGGTGATAAAGAAGCCGCAAAAAGACATAAATATCATTGTTATGGATGGGGAATTGCGCTGAATATTTTTTTTGATGAAAAGATAGACAGTGAATCGTTTTCCTTATTTCCAAACAATGATGATTTTTTTATGTGGGCCGATTCGTTGCTTTATTACTGTGGCCAACTGGGATTAGTAAAGTTGGTTATAGATCACATAAAAACAGGGCTTGGCCGGATTGAAAAACATAACAATAATAAGTTTACTATTCATTATGATAATAAAATTATTGGTGTCGAAGGAATTGAAATAAAGGAATTCTTTTGGCTTAATAATTATTTAACGCAAATGAATAGTAATTATTATGATTCAATAGCTGTCTTGGCAAAGGATATACATGAATCAATGAAAGAAAATGTTTATATCTGGCGCAATTATTTTTTAGGTTATAATACAACGCATGAGATAGATCGGTTTTATCTGGATTTATCTAAATTTGAACTGCAAAAAACCATAGGATTTGATTCTTTCCCTCCTAACACTTTATTCGGCGGATTACCTTTTGAATTATATTTAGATGCACTTTGCATTTTAAAGAGTTTTTCATTAAGACATGTAGGATTCGTTACAAACCAACTTGCAAAAGGAATAAAGGTAGACTCGGCAAATCTACTTCAACACTTTATGTTGAAATCGGATATAGTTTTTTATCTTTCACAAGCAATGAAAATTGATAGTGTAATAGCTGAGAAGATAATAGATATGCTAACTTTGAATGATTTGAACAAGGATCATTTTTGTTCCAAGGTAGACGGAGCAATCCCGCCTTTTATAGAAATATCAAGACACCATATTTTATTTTCTCATTCAGGATTTAAAGCACAACCGGTTCTATTTATGCTTAATGAGTTGAGAAGACGATATCAGAAAGACTGGGATCGTGCTTTGGATAAACGAGAAGAGATTTTTAGGGCTGAACTGTATTCATTATTTTCAGAAGAACGTTTTATAAAAATAAATCGACCTATAGTAATTAAAGTACTAGGAAAAGTACTAACAGATATAGATGGGTTTATCTATGATAAAGAGACTGGGACATTAGCGTTATTCCAATTGAAGTGGCAGGAGCCGTTTGCGAACTCAATGGTGGAACGAAGAAGCAGAAAGAAGAATTTCGAAAAAGAAAGCAATCATTGGATAATGTCTATTTCTAATTGGTTAGTAAACAAATCTAATGATGAGTTAGCAGCCTCCTTTGGTTTTAAAAATAATGATTTTAAAGACTATACCAGGAGTTTATTGTTTATTATTGGCCGTAACTTCGCTCATTTCTCTGGAGATGATTTTCCTGATGAAAGAGCCGCGTGGGGTATGTGGCCGCAATTGTTAAGATTAATGAATGAAAATATATGTACTGAAGACAATCTTCTCTCTTGGTTGTTTAACTTATTAAAAAAGGATAGTCCGGTCGAAAAAGCAAAAGAATCAAACAGAAACTTAAAAGATCATATAATAGAGTTGAAAGATTATCAGGTTTTCATAAATTGGGCACATGAATAATTGAATAGGGAAATATATTGTTTGTAAGATCCAGGAACCTGTCATTACCCCGGCCCCCCTCTGCTTCTGTAAGCAGAGTGCAGGTAAAGTTGGTAAAGGCCCTAATTGGTCAAAATTGAAGCGACATTAAATAAGATTGAATCTCGGATATACAATAAAGCTTATCGACTTTAAATCAATTAAAAGATTTGGGACGAGGAAGATTCCCTCGTCCTCCATATATAGTATCAGAGAATTCACCTAATAATGTGATCTCTGAATCTAACAATCTTCGGAGTGTTGAAAATGAGAAATTAGTTCCAAGTTTGGGGGATTAGACTATTTTAATTTGTTATTATCTCTTTCTCATCCACCAAATCAATAATCTCCCGAATATCACTTATATTCAAAGCCTCCGCAATTCTCTCAATGTGACTAAAATTAATGCTCTCGCGCTTACCGTTAGAAAGCTCGCTTAACGCCGCATGCCTTACGTCGGAACGTCTTGACAACTCTCTAAGTGAAATTTGATGAGTTTTAGCTAATTCCGCTATTTTTACGACAACCTTTTTTCCCATTCTCAGGTCACCTCTTATAGGTTCATATAAAACTTGACTATACGTATAAGCGTACCGTACAATTGATTTAAAAGTGGTACTCATATACGTATCGAAGGAGGTACTCCCATGCCAACCTTCCTGGAATCCCTATACTACGGCAAACTAATTCCTCATGAAACTACCATCCCCCAAGACCCGCAGTATCGCCAACTGAGCAAACAGATATCCGAATCCATGGATTCTTGGAAAAGAAAACTCACCGAGGAGGATTTCACAGAACTCGAGGCATTACTCGATTTATATCAGCAGGTTCAGGGAATGGAACTGGCGGCATCTTTTTCGCAGGGATTTCGACTGGGGGCGGCGATGGTTTTTGAGGTATATGCGGAGAGGATGGATAAATAACGTTGGCGTCGTATTGGAACCCTAGGGTCCGAGTGGAGGAGAACCGTCGTATGAAGGGGGAATTATCCTGAAAGTATTTTCAACTTCAATAAAAAATTGTAAATATAACTAAAGTGTGTTATGATACCTTAATTGAAATTTTGACCTGGACTCACATATTGTAGAGGGTTGTGATTTTAAATTCAGAACCTTGTACAATATGTGATTTTTTATTTTTAGAGGTCATGTAAACAAAAATTGGAGGTAATTTATTAATGCAAACAGGATCCGTGAAATGGTTTAATGCAGACAAAGGTTTTGGTTTTATCGAGGTTGAAGGTGGCGACGACGTATTCGTACATTTCAGTGCGATTGTCGGCGATGGCTTTAAGTCGCTGGATGAAGGTCAACGCGTTGAGTTTAACGTGGTACAAGGTAACCGCGGCCCGCAAGCCGAGAATGTTGTAAAATTATAAGTTTGTAACACGGTCCCAAACATCATGTTTGGGACTCTTTATTAACAGCCCATAATTCTAACGGAGAAAGAGGGATGCATTTTGTACTATTCACGGAGAAAGCCAATGGAAGAGATCCCAAAGGAATTAACGGCCATTTGGTCGTGTATCAATGAAGAGTGCAACGGCTGGATGAGAGATAATTTTGTGTTTTTGTCCCAACCGACATGCGTCCAATGCCAATCCCTTATGGAGAAAGGCGAAAGAATGCTTTCGATCGTGGCAAATACGAGCCCTAATCAATCTAAGGATTGATTACATAAGTCGGACAGGGAGGCGTCTCCTCTTGTCTCCATATAAGCAAGGCGGAAGGCTATCAATCATTTTCGGTTGATGGACTTTTTATATTTTTAATGAGAGAAATAGCCTCACCCCTAGCCTAAAGTCTAGGATCAGACACCCCCCTAAGACGGTTATGTCAGGCGAATAAGACAGATATAATGGGGTTTATAACTCAGAGCGTGATTTATGAAGCCAAAGGGGTGTTTGAATTTGAAGGCAGTAGAAGCAAATACAATGGCAAGGGCGGGTAAGGTGAATTGGGTACTTTTTAATCCAAAAACCTATGCAACGATTCTCTATTTATTGCTGTCTCTCCCGTTAGGGATTATTTATTTGACGCTGGCCATTACGGGACTTGCTCTATCCGTCGGTTTGACTCCGATCTTTATCGGAATACCGCTGTTTTTTGGGGTAGCTAAGCTGTTGAATGGGATTGTGAATTTTGAGCAAAGTCTAATTCGGCATATTTTAGGTTTGCCGGTCCCTCCGGCTTCGGTTCCAAACCATCCACAGCCTGAAGCGGGGCAGAATTGGTTGAAGCGAATGGTGAAGGGGTTTGACGGCGGATTATTCATTCGAAATCTGATGCTCGTATTGCTTAGATTTGTAACGGGTATTGTCTTCTTTGCTGTCATGGTAACGGCAATCTCACTGGGACTCGGATTTATTGCTCTTCCCGCCGTACACATCATTCTGATGAATGAAATGAAGCTGGATATTTTAGAAAATAACTTGTTCAATTATTTCCATATCGATTGGACCTATAATCAGCAGTATCTGCTATACGTAGGCGTGGGTCTTGTCCTTTTTTGGATCGCGCTTCGCGTCGTCAATGGGCTTATGCAAGTTCAGCGTAGAATCATGTATGTGGACGAGTCCTATCAGCAGTCGCCGGAACCGGTTGAAGCACAATTCCAGGCGCCCGTTCAGCCGCATTATGATGAGTACCAAGGGGATCAACTCACAACTCAAGAGAAGGTGTGGCTCGCTTAAAAAGGGTGCTGCGGCGAAATATGAATTTGCCGAGCCGCGGACTGCTTTCAAGGATTCAAAACAAAACCCGGACGGGTAGTCCGGGTTTTATTTTACTAAGTAATCTGGATGTCATAGCCCTCATACGATAAGTACGAATGTTGCGGACAGTCCCGAGAGTCTTCTTGCAGGAGTTTTGCAGCTTTTTTTATATCAAGGCTTAGTCTTATGGTGATGCCCGCACTGAAAATCGTCAGGCCCTTTGCCAATGGATCGACATCCAGTTGGTTTATGAACATAATGCAATCGGCAACCCCGGCCCCGGAAGGTTCCCGTTGACATGTTCGAATTTTGAAAGCCGATGTTCGTTTTTTGAATGTAGTAATCGCAAACCACTCCCTAAAATATGGGGTGAACCAACAAATCCACTTTGGGGAGGGTAATCGTGAAAGCGCTTCTACGAGGCGTAGGCGGAAGAGTCGTGAGAAACACGGGTAAACATAACTGGCGGTAGGAGGAGATACTTTTTGATGAAGAAAAGAAGAAAGCTGTTCCTGCAATCCATGATGATGTTGTTGGTTATTGTGTCCATGGTTTTTACGAATGTTCCCGGTTCGGGGAACGAGGTTTCTGCAGCTGCGAATCCAGGCAAGCCTGCACCTCCGGGAAAGAGCGGCTTTGACTCCCAAGGCAGAATGGTGGTCGACTTTGGCTCGCCCGTGATTGACGGCAACATCGATAAGGCATGGAGCAAAGCGCAGGCGGTTTCGCCTAAACACGGTTCGGACGGGGTGGAGGCTTCCGCAACGTTCAAGGCTTTGTGGGATGACCAGGCCCTGTACATTTTGGCAGAGGTCCAAGACAAGAACTTATCCGTCGAGTCCATAACGCCCTATATGCAAGATTCATTAGAGTGGTTTTTGGACGAAAACAATGACAAAACCCAGGAATACGGCCTGGACGATTTACATTTCCGCGTCAACGTCGATAATGCCTAGTCCGTGGACAACGGAGATGCCGGGCGCTTCTACACGGCTGCGAAAAAGACGGATGGCGGCTATGTCATCGAAGCCAGAGTTGCACTCAAGGCGAAGCCGGAAAACGGAAAGGTGCTCGGCATCGAGTTACAGATCAATGATGCGAAGGGATCGGAACGGATCGGTACCCTGAATGTGTTCGATTCGACGGGCAGCGCATGGAACGATACGAGGGAATTCGGGGAAATCGTGCTAACCGGAAAGACCAAGGGAGACGTCAGCGGAGTGAATCCTTATGATCTCTTGAATTTGGTCAAAAGCACGCTAAAGCTGGACTTCACTCTTTATAAAAATCCGGACGTTGTAACGGATGCCCTGATGCAGGTGATCTCTTCCAACGTGCTAAACGACAAGAAAGCGACCCAACAACAGTTCGACGAACAAGCCGCTTCCATCAGGAATGCGATAGCCAAACTGGAGATGACGGAAGAAGCGGCCAACGAGAAATATTTCAAGGCGGTTCCGGACGCATATCGGACGGAGAGCGATCAGCCGGGGACCATCGAGAGTTTAACGTATAAAGCACCTAACTTAACGAACGGGATGGACGACAAGAAGCTGCATGTATATCTTCCGCATGGTTATGATCCATCCGATTCGAATAAGAAATATAACGTCCTCTATCTGATGCATGGCGGCGGGGAAAATGAGGATCTCATCTTCGGCGGACCCGGCCAGAGCAAGGAATTGAAGAAGATTCTGGACAATATGATCGCTAAAGGTGACATTGAACCGCTCATCGTGGTCACGCCGACCTTTTATGGCGGGAAGAATGATACCGCGCTGTTCCATGAGGAATTGATCAGCAACATTGTCCCGCTTGTGGAAACCAAGTATCACACTTACGCGAAATCCGCCAGCTTGGACGATTTAAAAGCATCCCGGGCGCATCGGGCGTTCGGCGGATTCTCCATGGGCTCGGTTACGACATGGTATACCTTCATCCATAACCTCGACTATTTCAAGTATTACATGCCATTGAGCGGAGACAGCTGGGTATTGGGCCAAGGGGCCGGGGGCAGCAAGCCTAAGGAAACGGCGGAATACCTTGCCAAAGTCGCTAAGGATGCGGGTTATAAGCCGCAGGATTACTACATTTTCAGCGCTACAGGCGACCTGGATATCGCGTATCCCAACTTGAAGCCCCAGATCGATACGATGAAGAAATTAACGGATTCCTTTATCTATTCATCGGATACGAAGAAAGGAAACTTCTACTTCATCGTAGGCGACGGCGGCACGCATGCCTGGAACTGGGTGAACCAGTATATTTACGACATTTTGCCGGACCTGTTCCAATAGGTTCATCCGCGGGTAGTGACCGCAAATCCGAGGCCTCTTGTCCCTGGCGTGGCAGGAGGCCTTGGGTATGTTTACCATGTCCGATGCGAAAGACGATCGTTATAATGGGATTTGTGGATGAAGGCATAAAGAGCGGAGGGCCAGACGGTGAAGGCACGGTTCATGGATCGCATTCGAGCTTTAAGTTACGGTAAACCCAAGAAATTGGCATTCAAAATCCCGTTTGCTTATTTCTTGGTCATTTTGCTGACGGTCGGGTTCAGTTATTTGGTATTGAATCAGATTGCCGCGAACTCGGCCCAGAAGAAAATCAACGAGGCGTCGTTGCAGACGATCACTTCCATACGGACGAACGTGGATTTAATGATTGAGAACGTCAACAATTATTCCAAAATGATCTTCTCGGATCATAATCTGCAAAATTTGTTGCGGCAGGGGGACGTATATGCCAACCTGCCAACCCAGTCTAAGGTCAGCACCTACTTATACAATCTGATGCAAGCGGTTCCGATCATCGATTCGGTCCATATTTACGACAATTCGGGACACCGTTTTTCGGTCGCGACCCAGGAATTGCCGGCATACATAGAAGCAAATATCGAGGACGCCCCATGGTATGAAGAAGTGGTAAGCAATAAAGGAAGATACATCTTAAGGCTGGACAACGGAACGGGGGCCGCGGGAAATGCCGACGGCCATACCGTCTCTTTTATCCGATTGATCCGGGACATCGACAACACCGCCCCTCTCGGGGTGCTGGTCATCAATATCAAGGATGAAGCGTTTGTACAGGCTTATTCCAATCTGCTGAACGGAAGTTCCATGCAAATCGCGATTTTGGACGAAAACAACCGGACCATTGTCGCCGATTCGACGGATGAACAGAGCGGCGCGGTCTTTAATGAGCTTCTGCACGCAAACAAGGCGATGCTGGAGGAACAATTTCAGCAAAGCGATTCGGGATATCTCCCCATGCATTTCGGTTCCCGCCAATATACGGTGAGTTACCTGTCGGGCGGGCCTTACAACTGGAAGTTCGTGAGCGTTTCGCCGAATAACAGCATGGAGCCGCGAAACCAATCGCTGGTATTCCTGGCGCTGGTGCTGCTGATCGTCAACGGAAGCATCTTTTTCATAAGCTCCTTCATCATTTCGCGGAGTATCATTAAACCGATTCAGAAGCTGCTGCGGGCGATGAACAAAGCCCCGAGCGGGATATTTATGAAGGTCAACGCCGAGCAGAACAGCTTTGAGCTCGAACAGTTGTATCACGGATACAATCACATGATCGAACGGATCGATCAATTGCTGAAACGCGTCGTCGAAGAACAAAAGACGATACGCAAAGCGGAGTTGAATGCGCTGCAGTCCCAAATCAAGCCGCACTTTTTGTATAACACGCTGGACTCCATCACGTCGCTGGCGCTATCGGGAGACAATGAGCAGGTATGCGATTTGATCGAGGCGCTGGGAAGCTATTACCGATTGAGCGTCAGCAAAGGACAAGACGTGATCACAGTCGGGGAAGAAATCGAGATGGTCCGGAATTATTTGAAAATCCAGAGCGTTCGTTACCAGGACGTCTTTGAGACCCGGTTCGAGGTGCAGAAAGACTGCAATCCGGTGCCGATTCCCAAGCTGGTGCTGCAGCCGTTGGTTGAAAACTCGCTTTACCATGGCATTCGGCCCAAAGGAACGAAAGGAATCATTCGGATCCGCGCATTCCAAGAGAACGGGGCCGTGAAAATATCCATATCCGATGACGGCGTTGGCATGTCGCCGGAGGAGATCACGCAAATCCTGCGCACGGAAAGGCAAGGTCAAATCAAGAGCTTCGGACTGTGGGGAACCATGGAACGCCTGCGTATTTTTTACGAGGACAAGGACGTGTTCCATATTGAAAGCGAGCCGGGGAAAGGAACGACGATCACGTTAATCATACCGAATGGAGTAGATTCACCATGGAAAAACGGAAGGTTTTGATTGTTGACGATGAACATTTGATCCGGAATCTGATCCGCATGCGCATCGATTGGGAACAGCAGGGCTTTGAGATCGTCGGGGAAGCTTCCAATGCCCGCGATGCGCTGGAGCTGGCGGAGGCCCTGAAACCGGATGTCATATTCACGGACATCTACATGCCAAACATTGACGGAATCGAGTTTAGCCGAAAGGTGCTGGAGAAGCATCCGAAGATGAAAATCGTGGTCGTGAGCGGGCATGACGAGTTTGAATACGCGCAGCAGAGCATCAAGATGGGGATCTTCGATTTTCTCCTCAAACCGGTCCGGGCTTCGGACCTGCTGCAGGTCACGGCCAATCTCAAACAGAAGATGGATGAAGAACGGACCCGGGATCATGAACTGGCCAGAATGAAGGAAGAGATGGAACGGAATTTTCCATACCTCAGGGAGAAGTTTTTATTCCAGTGGTTAAAGGGGACGCTTTCCCGGGAGGAAGTTCTGGAACAAGCGGAATACTTCAACCTGCCCGCGTTTCGCCGCCATGGCGGTGCGCATCAAATCGCCGTCGTCGAAGTCGCTCCGGCCTCCGAAAATCACACCGAGGAACAATTGACTTATTTGTGGTTGGCATGCAAGCACCATATCGAGGCATTTTTTCGGGAGGATCCCCTTGTCACGCTGTTATCGGACACCCGAGACCAATTTGTCATGATTTCATTTCATCCCGAGGGTGATCTTGCCGCGACTTGCGAATCGCTAATGGCCCGTCTGGTGGATGGCGGGAAATGCCGGGCCAACATTGGGGTCGGACGAAAGCGGGAACATCTGCAGGAAGCCCACCTGGGGTACCAGGAAGCATGCCAGGCGATCCGTTATAAAGCGTTTGTGGGAAACAATCAGGTTGTTTGCTTTGAAGACATGGTGGACAGCAGGGAGCAGGCGTACAGATCCAATCCGGAGCTTCTTCGGCAGCTGCAATTTTACGTCAGCGTCGGTTCGTCCGAACGCGCCGCACAGATGCTGGCCCGCATCTTCGACGTTTCCTTTTCGAGCGTCTCGCAATTTCGCATGGCCGCGATGGATGTCATTACCGAATGCCAGCGCGCGGCGATGGAACAGCAGATCGAGGGCGAGCAGGGGTTCGATAAAGAAACGCTGGTTTCCATGATTACCGCCGATAATTTGCCGGAGCTGCTTCAAACCTTGGAGCGTTACGTCCTTAGCGTTTCCGAAACCATTCATACGAAAAAACAAGCCAAGGAAGGGAACCTCATCAGTCAGGTGAAGGCGTATTTGGACCGGAATATGGGCGATCCACAGATCGGATTGGCCAGCACGGCGGCGGCTTTCTTTGTCAGTCCGGGCCATCTGGGACGGCTCATGAAGAAAGAAACGGGTCAAACCTTCGTCGAATATCTGACCAACCTGCGAATGAAAAGAGCGGAAATCCTTCTGAAAACAACCGATTTCAAGGGATATGAGATTGGAGAACAGGTCGGCATTCCGGATCCGCATTATTTCAGCATTCTCTTTAAGAAGGCGACCGGCAGAGCCATGAACGAGTACAGAAACGGAAAATGACAGGAAACAGGATGCTCGAATTTTACAAGGGAATGTGTTTATTTTGAATGGAGCTATCGGTGCATCTTCCTTAAAATGACTCTAGATGCATCGAATTAGAGATTGGGAGGTCAAAAGATGAAAGCGTTATTAAAAAAATCCTTGAGTATCATATTAACGTTAGGTTTGGCAGGCAGCCTGGCTGCATGTTCATCCGACTCTTCCGGAGAGAAATCGTCGGCGGGAAGTGGAAGCGGTTCCATTAAGCTTAAACTTTGGGATCAGTCCGTAGGGAACACGGACCCGTCGGCCAAGCTGCTACCGCAAATCGTCGAGAAGTGGAACAGCGAGCATCCCGATATCCAAATCGAACGGACTGGTACGACCGGCGAGCAGTATAAAACCAAAATCAAAACATCGCTGGCCGCCGGCGAAGCGCCCGACCTCTTTTACGGCATGGGCGGCGGCAGCTTCATGCAGCCTTATATCGAATCCGGAAACGTGCTTGAAATCTCCAGCTATCTGACGGATGACATTAAATCGAGAATGGCACCGGGCATGGCGGAAGCCATCGAAACGGACGGGAAAATCTATACCCTCCCGGTCTACACCCATATTGCCAACCTTTATGTAAATACCGAGTTGTTCGAAAAAGCGGGAGCCAAAATTCCGACGACGTACACGGAACTGCTTGATGCGGTAGAGAAATTGAAGGCGGCGGGAATTACGCCGGCGCTCATTGGCGAAAAGGACCGCTGGCCTGGCATGTACTGGTACGACATGATCGCCATGCGTCAGGCAGGAAATGAAGCGGTCATGGAGGCATTTAAGGATCCTTCTAAATGGGATTCGCCGGACTTCGTCGCGGCTGCCGCCAAAATGCAGGAGCTGGCAAAAGCGGGCGCCTTCAACAGCAGCATGCTGAGCATGAGCTATGATGAAATGCTGGGCGCCTTCAATGCGGGCAGCGGCGCAATGATGTTCCAGGCGAACTGGGTCAATGCCGGGATCGAGGATCCGTCCTCGGCGACGAAGGGCAAGGTTCAAGTCGTTCCTTTCCCGGTTTTTGAAGACGGAAAAGGCACAGCCACCGAAATTTTCGGCGGTGCCGTCGACGGTTTCTATATCAGCAGCACGACGAAGCATCCGAAAGAAGCCGCTGAGTTCCTGATGTATTTGAGCGAGCAGCTCGGTACGCAAGGTTATCTGGCCGGTGCCGGACTTCCAAGCTGGAATATTGACGGGTTGGATACCTCGAGCCTGTCCGAGTTGGACAAATCGGCCGCGGACATTATGAAAACCGCAACCTCGTTTATTGCATGGTGGGATAACATTCTTCCCGCGGACTCTGCGGAAACGCACAAAAACTTGATCGCCTCGCTTCTGGCGGGCGAGTTTACGCCCGAGGAGTTCTGCAAACAGATGGCCCAGCTTAAACCGACGGAACTCAATCTTTGATCTTTGAATAATCTCAAGCCGGTTGTGGTCAGGGAAATCCCTGGCCACATCTTTGAGAGGAGAACTCACAATGAATTCAGTTTTTTCGAATAAGACGGCAATTGCGATATTCGTTCTTCCTACCCTGCTCATATTTTGCGGGATTGTATTGGTTCCGATTTTCGTCTCGAGTTATTATAGCGTCTTGGATTGGAACGGCGTCGGTAAAGGTGCGTTTATCGGACTTGATAATTACGTGGAGATGTTCAAGGATCCCCGGGCATTGCATTCCATCCGCAACTCGTTCCTGTTCGCGGCGGCTTCCATTTTCATTCAGTTGCCCCTGTCCCTCTTGCTTGCCTTGATCCTGGCGTCCTCCGTAAAGGGCGAAGGGTTTTATCGGACGGTGTATTTTATTCCGGTGTTGATCTCCACCGTGGTCATCGCGCAATTATGGTCCAAAATCTACAATGCGGATTACGGGCTTTTAAATACACTGCTCGAGAACATAGGCCTTTCGGAGCTGGCCCAGGACTGGCTCGGGCAGAAGAAGACCGCGCTCGCAGCTTCGTTCATTCCGACCCTGTGGCAGTATGTCGGTTATCATATGCTGCTGATGTATGCCGGGGCGAAATCGATTTCGCAGGATATTTTCGAAGCGGCCAAAATTGACGGGGCCTCCCGCATCCGGACCGCATTCGCCATTACGATTCCGTTGATGAAACCTATACTCAAAGTATGCTTGGTCTTTTCCGTCATCGGCGCATTCAAGGTCTTCGACCTGGTGTACGTCCTCACGGGCGGCGGTCCTTTGTTTGCTACCGAGGTGCCGAGCACCTTGATGTACACGACCATTTTCAATACGTACAGATATGGGTACGGCAGTGCGATATCCGTCTTTATTATCCTGGAATGTTTGGTATTTACGGTAATCATCAATAAATTTTTCAAGACCGAATAGGGGTGAGCATGTTGAGTACTGCAGAAGCAAGGTTGCCCAAGAGACCGCAATTCATCGGGAAGATCCTGTTGCAAGTCTTTCTGATTATCATGGCGATTGTTCAGATATATCCCCTTATTTGGCTGGCGTTCTTCTCCTTGAAAGACAATAGCGAAATCTTCAGCGGCGATGTTGCGAGTTTCCCTAAAAAGCTCCTATGGAGCAACTATGCCAAGGCGTTGTCGGACGGCAACGTGATGAATTATTTCAATAACAGCGTGCTGGTGACTGTGGCCTCCATTCTCCTGGTACTGATTCTGTCCTCGATGACGGCTTACGCCATTACCAGAATGAACTGGAAGCTGAGCAATACCACGATGACGCTGATTCTTCTCGGAATGATGGTTCCGATTCACGCGGCGTTGCTGCCGCTGTTCATGGTGCTGAAAAACCTGCACTTGCTGAATACCTACTGGTCGTTGATTATTCCTTACGTGGCCTTTGGGATCCCGATGGCCGTATTCATCCTGGGCAGCTTCTTTAAGGGCGTTCCCCGCGAAATGGAAGAATCCGCGGTCATGGACGGGTGCGGCGTATACAGAACCTTTTTCTCCATTATTCTGCCGTTGATCCGTCCCGCCATCGCTACGGTAGCGATCTTTACCTTCCTGTCCTGCTGGAACGAGCTGATGTTTGCGGTGACCTTCATCAATGACACGCATTTTCAGACGCTGACGGTCGGGATGATGTCGATGGTCGGAACTTATATTACGCAGTGGGGAATTATCGGAGCGGGACTCATGATCACGACCGTCCCTACGGTACTGATTTATTTGCTGTTGAACAAGCAAGTCCAAAAAAGCATGATTGCGGGCGCAGTCAAAGGATAAGGGTGCGAAAGGAGAACATTTGATGAAAGCAACGATGACGATCCAAGCCGATCAACCGGTCGGAACGATCAGCCGCCACATTTACGGGCACTTCGCCGAGCATCTCGGCCGCTGCATTTACGAAGGCATCTGGGTAGGCGAGGATTCGACGATTCCGAACACCCGCGGTATCCGAAACGACGTTCTGGAGGCGTTGCGTGGCCTGAATATTCCGGTGCTCCGCTGGCCGGGCGGCTGTTTTGCCGACGAGTACCACTGGAAGGACGGCATCGGTCCGCGGGAGCAGCGCAAGCGCATGGTCAATACCCATTGGGGCGGCGTCGTGGAAAACAACCATTTCGGCACGCATGAATTTTTCGATCTGTGCGAGCTGTTGGGGGCGGAACCGTACATTTGCGGTAACGTCGGCAGCGGCACCGTGCAGGAAATGCAGGAATGGGTCGAGTACATGACCTTCGACGGCGAATCGCCGATGGCCAACTGGCGGCAGGCGAACGGACGGGAGAAGCCGTGGAAACTGAAGTATTTCGGCGTCGGAAACGAAAACTGGGGCTGCGGCGGCAACATGCGGGCGGAGTACTACGCCGACGAATACCGCCGGTACCAGACCTATGTCCGGAATTACGGGGAGAACCGGCTCTATAAGATCGCCGGGGGCGCGAATGTGGACGACTATCACTGGACGGAGACGCTGATGCGCGAAGCGGGTGCATATATGGACGGCCTTAGTCTGCACAACTACACGGTTCCGGGGGGATTCGAGGTCAAACGGCCGGCCCTGGGCTTCGATGAGGCGGAATGGTTCGAGACCATGCAGCTGGCGCTGCACATGGACGAGCTGATTAAGCGCCATACGGCGATTATGGACCAGTATGATCCGAAGAAACGGGTCGGCCTGATCATCGACGAGTGGGGGAACTGGTTCCAGGTGGAGCCGGGCACGAATCCGGGTTTCCTGTACCAGCAAAATTCGATGCGGGATGCGCTGGTCGCGGGTTTGCATTTCCACATCTTCCATCGTCACTGCGACCGCGTTCATATGGCGAACATTGCGCAGACGGTGAACGTGCTGCAGGCGATGATACTGACGGAAGGCGAAAAGATGCTGCTGACGCCGACCTATCATGTCTTCGAGATGTTCAAGGTCCACCAGGATGCGGAGGCGCTGGCGCTTCATCTGGAGACGGACGAGTACCAAGTGGGGGATGCATCCGTTCCCCAAGTCAGCGCATCGGCGTCGAAGCGGGCGGACGGCACAATCGATATCAGCCTGTGCAACGTCGACCCGCATCAGGAGGCTGCCGTCACATTGCGGTTGCGCGGACTGGCGGGAGTCAACAAGATTGCCGGAAGGGTATTGACGCATGCCGACATGAATGCGCATAATACTTTCGAGCAGCCGGAGACGGTCAAGCCGCAGTCGTTTGACGGGGTTACGGACGTGAATGAAGGCGGTTTGTCGGCAGCACTGCCGCCGATGTCCGTCGTCGTGCTGACGCTTTCTTAAAGAGAGGCGGGAAGAGACTATGAAATATCGGAATCTTGGTAAATGGGGCGTCAAAGTCAGCGAAATCGCCTTGGGCAGCTGGATGACGGATGTGCAGGGCACCCAGGCGGTGGAAACGGCAAGGATGAGCGTCCGGCGCGCCTATGAGCTCGGCGTCAATTTTTTCGACTGCGCCGACGCTTACAGCGGCGGGCAGGCGGAAGTGTTCCTCGGCAATATCCTGAAGGAATATGACCGCAGCTCTTACGTCGTTTCCAGCAAAGTGTTCTTCCCTACCGGAAACGGCGTGAATGACCGGGGGCTTTCCAGAAAGCATATCATCGAGCAGATCGACAAGTCCCTGAAAAACCTGCAAGTCGACTATTTGGACATGTATTTTTGCCATCGGTACGACGAAAGCACCCCTTTGGAAGAAACGCTGCAGACGATGAGCGATTTGGTCGCGCAGGGGAAAGTTCTATACTACGGCGTCAGCGAATGGTCGCCCGTACAGATCACCGAAGCGTTGTATCTGATCAAGGAAATGGGCCTGCGTCCGATGTCGGTCATTCAGCCGCAATATCATATGATGGACCGGTACATCGAGGACGAAATCATCGGCATCTGCGAGAAGCACGGGTTGGGGATCGTTCCTTTCAGCCCGCTGGCGCAAGGCCTGTTGACCGGCAAGTACCGCCAAGGCCAGCCAATTCCCGAGGGTTCACGGGCAACGCACCAGGCCGATAAGCAAATCAATAACCTGCTGACCGAAGAGAATTTGAATAAGGTGGAGAAGCTGGTCCGGATTGCCGAAGATTTGGGTACCAACCTCTCCGTGTTGGCCTTGGCCTGGCTTTTGAGAAAGCCGCAAATCAGCAGTCTGATCACCGGCGCGTCCCGTCCGGAGCAGATCGAGAACAATGCTGCAGCCAGCGGGCTGACGTTATCGGACGAGGTGTTGGACGAGATCGAGCGCATTCTGGATTATCGCCCCTTTGTCCGCAAAATCGGATGAGAATCGCTCGGACGATTAGTAGTTAGCCGGCATTATTTTTGATCGGAGGAAGGTCATCATGGCCAAAGGATCGTTGGTTCATCGGGTCCCGACCCGGGAGAAGGCCGTCGCCTTTACGTTCGACGACGGGCCGCATCCCGTATTCACGGAACAAATATTGGAGATTTTCCGCAAGGCGAACGGCAAGGCCACGTTTTGCATGATCGGCCAAGAGATCGATAAGTTCGCTGACATTGCAGCCAAGGTGCATGCCGCAGGGCATGAGCTTGCCAACCATACCTACTCGCATCCGGACCTGACCGCATTGACGCTGGAGGAAGCGCGTACGGAAATACGGCTGGGGGACGAGCGGATCCGCCTAGTGACGGGGAAGCCCGTTTCGAGCTTCCGTCCGCCGTATTTTGCCGCGAATGACGACATCCTTTCGCTTGCCGCCGAGCTCGGGTACCGTTCGATCGGGTGCGTCAACGGCGAGGCGAAGGATTGGGAGCAGCCGCAGCCCGGCGTCGATTACATTTTGGATCATACGAGAGCGACGGTCGGCAATGGCAGCATCTTCTTGTTTCACGATGGCTATGGAGATCGTGCCCAAACGGTTGAGGCCGTCCGGGTGCTGGTGGAGGAGCTTGCCGCCGATGGATACCGGTTATTGACGGTTAGCGAGCTGTTTGCCCTTTCGGACCCGACTTGATTTGAAGCAGTTGAAACATCCCCTTATGGTAGAGAGTGGACATGGACCTCCTGGTTTCATGGGATCGACTCCTGGCCGGAGGGGATTTTTTTATGACTGAAAAAAAGTGCTTGATTAAATAGGCTACCGGGCACTCCGCTCTACATTTACTGCCCTTATGTTAATATGAGAGAAAGCACGATTTAATAGAGGAGGAAGTTTACAATAAGCCCGTCCGAGATCTTATTCCACAAGTGATTCCGGATTCCGGAAAGGATTGCAAGACGCGTATTTTGGGTGAGGATGAGTACAAGAAGGAACTGCTGATCAAGCTCTATATTTTAACAACGTCCGAGCACCCTCGACGGGTAATAACTCTTAAGCTTCGATATACTAAGAGTAGCCAAGTTTTTTCAATGACTTCTTTAATCACTTTTACTAAGGAGGCTTTCCAAATGAAACAAAATATCCCGGAACATACGCTAAACGATGGTTTAAAGGTACCCGCAATCGGACTTGGTACGTATAGCTTGAAAGGTGAGGAAGGCGTTAAGGCCATGGCCGCTGCGATGGATGCGGGGTACCGGTTGATTGATTCGGCTTTTAACTATGAGAATGAGGGGGCTGTCGGAAAGGCGATCAAGCGGAGCTCCGTTCCCCGGGAAGAGCTGCTGATTTGCTCCAAGCTGCCGGGGCGCCGTCATGCCTACAAAGAGGCGCTGGCGACTATCGAGGAATCGCTGTACCGGACCGACCTGGATTATTATGATCTCTATCTGATCCATTGGCCCAATCCCAAGACGGACATGTACGTGGAGGCTTGGCAGGCGATGATCGAGGCTCGGAAGCGCGGATATATCCGTTCGATCGGGGTTAGTAATTTCCTTCCCGAGCATCTTGATCGGCTAATGAAAGAAACCGGGGTCACACCGAGTATGAATCAGGTGGAGCTGCATCCTTATTTTGACCAGGCTGAGCAGCGGAAGAAGCATGTGGAGTATGGTATCGTGACGGAATCCTGGAGTCCGCTCGGGCGCGGGAATGATATCGTCGAAGATGAGAAGATTGTCCGGATTGCCCAGGCTCATGGGAAAACGGGGGTCCAGGTGATTCTGCGCTGGCATACCCAGCTTGGGGCGATTCCGATCCCTAAATCGGGCTCGCTTCAACATCAGAAGGATAACCTCGATATTTTCGATTTCGAGCTGACGGCGGAGGAGATGGAGGTAATCTCGTCTTTCAGCCGCGAAGATGGACGGTTGTGGGGACAGGACCCGAGTGGGTACGAGGAGTTTTGATCGGATAAAATTGGGGTTCGGAATAGTGTTTTTCGCCACAAAACAATAACAGCGGGCCACAAGCTTCATAGAAGCATTGTGTCCCGCTATTCTGCGTTCTCTTCCTGTATCTTTTCGTACTCACTTTCTACCAGCTTGAAAAAATCGGACGGTTTTATTCTTAGTCCTTTGCAAAGGTCAAATACTTTCGTAACGGAAGGTTCGTTTCGGCCGACCTCAATCATGGAAATATAGGAACGATCCACGCCGCATTCATGCGCCAGATCCTCTTGGCTTAAGCCTTGCTTGATACGAATAGCTTTAACGGTTTTCCCGATAATTTGTTTAATCATAATGGACCGATCCTTCAAGAAAATTACCCCTTTTAAGTCCATTATCAGTCTGTTATACTAGCCACGACAGATAAAGTATTCAACAATATGTAATATATTTACAAATATTATGCACTATAAGGACACTTTTTATGTAGGAATTGGAGGCTGTTCAATGATGTCTTCACTTAGTGTACTTGAGGAGGAACGAAAGAAGTTAAATGAAATTGGATGTAAATCTCTTGAAAATGGGGTTCCCCTATTTCAAAACGAAGCTCTTCAGGCTCAAAGCCGGAGAGTAGATTTATTGAATGTCCAGCAGCACAAACGAGTTGGATTAAAACAACGGTTGAGCTAGCACGGTTATACATACAGGGGAAGATGGACGGTGTTCAGCTTGTGATTGCGCTATTCGACGATCCGCTTTTTAGTACGGAAGAACCAAAGACATCGTGGTAATTCTGCCCCCCATCTAACTTTTCGTGCTATAATATCCCCTGCGTGTGTTTGAACGATGAACACTACGCGGGTGGGAGAGGGAAAATTGAAAAGTGTGATACAACATGAAAGGAGTTTTCAAACTTAAGCCACACGGAACGAATTTGAAAAAGGAGGTCACGGCAGGCTTAACGTCCTTTTTCTCGATCGTTTACATTATTGCGGTCAACGCCAAGATTCTTGAGGACGCGGGCATTCCGCTTGAGGCAGGGATTATTGCAACCGTCCTGTCCTCGCTGGCCGGCTGTCTGCTCGTCGCGTTCATAGCGAACGCCCCGTTGATTATCGTACCCGGTATGGGCATCAATGCCTTATTTACGTATACCATTGTCGGTTCGATGGGACTAAATTATATGGAGGCGCTGGGTGCGGTCGTTCTATCGGGGATCCTGTTTGCGGTGATTGCTTTTTCCAAACTGTCTTGGATTATTTCCAAGGCGATCCCGACTTCCTTGAAAGAGTCGATCTCCGTGGGGATCGGGCTGTTTATCGCTTTTATCGGCCTGCAGAAGAGCGGCATTGTCATCGGCAATGCGGGCAACTTTGTCGCCCTTGGCGACTTGTCAACACCGCTGGTGCTGGCTTCGATCATCAATCTGGTGATCACCTTATTTTTGTATTTGAAAAAAGTCCCCGGGAACTTTCTGATCAGCATCATTTTAGGAACGCTGGTTGCCTGGTTGTTCGGAATCATCGACTTTTCGTCGCTGCATGCCGGATCGGTCTCTTTTCAAACCTATCAAGACGTGTTTCTGAGTGCGGACTGGAGCAAAATGATCAGCGTTCCGTTCTTAATGGCCTGCTTCTCGTTCGTTTTAGTACTGGTCTTTGAAAATATAGGGCTGGTACATTCCCAAGTGGACGGCATGCTTCAGGCACCGGAGAAGAGTGGAAAGGCGCTGAAAGCCGTTTCGATTTCTTCGATCATTTGCGGACTGCTGGGGACGAGCCCACCGGTGTCTACCGTAGAATCGGCGGCGGGCATTACGGCAGGCGGACGAACCGGATTGACCTCGTTGACCACGGGTTTGCTTTTTTTGCTGTCGCTGTTCTTTATGCCATTTATCAAACTGGTACCGGATGCAGCCATCACCCCTATTCTGCTTATTATCGGGGGATTGATGCTGACCAATATCGTTAATATAGACTTTAGCGATTTTACCGAAGCATTTCCTGCATTTCTCGTCATCATCATGATTCCTTTAACCTACAGCATCGTGGACGGGATTGCCTTCGGCTTCATCGCTTACCCGCTGCTCAAGCTATTTGCCAAGAAACGGGAACAGCTTTCGCTGTCCATGTTCGTGATCTCGATTCTGTTCCTGGCGAATTTCTTGTTGCAGGCGGTTTTATAAAAAAGGGCACCTCGGGAGAGGTGCTCAGGCTGTCGAGAAAGTATCGACGGCTTTTTTTATGTCCAAATTGTTTAAAACATCACCGCGTTAAGCAAAAATTATTAATTTACGAGATAGATTTACAGAAATTTACTACGAGAAGTATAATAGAAATGATGACTCATTAATAGGAGGATATTCCTTGGATAACAATTACAAAGAGGAACAATACGGGTTTTCTCCGCTAACCGAATCTTACGTTCCGCCGCAAGCGAAGACGAGTGGCAAAGCAATTGCCTCTTTAATACTAGGTATAATATCCTTAATTACTTTGCCATTAGGAGGAAGCATAGTCCTTGGAATCATTGGCTTCATCAGTGGTATCGTTGCGATTGTGTTCTCGTCTTTATCGTTTAAAGAAATCAAGCGAGGACAGGTGCGAGGACGCGGTATGGCAATTGCAGGATTGGTATGCGGAATCTTCTCGACGGCTCTCAATGTGCTTGCCTTTGTTATCTCGTTTGTGATTGCCTTCGTGAATGCTAAGAATAATATGTAGACACAACAAGCGAGACGTTTTTATAAGCGGAAAAGCTCGGGGGAGAACTGAAAAGCTGAAGACCCACAACCGATGGCGGTTGTGGGTTTTTTATATAGGTGTAAAAGTCCGGGGCATGCCCCTCGTCTTCATCCTTGACAATTCGAGGTCTATTGCAATAGACTTAGGGACAGAGGTTTACTGAAATAAACTTACTTGGAGGAATCCGGAATGACCGAGTACCGATTGTTTGATGCGGAATATAAATTTGCCTGCCTTGTTTGGGATCATGAACCGATTAATTCGACAGAGCTTGTCCGGTTAAGCCGAACCGAGCTGGGATGGAAGAAGTCCACAACCTATACGGTCTTAAGGAAGCTATGCGAACGGGGAATCCTTAAGAACGAGGAAGCGACGGTCACGGCTGTTGTGAAGAAGGAAGAAGTACAGAAATACGAAAGTCAAAAGGTTGTCGAAAAGGCTTTTAGCGGGTCGTTACCGCAGTTCTTAACCGCTTTTCTTGGTGAGAAAAAGCTGTCGGAGGAAGAGGCGGAAGAGCTGAAGCGGATTATTGAGGAGGCCACCCAATGACAGATCTGTTTCTTATGATCCTCAATATGAGCATAACGGCAAGCTTTGTAGCACTTGCGGTTATTTTGGCGAGATTTCTTTTGAGGCGTGCTCCCAAGATATTCTCCTATGTCTTATGGTCAGCCGTATTGATCCGACTGGTTGTCCCTGTCAGTTTCACTGCAAGCTTCAGTCTATTTGCATGGATTCAGCCTTCAGTCAAGGCCCAAACCGAAACGGGTATCATGGAGCTTGTGCCGCAAGCTGACAGGTTCATGAAAAACGCGGTCATAGATAGGGGAGTGAGCAAAATTAGGCGGTTTGGTCAATGCATCCTTACCCGGAGCTCCTCCGATATCAGGCGTAAAGCTTGTGGAGATGATGGTGTGGGTCGGCAGTCTGATATGGGTAACGGGCGTTGTTTATCTCCTTATCCGCAGCGTCATTTCTTACTTAAAAGTTAGGGAGAGCCTAAGAACGGCGGTCCTTGTTAAGGATCATATTTTCGAAACGGACCGGATTGCCACACCCTTTGTACTTGGTTTTCTGAAGCCCCGGATTTATATTCCGCTTGGCCTGAGCGAGCCGGAGCTGTCGTACATTCTACAGCATGAGCAGACGCATATCAGGAGAGGGGATTATTTGATTAAGCCTTTTGCCTATTTGATGCTTATCGTGCATTGGTTTAATCCGTTGATGTGGTTATCTTACTCGCTTATGAATAAAGATATGGAAATGTCCTGTGATGAGCGCGTCATTCGTAAGATGGGCGATCGGATAAAAGGAGGCTACTCGACAACATTACTGTCTCTTTCCGTCGGAAGAAGTCAGTTACACTCCGGCAGCCCATTGGCCTTTGGAGAGAATCATGTGAAGGCGAGAATTAAAAATATCCTTTCTTATCGCCGGCCTTCTTCTTGGAGGGTCGCAGGCTCCTTGCTCGTGATCGGGATCGTCATTGCAGGCTGTACGGCCAATCCGAAGCCTTTATTAGTACCGACGCAGCCATCTACGCAGCAAATCTATATGGGATATGATTTGGATAAAATGATGGACAATAAAACGCTTTATGTAGGCGCCGCCAGTAAGGTAGGCGGGCTCATCGGCGGAATGCCCTATCCCGAGGGATTGGAAGGGAAAGGGATGGAGCTTCAGACAACGGCTCCGCCATATGGAGTGACCATCAACTATATCATGAATCAGCCGACGGATTTGATAGAAGATGGCGCTTTAGATAGTGACCTGTTTGCTCGTAACTCTATCCTGCTTCTAAGCATGATTGATAATGTGGATAGTATTACTTATTCGATTACTGACAGTACGGGTCAATATAACGGGGATACGTACCGCTTTACGATGACAAGGGAAGAGGCCGACAAGCTGCTTGGAGAAGACGTCCGGAAATACAGCGAGGACGAAGCAAGCGTGCGGCAACTGATCGACCGGTTATCGGGTGAATCGCCGACTTTTTAATCCAAAAAACGTTGATAAGCTCCGCCGACACTTCGCCGGCGGAGCTTTTTCGTTACGAGTTATTTTCCCACGTTTATCGGCGTTAAAGGATTTTTACTCAGAATATCCTCTACCTCTTCGTATCCTTTCGGAAATGCGAAATTGTAACGCGCGGGGAGCGCAAATACGTATTTGTCGTTACGGCCTAGTTCTTTAGGTCCGATGGGCGCTGCCCCGATGTGGAAGCTCTCGGCCTGCAGCGCATCCCATTGGGGGATGGTCAGGATCAGAATGGGAATATCCTGCATAGGCTGCTCTTCTGTCCAGTCCGGGTGACGAAGGGAGATCTTCGGCCCTTCTTCGGCGTTGCTGTCCTGATTCTCTTCGAATGGAGTACCTTCCCATTTCTCCGATATCACCTTGTATCCTTCCCACGAATCCGGCAGCTCGAAGCGGAACCCATACTCGGTATTTTCGTATACGACGGCGTCCGACTGATCCGAATTGTCCATATTCTGCGTATTGTCGGTATCGCCCTTATCCTGCGTATTCCCCGTATTGCTCGCATTCTCCGCATTTTCCCTCACATCCGTTACTCCTGCCTTATCCGCATCAGGCTTTTCATTTTCGCCTGGTGATGGGTTCGCGCATCCGTTCAAGGACAGGGACGCCAATAACAACCCAATAATAATAAGCGACTTCTTCATCACGGTTCCCTCCTTTTCTCTCTGATATTAGACGGGAGCAAAAATTCATTTGTTGCATGTTAATGACATAACCAGGTTCAGCGACATTATAACACCCATCGCCTTGGAATTACTCCTGCCACTCCATTCATAAAAATGTGAGTAGGATAATTGTTTGGGAAGCGCCCGTGGTAGAGAATGGGGTAAGAATACGATACGAACGGAGTTGTTATTTTTGCAAACTCAACCATCGATCGGTGTTATTTTGGCTCAAATTGGGACTCCCGAAAAGCCTGAAACAAAGTCGGTACGATCATACTTGCGGCGATTTTTATCGGACCGGCGGATTGTGGATACGAATCCTTGGCTGTGGCAGCCGGTACTCCGGGGAATTATTCTCCGGACGAGGCCCCGCAAGTCGGCCCGGCTGTACCGGCAAATCTGGAGCGAGGAGGGCTCTCCTTTGTTGGTAAACTCCCTCCGCCAACAAGCAGGTTTACAGGAGATACTGGGACCGAAATTCCAAGTGGAGCTGGGGCTTGCTTATAGCGAGCATAGCATGGAGCGGACCATGCGGCGCTTTGAGCAAAGGGGCATCGGCCGTGTTTTGGTCGTCCCGTTATTTCCCCAATATTCGTCAACGACAACGGCCTCCGTGTACGATCAGGCCTGTTTTGCCGCGCTTGGCCGCACGAGCTCCAGAGGGCCGGCACCCAAACGGTATATACCGGCACTCCGGTTCGTGGAGCCCTATTATAAGGAACAGGGATATATATCGGCGATGAAGTCGCATCTGCTCCGCCATTTAAAGCGGTTGGACCGGGAGCCGGACGGGATCGTGCTGTCTTTTCACGGCATTCCTAAACGCTATGCGGACACGGGGGATCCTTATCCGGAGCAGTGCATGGAGACGGGGCGGCTGCTCGCCGAAGCGATGGGCTGGCGGGAGGATCAGTGGCAGGTCGCGTTCCAATCCCGGTTTGGGCCGGAGGAGTGGATCGGACCTTCCACGGCCGTAGTGATCGGAGGTCTGGCGGAACGGGGGATTGCGAATCCGCTGGTATTTGCCCCCGGCTTTGTGACCGATTGTCTGGAGACCTTGTATGAGTTGGATATCGAAGGAAGGAACCATTTTTCTGTCTCCGGAGGGCAAGCGGAACAGTTCCAATACGCTCCTTGTCTGAATGACCAGCCCGAGTGGCTGGAATTCCTGGCCGGGCTGGTGGAGCGAAATGCCGCAGGCTGGTAACTATATTGAATATATATCGCATATTATTGATGAACCTCCGATTGGAGGTTTTTTATAGATAAAGTTGTTGACTTAAACCATGGTTTAAGTCGTATCCTATTCTTGTCGACAATGAAAGATAAGATTTGGAGGCCCCCAGATGAAGTATTGTTCCATTGGCGAAGTTTCCGCCAAGTTTAATATTCCGGAATCCACGTTGCGTTATTATGAAAAAAAGGGGCTGCTGCCGCTCGTCGAGCGGGATGAAGCTGGCAGGCGGCTCTTTTCGGAGGATCAAATTGCACTTCTTAATACCGTTATTTGCTTAAAAAACACGCAAATGCCGATCGGCGAAATCAAGCGATATATGGATTGGGTGGTTGAAGGAGATAATACGATCGGGCTCCGGCTTGAAATGATGAAGAAACATAAGCAAGCGGTGCTTGCCGAAATTTCGTTAATGATGGAATCCTTGGAAGGCATCGACTTTAAAATCGATCGTTATATAAGACGTCTTCAGGAAAAAGAAGAAGCTAACGTGCAGAAATAAAGAACAATAGAGAAGAGGAATGATTATGAAACTTTCAGGAAACACAATTCTTATTACAGGCGGAAGTGCCGGAATTGGTCTCGCATTTGCGGAGCGCTTCATAAAAGCCGGCAATACGGTCATTGTTTGCGGACGTCGTGAGCATGTACTTCAAACAGCGAAAGAACAATATCCCAGCCTGATCACCCGTGTATGTGATTTGGATATGGAATCGGAACGTATCGCCTTGTTCGATTGGGTAACAACGAACTATCCGAAAGTGAACGTGTTAGTTAACAATGCCGGGATCCAACAACGTTTTAATGTGCTGAAAGCAGACGTGAAGGACGATTGGAATTACTTCAATAAAGAAATTACAACCAACATTGAAGCACCTTTCCATCTCTCCATGCTGTTTGCTCCCTTTTTTGCGGCAAAAAAAGAAGCGGCGATCATTAACGTGACATCAGGATTAGCTTTTACACCGTTTGCGATTGCTCCGATTTATTCGGCATCCAAAGCGGCGCTTCATTCCTTTACAATGAGTTTAAGACATCAGCTTTCGGATACCTCTGTGGAAGTCATCGAAGTTGCTCCTCCGGCAGTAAATACAGAATTAGGCGGGACGGGACTTCACGTGCACGGAGAACCGTTAAATGCTTTCGCGGATGGAATTTTTAAAGAATTGGAAGCGGGAAAGCAGGAAATCGGCTATGGTACTTCTGTAAATCGCTTGCGCATGTCACGGGATGAAGTAGACCAATATGTAGAAGACATGTATATGGCCTCGAAAAGTTTAATAGAATAACAACACGCACGAAAAATAATCATAGGGGCTTGCCATATAGTGGCGGGCTTCTTTTTTTACAGGTATATTATTTTTAACAAATGGTTATAGCAACTGAGGGGGAAGATATAGAATGTCAGAAACTCAAACCTTTAAAGCAACCGAGCAATATGTCAAAATCATCGGGCGGACCTACGAATGTAACGGTGCCCTATGGCTGGCGTTGTCCGGCGGCGGTGTGGAGTTTTCGTTTTACGGCAAGAAAGCGGAAATTACGATAAAGGGCGATCAGGTAGCGGGAAGCGGAAATAATGAGACCCGAATCGGCATCTACGTAAACGGAAATCGGGTTGTTGATGATATGGTGAACGAGCCTTTGAAAAGGTATACCGTATTTGAAAGCGACATGGAGCAAAATGTCACGGTAAAGGTTGTTAAACTATCCGAAGC
Organism: Paenibacillus haidiansis; assembly: GCF_036553665.1. Lineage (NCBI taxonomy): Bacteria > Bacillati > Bacillota > Bacilli > Caryophanales > Paenibacillaceae > Paenibacillus > Paenibacillus haidiansis. The sequence continues at coordinate 49,367 of NZ_JAZHPZ010000016.1, read as the reverse complement.
GGCGATGTCGACGGTGGGGATTCAAGAGATCATCGTGGACGCCAAAGAGGGGATTAAGCCGACCCCGGAAAACATACATAAGATTGAATTTATCGGCGATTCTATTACTTGCGGTTATGGCGTTGACGATGATGATGTTCAGGGGACTTTTTCCACGACGACGGAAGATGTCACGAAAACTTATGCCTACCTGACGGCTCAGAAGCTTCAGGCCGATTACAGCATGGTTTCCTTTAGCGGCTACGGCATTATTTCCGGCTATACGGAGAACGACGAGAAACTCCTCACCCATCTTGTTTCGGATTACTACGAAAAAGTAGGTAAGTCGGAGGGGAAGTTCGACGGAACGCTAGTGCCGCAATCCGTAAGCTGGGATTTCAACAAGTTTGTGCCCGATCTGATTGTCGTTAATCTGGGGACGAATGACGATACTTATACCAAGGACGACCCCGACAAACAGGCGGATTATACCGAACAATACGTGGAATTTCTCAAAATGGTCAGACGAAATAACGCCGGCTCCAAAATCCTTTGCACGCTCGGGATCATGGGCGACAGATTATATCCATGGGTCGAACAAGCGGTTAGCAATTATACGAAAGAAACCGGCGATGCGAATATCGCGGCAATGAAATTCGATGTGCAGTCGGCCGCCGACGGTTACGTCGTCAACAGTCATCCTTCAGAAGTGACTCACCGTAAGGCCGCGGAGAAACTGGCGGCGTATATTAAGGAGCTTATGAAGTGGGAATAATCTTTTACGATCTTAGCCTTAATCCTTAGGATAAGGCTTTTTTCTATTGGTGCGGTTTAAGAGATAATCCACGCTTGTCTGGTGGAAGTCCGCCAGCTTAATCAAAATGGAGGTCGGAATATCAACGTCGCCTCGTTCGTAGTTGCTATAGATGCGTTGACTACAATTTAATATTGAAGCAATTTGAGTTTGCGTCAAATCTTTGTCTTCGCGTAAGTTCCGAATTCTTTCGTACATATATCTTCACCTCCAAGCCTAGGATATCTTAGCGAATTATTCGCTATTGAATTTTAGCGAAAAAATCGCTGACGGTTTCCGGCATACACAATCGCCATATTTAATCATCTTTCAATTTGTTATGTTACATAATATATGTTAAACTATAATTAAGTAACATATCCGGAGGGGTTCTCGGTGCAGTATGTAAATCCGATTCGAGACATGGAAACCATTCAAGCGATGAAACAAGAGCTCAGAAAGCACTCGCTAAGAGACTTGTTACTTTTTGTACTGGGAATTAATACGGGGATTGGTCTTTTTGAAATGCTCAACCTTACCGTGCAGGATGTATGGGACGGTCAAAGGGCTAAGCAATTTCTGCGTATTCAGGATGAAAGAACCGGAGAAGAACAAGCCTTTTATTTGAACGGCAAGATCGGAGAAATATTGAACGAATATTTGTCCGGCGGCGACTGGAAAGCAGAGGATTATTTATTTCGATCCAAGAAGGACGGCCGTCCGATTACCCGTCAGCAGGCATACCGCATAATCAACCATTCGGCAAGGGAGGTAGGAATTTCGGAGAAAATCGGCACGCATACGCTGCGGAAGACCTTTGGTTACCATGCGTATCATAAGGGAATTGCCATTTCCATCGTCAAGTCGATTCTGCATCATCAGTCGACCGCGGAAACGCTGAAGTACTTGGGAATCGATAAGAACGAGAAGCTGCCGATTAAGGTAGACGTGAATTTGTAAAATTTCTTGTTCCACAATAAAAAACTCTCCTCGTCAAACATGATTGAACATGCGTAAGAGGAGAGCCGTTAATAACCTTATATATTTGTTCTTTTATTCGTCAGAGTCGTCCAGACCCATCGCCGTATTCATATCCACGTTTTTAAATTCGGTGACGATCCCGTCATGAACCAGGACCTGCATCGTCTCAGCGTCCTTCATAAAGCGAAAAATTCCATTGTCAAAGTCCGTATCGGTTTCTTTGAAGAAGATGCCTTCATATTCGGTATTCTTCTCGTGACTGAAGCTTAGTCTATACTGTTCCCCGTCCTTGATTAAATAAGCGCGAACTCCGTCTCTGTACAGCCCTTCGCCGTCCCGGATATATCGGGAGACCGAAATGATATGCAGGTCAACAAAGGGGATGTCGCGCACGAGCGAATTGATAATCGATCCCTTCGTAATTTGTTCCCATCGGCTATGTGCCGTTTGGCCAAGAATAATCTGCGTGACCTGCTTTTCTCTAGCCACTTCCGCAATGACCTTGGTAACGGGCCGGCTTTCATTGTCCTTCATAATAAATTGGGCAGACGCGTTGGCATTGGCGTATTCTTTCCACTTTTCAATGTAGAATACTTTCTCGGCATCCAATTCATCGAACGGCTTGGAATCAATGGTCAGGATGTAGAGCGGAGCTTGCAGCATATTGGCTATTTTGCAGCCGCGTTTGATTAGTCTTTCGCCGTTTGGTCCATAATAAACGCAGACAAGAATGCATTCATTATTTAAGTTATCCATTTTAAGCATTTCACCTCAAGGTTAAATAGTAGAGCTCGATTAAACTATGTACGACTATAAAGGATGTTACGGAAAGAGTCAAATCTTTAAGACAGCAAGATTCGTAAGTGAGGAGGAGTGCGTTTGGCTACATTCTTTATCTTCATTTTTCTTCCGTTTATTAGTGCAATTGCGGTTCCCTTTTTATATAAGTATCTGAACCGTCGGATACATACGGGCTGGTTCGTTCTGCTCGTGCCTCTAACTATCTTTATCTATTTGTTGCAATATATACCTCATGTTGCCGCCGGGGAAACCTATAAATACATCTTATCCTGGATTCCCTCTTTCGATATTAATATCACCTCGTATGTGGATGGACTTGGCCTATTATTCGGTCTGCTCATTTCCGGTGTCGGCGCTTTAGTCATCATTTATTCTATCTTCTATATGTCCAAAACCCGGGAGGCGCTCCATAACTTCTATGTGTATTTACTCATGTTTATGGGGGCCATGCTGGGACTCGTATTCTCAGATCACCTACTAGTCCTGTATGGATTTTGGGAATTGACCAGTGTCTCTTCCTTCTTATTGATTTCCTATTGGTACGAGCGCAAGAGCTCGCGCCAAGGCGCTTTAAAAGCCATGCTGATTACGGTCCTCGGCGGGTTCGGCATGCTGGCCGGATTCATTATGCTGATCATCATGGGAGATACGTACAGCATCCGGGAAATCATTGCGAATTTGGACGCGATTCAAGGCCATGCCTTGTTTATCCCCGCCATGCTGTGTATTTTGCTGGGGGCGTTTACGAAATCGGCGCAATTCCCGTTCGGCATTTGGCTGCCGGATGCGATGGAGGCGCCGACCCCGGTCAGCAGTTATCTCCATTCCGCGACGATGGTCAAGGCCGGCATTTATTTGGTGGCCCGGATGACCCCGGTATTCGGCGGCAGTGCCGTGTGGTTCTGGCTGGTGGCCGGAATCGGCATCATTACGCTGCTTTACGGTTCTTTGACGGCGCTGAAGCAGACGGATCTGAAGGCGCTATTGGCCTATTCCACGATAAGCCAATTGGGCTTGATCATGAGCCTGCTCGGGGTCGGCTCTTTAGCGGTCTATTTCGGACCCGGCGAGAGCGGGACGGTCTTTACGGTAGCCACCTTTGCCGCCCTGTTCCATTTGTTTAACCACTCCACCTTTAAAGGAAGCCTGTTTATGGTCGTCGGCATTGTCGACCACGAGACCGGCCGGCGGGATATCCGCTATTTGGGCGGATTGATGCAAGTGATGCCGATCACGTTCACGATCGCCTTGATCGGCGCCTTTTCCATGGCGGGATTGCCGCCGTTTAACGGCTTTTTGAGCAAGGAGATGTTCTTCGGCGCCGTAACGGAAGTATCCCATGCCGGTATTTTCGGGTTAAGCAAAATCGGCGCTTTGTTCCCGATCATTGCATGGGTCGGCAGCGTTTTTACTTTCGTCTATTGCATGATTTTCGTATTCAAGACCTTCGGCGGAAAATACCGTCCCGAGAAGATGACGAGAACCGTGCATGAGGCGCCGCTGGGGATGTTGATTTCGCCGATTATCTTAGGCTTGCTGGTCATCCTTGTCTTCTTCTTCCCGAATGTGTTGGGGAAATATATTCTTACCCCGGCGCTAACATCGGTTTTGCCGATGATGTCCGTCTCCGCCTATGATCTGAAGATCAGCGCCTGGCATGGGCTGAATATGGAATTGCTCATGACGATCGGGGTAGTCGTAATCGGCTTCTTGCTCTTCAAAATAGCGAAGAAGTGGATCAAGGCGATTCGCAATTACCCGCAGCGCCTGACGCTGAATCATTTATACAATGTAACCTTACAGGGGACGGAAAAGCTCTCGTCATCCCTGACGGACCGGTATATGACCGGCTCGCTGCGACATTATTTGATCTATATTTTCGCGTTCTTCGTCATTTTGTTGATGGGATCGCTTCTGCTGTTCCACGGGCTCCGGTTCGATATCTCCAATAACGCGGTGATTAGTGTTTTTGACGCCGGGCTGGTGATCGGGATGATCATCGCCGCGTTGACCGTGTTATTGACCAGCAACCGGATCGTGGCCATCGTGGCCCTGGGTGCTTTGGGTTATATGGTTTCCATGTTCTTCGTGATCTTCCGGGCCCCCGATCTCGCCCTGACCCAAATGGTCGTGGAGACCGTGACCACGGTACTGTTCCTGCTCTGCTTCTATCATCTGCCGAAGCTGAAGAAGGATATCGAACGGATTCCTTTCAAATTGACGAATCTGATCATTTCGGTAGCCGTCGGGCTGACGGTGACGATTTTGGCGCTGTCCGCGAACGGTCATAAATTGTTCGAGCCGATCACCTCATTTTTCGAAAATGCCTATGAGCTGGCAGGGGCGAAAAATATCGTCAACGCGATCCTGGTGGATTTCCGCGGCTTCGATACGATGCTGGAAATATCCGTATTAACGATTGCCGGATTGGGCGTATATACCTTGATTCATCAGCGCGCGAAAAGGAGGGAGCAGGATGAAACCGAATAATGTGATTCTGAAAACCGTAACCCGGGTAGCGGTGGTCATCATTTTCACCTTTTCGATCTATCTCTTTCTGAACGGTCATCATCAGCCGGGAGGCGGCTTCATCGGCGGGCTGAGTACGGCCGCGGCCATCGTCCTTCTGTACCTCTCCTTCGGCATCGAGAAGGTAAGGGAAAATATCCGGATCGACTTTAAGAAGCTGGCCGCCGTCGGGGTGTTAATCGCCGTAGGTACGGGGTTGCTCGGAGCTATATTCGGCAAACCGTTTTTATTTCAGATCTTTGGTCATGTCGACTTGCCGATCTTCGGCGATACCGAGCTTGCGACCGCGATGATCTTCGATACCGGGGTCGCCTTGGCCGTCATAGGGACGGCGGTCGTCATTATTCTGGGCATAAGCGAGGACCGATAATATGGAGACACTCATCGTTATACTTGTCGGCATCTTGGTGTCGGTCGGAACTTATTTGATATTATCGAGACGATTGCTGCGGATTGTATTGGGATCCTCGATCATCGGCCATGCCGTGAATTTGCTGCTCATCACTTCCGGCGGTCTCAAAAAAGGGGCAGCCCCGCTTCTGCATGAGAAAACGGCAGGCTTCACGGATGCGATTCCGCAAGCCTTGATTCTCACGGCCATCGTCATTAACTTTGCCGTCACGGCGCTAGTATTGGTTTTGTGTTACCGTGCCTATCAAACCCACGGGACGGATGACATGGAACAATTAAGGGGAAATGAGCATGAATAATCTACTAATTACTCCCGTCGTCGTCCCTTTGCTCATGGGAATGGTGCTCATTATTTTTCAGAAAAATATTCAGCTTCAGCGGGCTCTCAGCCTGGTGGCGTTGCTGGCTACGGGCATCATTTCCGTTCTATTGATGAACCAGATCAAAAATGACGGGATTCAAACTTTGCAGCTCGGGGGTTGGGAGGCACCGTTCGGCATCAGCTTCGTCGGCGATATGTTCAGCGCTTTGCTGCTGCTCGCCACCTCGGTAGTCTCGATCGGCTGCCTGATCTATGCCTTTCCGTCCATTGGCAGAAGACAAGAAAAGCTATATTTCTATCCTATGTTTTTGTTCCTGGTCACGGGGGTCAACGGCTCGTTCTTAACGGGGGACTTGTTCAATTTATATGTCTTTTTTGAAGTATTTCTGTTCGCTTCGTATGTCATGATCGGCTTGGGCGGCACCAAGAGGCAGCTTCGCGAGTCGCTCAAATATATTTTTACGAATATTATTTCGTCCGCGTTTTTCCTGATGGGCGTTGCCTATTTATACTCTATGACGGGCACCTTGAACCTCGCCCACTTGTCGCTACGGATCGCCGAAGTCGGCCAGGACGGATTAATCACAACCGTGGCCTTCCTGTTCCTCGTTGTCTTCGCTTTAAAAGCGGGGCTGCTGCTTTATTTCTGGCTGCCGGGATCCTACAGCGCACCGCCGACGGCCATCGCGGCGATCTTTGCGGCATTGCTTACCAAGGTCGGCATCTATGCGATCTTCCGGATGTTCACCCTGATCTTCTATCATGAGCCGCAGATAACCCATTGGTTCATCGGGATATTGGCTGCCGCCACGATGATTCTCGGGGGACTCGGAGCGGTCGGTTATTGGGATTTGCGCAAAATATTAACCTACAATGTGGTGCTCAGCGTCGGATTTATTATGCTCGGATTTGTTTCGTTGACGCATACCGGTATGATGGGTTCCATCTATTATTTGATTCACGATATGATCATCAAGGCGCTCGTATTTTTGGTCGGCGGAACGGTGATTCATTTAACCGGAACCAGCCATTTGAAGGATACCGGCGGTTTGATCCGTCTTCACCCCCAGTTGGGCTGGATGTTCTTCATCGCCGCATTGTCGATGGTGGGCATTCCGCCGCTAAGCGGATTTCTGGGCAAAGTGTTCATTACCCAAGGGGCCTTTGAATCCGGTTATTTCTGGCTTGGGGCGATCGGGCTGCTGGCCAGCCTTTGCATTCTGTATTCCATGATCAAGATGTTCATGAGTGCCTTCTGGGGCGAACGCATCTTAAGTGAAGAGGAAGAGAAGGGAACCACGAAGGGCTTGCTGCTACCGATTGCTCTGTTGACTGCCGCCAGTCTTGTGTTGGGCATCGGAGCCGAAGGCCTCGCGGGTTATGTGGCTCAAGCCGCCGAGGAATTGCTCAACCCGAGTCTGTATATTCAAGCCGTGTTTGATTAAAGGGGGGAATCGCCATGCCCGTTCAGGTACTTCTCAATATATTTATTGCTTACCTGTGGATGTTTCTGCAGGACGAAATGAGCATATTAAATTTCATCAGCGGTTACTTTGTCGGTCTGTTTATTTTACTGTGCATGCGGCGGTTCTTTAAAAGCCGGTTTTACTTATTTACGCTGCTGGCGGTCGGTAAACTGCTGGTTCTGTTTATTAATGAACTGATTATTTCTTCGATGATGGTCATGAAGCATGTGCTTCGCCCCAAAATCGATGTCAAGCCGGGGATTTTCAAGGTCGAGACGGATTTGGAGGGGGATCTGGAAATTACGCTCCTCTCCTTGCTGATTTGCTTAACGCCGGGTTCGGTCGTAATGGAGCTTACTCCGGATTCCAAGGTGCTGTACATTCACGGTTTGAATATGCCGGAGTCCAAAGAGGGCGTACTCAAGTCAAAGTCAATTTTTGAAAAAGCCATAAAGGATGTGACAAGAAAATGATCTTCGATACGATTATGATCATCTCATTATGCATCTTGATGTTGGCGATCCTGGTCAATTTATACCGGATTGTGAAGGGACCATCCGGTGCGGATCGGGTCCAGGCGCTGGATTCCATAGGGATCAACCTTATCGCGAGCATTGCCGTGTTCTCTGTGTTTTTGCACACCCACGCTTTTTTTGATCTTATTTTGCTGATCGGGATCCTGTCGTTCATCGGAACGGTCGCCTTTGCCAGATTCATTGAGAGGGGTGTTGTGATTGAGCGGAAGCGGTGAAGTCGTCGGAGCGATCCTTATTCTGTTTGGAGCGATTTTTAGCCTGATCAGCGCAATCGGAATCGTACGTTTGCCCGATGTGTATACCAGATCTCATGCTGCATCTAAAAGTTCTACGCTCGGCGTGCTGTGTGCGCTGGTCGGAACCTTGCTGTATTTCATCATTACCGACAGCTATTTCAGCATCCGTCTCATCTTGGGCATCTTCTTCGTATTCTTAACCGCTCCGGTAGCGGCTCATGTGCTCACCCGGTCGGCCTACCGTAACGAGGTGCCGCTGGCGGAGACGACCGTCGAAGATGAGCTGAAGGACTATTATATGGAGAATGAGAACGTTGAGAAAGCGGAAGCGGAAAGGCAGGCTGACCTGAACCCGAACCCGATCGAGAATCAGGAGAAGCTTCAGGTGACGGAGTAAGCCGGTGTGAAAAGAGCCTAATCCCTTTGGATTAGGCTCTTTTCTGTTGGTGTGATTTTAAAGATAAACCTTGTGTTCACACAGGTTTCTGATTCTTTCGCAATTTGATATAATTACCAATGATAGCAGACGGTGGACAAACCACGGCGCAGCTCCTTGAGAAAGGAGGGATGGCCGTGGTTCATGTAACGCTTTACGATGTACTAAAATGGATTTCCTTAGTGTTGACGCTGTTCTTCAGTGTCCGGAAGTTCGTTAGATGGATTCGTCGTAAATGGCGTCGTCACATGGAAAAACCCACCGTCAAATAGGTTAGCCGCCTAACGGTGGGTTTCATGCTATGCACGCCGTGGGTGCCAACGTGCTATCAAAGCGGTGTCGTGTGTCCAGCACGACACCGTTCTTATTAGTATTTACTAAGAAGAAAACATTTATTTGTATGTATTATACCCTTAATTCATGATGCGATCAACGAAACCTCCAAAAAAATAATGTTATTACTGAAATAAGGTGTAACAGAACGAGTGCTGATCATACTGTGAAAGGAGAATGAATATGAACGGTGTGAACAAATTGGAGAAAGATAGCCGGAAGCTATCTGAAAATGTTGCTCCATTTAAAGTGTGACAAATGTCACGGAAAATAATTATTTAAATTTTGAATAATATGCTTAGCGAATATAAAGCCGGGGGATCACCGGCGAGATTGGTGGAGGGATCAAATCGTGACAGCCGGTCGCGGGACGGTAGAGCAGGATTTCATTATTGAGCGTATTCGAGAACAGTTTCAATGCCGGGTTCTATGGAGCGAAGGGCGGCCATGCCTGGAGTACAAGAATATTGACGAATTGGACAGAATCTCCGATTACGTACGGGCTAACTTTGATACGGAGCTGCTTGATGTATTTTTTACAGCGATTGAGAGCTTGCCGGCAGATTAATACAGTTATGAAACTATAAAATCCACAGCCGATTTAGGTTGTGGTTTTTTCATTTCTGTTTATTTGCCCCGTTTTTTTGCACGGCATTGGTGAATTTGCCCAATTCACTTTTCCTTCCTGGTCATAAGATGGTCTAGAAAATGATTAAAGGAGGATTTACATGGCAGCACATGGTAAGGTAAGCCCGCAATTCAAAAAGCTGTGTGACCAATTTGGAAGAATCCTGGGGGGCGAATCTGAAATTGAAGAAGGTCCTGTTTGTTTTGTCACGCGGATGACGAATCTCAACGAGACGATCTTGGGAAGAAGAACGCGTTCTCCTTTGGTTCAGATGCAAATGTTCTCATTTGAATCCCTGGATAAATCGGGCCGCGCACTTTGTTTGGGCGAGACCGCCGTACATCAAAACCAGGTCAACCGATTGATATCGAATCTCCGCAACCGGGGGATCAAAGTGACCGCCCTTCATAATCACTGGTTAAAAGAAAACCCGCGCCTAATGTATATGCACTGGGAGGCCATTTCGAATCCTATTGTGTTTGCCAGAAATACCAAAGAATCGATTGCATTTTTGGGTTAGTCCGGTTTGGCGATAAAGTTCAATTTTATAAAGAATTGAGAGGATGACAGCATATCATGGAAACAGTGAAGGCAAGCCCTCGTTTTAGAAGACTGTGTAACCAATTTTCAGCCATCTTAGGCGGAACGGAGCATGAAATTACTAAAGGTCCCGTTTGTTTTGTAACCAGAAACAGAAGGATAAACGCCTCCATTTTAGGAAGAAGAACTACGTCCCCTCTGGTTCGGTATCAATTGTTCTCATTCGAATCCCTGGACAGTTCCGGCCGTGCGCTTTGTTTGGGGGAAACCGCCCTTTTCCAAAACCAGGTCAACCGGTTGCTGACGAACCTCCGCAAGAACGGAATAACAGTAACCGCCGTCCATAATCACTGGTTATTTGAAAATCCGCGCCTGATGTACATCCATTGGGAGTCAATCGATAACCCCATTGCATTCGCCAAGAAAGTAAAACGCTCCATTGCTTTCTTGGGTTAATTGGGTAATTCGCTAAGCAGTTAAAACGGGTTTCGAAAAATCAGGCGGGGGCTTGCATAGGGGTTCAAGGACAACCGGCCCCCAAATGATATCATGCTTCGGCTTTAATCATAAGGCTTCACTTCAATTCGGTCGGCAATCAATTCATTTCTTGCCTTATCGAATTTATAAGTGATACGGACATCGCATACATATTGGGGAGAGATTCCGAAGCTTGCGCCTAAAGTGGAAACAATAGTTTGGTCTTCCACATGATAATAAACCACACCCCCGAAATATAGCTGTTCTTGATCCAAATCCGGAAATGGAGACTCATAACTGAATTCATACTTTTTTCCTTGCGCTTCCACTTTTATTGCCAAAATATCATTATGGTTAGTAATATGTGTTTCAACTTGATCCGCAGTAATTTCCTCATAGCTTTGCACTTTGATTTCCGAGAGGTCCTTGCTGTTCAGCACATGAATTTCATCAATGCTTAAACCCGTACCTTTCCCCAGATTAAGAATCACAACCGCCTCTTCCTCGCCATCCCCTGTTACGTCGGTATAATAGATGAGGGGCTCTCCCAAGGTTGAGAATCTCCAATCAAAATCTTTCTGGACTCCATTCACTTCTATAGTTACGCGCTCGTATCCGCCGGTATCGTTTTCCTTAATAGGCGAAAGCTTTACTTCATGATTTTCTGAATACCAAGTCACATCCTGACCGGTCTCTTGTTCCGAAAGTGTTGTTGTTTCCCGGACACTATTGTTGGAATTGCCGGGCCCTTCCGTACCCGCTCCCGGTTTCTCCGTACTGCATCCCGAAAGTAAAATGGCGGCCAATAAGATCGATATCCCCGTCCTTTTATTCAACTTCAGGTACCCCTCTCATCCTTGTCTAACAGAAATTATATCAAAGTAAATATAAAGGTGGTTTACATGAGAGTAACAAATTTCATACTGAATCGGCAGTTGACAGTTTATCAAATCCCGTGCTACCATATGCGAGTATTTTGAGATCGTAAGGAGGTTGGCTTATCTATGCATTCCATTCGCTGGAGATAAGAACGGCAATAAAAAAGCGGATTTTTTCCATATTTTATGGGCTTTTTTTGTCGTGCTTATTTTATGAATGGGATCACACATGGATAAGTTGAAGGATGGCGTATTCCTATTAAGCTATGCCTTATTCTTCTGTGCCTTTTCGTTGGTATGCAGACTGTAAGCCCGTAATGTGGACTTAAGGCCTGCATTTTTTATTGCCTAAAAACAATAAAACGACCAATAAAAAATGCAGAGGAGATAAAGATATGAACACGCAAACAAAAAAATGGAAACGTGACTTTTTCACCATATGGGCGGGCCAGGCCGTATCCATCATTACCAGCGCCATTCTTCAAATGGCGATCGTCTGGTATCTTACCGCGAAAACAGGCTCGGCCATGGTGCTGTCCATGGCGACGCTGGTCGGCTTCTTGCCGCAGGCGATCGGCGGACCTTTGATCGGCGTTCTGGTCGACCGGTGGAGCCGCAAGAAAGTAATGATCATAGCCGATATGGTGGTGGCCTTGGCGGCCGCCTCACTGGCTTTGGTCGCTTTCTACAGGGAGCTTCCCGTATGGTTGATTATGATCGTACTTTTTATACGCAGTATCGGTTCGGCATTTCATTCCAACGCGCTGAATGCAACGACCCCTCTGTTGGTGCCGGGAGAGTTCCTGGCCAAAAGCGCCGGGTACAGCCAATCGGTGCAATCGATCAGCTATATCGTCAGTCCGGCAGCGGCTGCGCTGCTGTATTCCGTCTGGGATTTGAATGCCGTGATCGCCATTGATGTGGCGGGGGCCCTGATAGCCAGCACCATGGTTGCGCTCGTGGCCATCCCGAAGCAGGAGACCAAGGGGAGTACGGTGCAGAGCGGCTTTACGGAGGAACTGAAAGCGGGATATTATGCGCTTAAGCATCATAAAGGATTGATGGCCCTTTTCTGGATTGGCGGGTTATACATTTTTGCATTTATGCCAATCAATGCGTTATTTCCGTTAATGACGATGGGATACTTCGGAGGAACGATGAAGCATGCTTCCGTGGCGGAAATGATCTTTGCCATCGGGATGCTGGCCGGGGGATTACTGCTCGCCAAATGGGGCGGCTTCAAGAACCGCACCTATACCATCGTCGCAGCTGTCTCTCTTATGGGACTGGCGCTAATATTATCTGGTTTATTACCGGCGGGAGGCTTTTACTTTTTCTTGATTTGCTGCGTCCTGATGGGCTTTTCCGGGCCGTTCTACAATGGCGTGCAGATTGCGTTGTTTCAGGAGAAAATAGAACCGGAGTATTTGGGCAGAGTGTTCGGATTGCTGGGGAGCGTGATGGCTCTAGCCATGCCGCTGGGTTTGGTGTTTTCCGGGGTTTTTGCCGACCGGATCGGTGTAAACCGGTGGTTCTTTCTCTCGGGGGCAATAATTGTCGGAGTTGCGGTACTATGCCTGCTCATTCCTGCCGTCAGACAACTGGATCGTTCTAAATAAGCTTAACTCAATTTGCCCCCAACCCTGAGGTTGGGGGCTTCGACCTGTTGGCTTTGAAAATGTCCCAAGAACAAAGGAAAGAATAATCCGAGGGGCAGGTTTTCTAGTTGAGAACATATTCATATTTACAAACCAACGGTCGGTTTATATATTGCGCTTATCGGATTCATTTTTGTTGTTCCGCATGGCCGGATTTATAGGCTGGTCCTATTTTAACGATTGGCATTCATCACTGCAAGCGGCGGTGGCCGTCATGCTGCTGCTGATCGCCATGTTCCCTGCGAATGTCTATGCGGCCCGCCATAAATTGACGCTGGACGGGAAGCCCGTGCCAGGTTTGTTCGTCCGGACGCTGCTGCAGATCGTTTTTATCGCGGCCGTCGTATTGGCTTCACCGGTCTACGGGGGGTGAACTCACATGGAGCCCGGCTTTTTGGAGACCAGAATAAATCAATTCCTTAATCTCGAGTAAATTCGTTAGCTCGGATATATCCTGCAACGTGTACTTCACAAAAATCTCTTTCACGAAATTGGCGCCGAACGCGTGCATCAGAAGACCATGGAAGAGCTTTTCAATAAACAGGTCATAATCCAAATCTCCAATAAACTCATGAACCATTCCAATATCATAATTGAACAGACTAAACACGATGGGCGGGTACTCATATTCCGCGGGAGCGACGGTACTATCGGCAAAATCGATGATATAGACCTGCCCCTCCTTCCCCATTCTCACATTCTCTGCGGTGATATCGCCATGGACATAAACCAATGGGGAAATCTCCAGACTGCCAAGGATCTCGGCCCGCTGTAACTGGATCGTGTTCGAGAATGCGTTCCATCTCTCGTTATTGATGCCCCTTTTGATAAACGAAGTGTAATTTGCATGTTCCGAAGGAGAAACATTGATTTTGCGCAAATTCTCTTTCAATTGATGCACAAACTCGCGCTTCTGCTTGAAAGAGCACAGGGGAAGTATGTCTCCGGCATCCCGCCCGTCTATATACTCCATAATGAAGTACTTGAACAAGTATTTATCGCGGATACTTGAGGCGGATACAATCTTAGGAGTGTTGATGCCTTGGATGATGGCCCTTTGCAGAGCGCGCTCTTCGGCTTCGTAATCCGCTTCCGTATCCGCGCCGGATTCCGGGGGAGCGAATATTTTGATCACATAATTCCCGACTTTGAATACCGCATTGGTTCCGGGAGTCAGATGTGAAATATCTTCATACCCCGTTAATCCCTCTCTTGCAAAGATTTCCTCAATTAAGCCGCGAAAAGCGGAGATCGATTGATAGACATTTCCCCATGAACTCCAGTCCCGGATATACCGCTTGAATAATGGCTCCATTCCGTACACTCCATTTTAATTACAATTTCTCTCAATTATATTGAAAGAATCGGCCCCCGGAACAGGTAAAAAACAAATATATACGAGGTTTCTCCCCAATTTATAAAATTCAGATTGACGTTCGTTTTGTCTGAGTGTACTATTTCAATAGTACACTATAACATTAATGCGAAAGGAGCTAACATAAATATGGATGCATGTCTAAGGCTGCTCGGTAAAGATTTAAAATTAATGAAGGGATGGATACTGGGGGGTATCGCCATCCTGGTTGCGGTTGGCCTCCTTGGAGGATGGCTTGCATACAGAAATTCGTCGGGGATTATCAGTATCGGGATGACGGGCTTCCTTTTTATCCAGGTGTTTTACCTTCCGGTTTATTTATGGATCAGTTTGTCCAAGGAGTGGAGATCGACTTCAGCCATGTGGATGCAGCTTCCTAAGTCGGGTTGGACCCTGCTGGCGATAAAGCTCGTTAGCGCGGTCATCGGGATGTGTGTCACATATGCCATCGCGTATGCCATGTTCTATGGTATTTCTTATATCGATGGAGATTTCGTCTGGCCGCAGCCGTTTGGGACCGGCGAGCCTGAGTTTAATCCCATCCCTTATATCGGCTATATGCGCGAATCCTTTTTTGGCGTATTTTCAGTCGTATTTTATCTGAGTGCGATCATTGGGATCTGGACGCTATTGTTCAGCGTCTCCGTGCAAGCCGTGAAGCCTAAGCTGCACCGGTTTAGCTGGCCCGTTATGTTCATTGTTCTTGTCCTTATCATCTGGGGATTCCTTTCCCTTTCGGAAACAGCCGGTTACGCGGCCGTTACGAAATGGGGAGCTTTGACCGGGGATTCCGCTTGGGCCGTAATGGAATTGCATAGCGGTGAATTAGTCGTGGATGTGCTGGTTTGCGCCATATTCTTCTTCCTGGCAGGCTGGTTAATGGAAAGAAAGGTAGAGGTGTAGGAAATGGGAGAGGAGTTTAACGCTTCACAACCAATTTATCAGCAAATCATTGCGCGCATTTGCCGGCAAATCATTCGGAAGGAAATCAAACCGGGCGAGAAGCTTCCCTCCGTACGCGAGATGGCGATGCAATCCGGGGTGAACCCGAATACGATCCAACGCGTCTATTCCGAAATGGAACGGATGAACATTGTAGAGGCAAGAAGAGGGCAAGGATCATTTGTGACCGAAAATACCGAAGAGTTGGAGCGATTGCGTATGCAATTAAAGATGGAATATATCGAAGAGTTTGTAAAGAACATGACGGAGATGGGCTTTTCATATACGGAGATTGTTGAAGGTATTGAAGAAAGCTTGCAAGCGAACGGCAACCCAAACGGTCAGGAGTGAGAATAGGATGGCGAACGCGATTGTGAAATTTGAAAATGTATCGAAACAATATCCGCGCCGCTGCGCGCTGCAAGACGTGAGCTTCGAGCTGCCTCAAGGTAAAATTATCGGCCTGATCGGGGCAAACGGGAGCGGGAAATCGACGACACTCAAACTGATGGCCGGGTTGATCCGGCCAAGCCGGGGAGCGGTTGTCATTAACGGGGTGCAAATGAACCGAAGACATCCGGAGCAAGTGTCCTTTTTGCCGGATCACAATTATTTGTACCCGTTTTATACGGTAATGCAGACCATTGAGTTCTTTCACGGCGTTTATTCCGATTTTGACCGGGATAAGGCGGCGGATATGCTGGCGTTCATGGAGCTTTCCGGCGATCAGCCCATAAAGGCACTGTCGAAAGGGAATATGGCCAGATTAAAAATCATTTTGGCACTATCCCGGCAGGTTCCGCTGATCTTGATGGACGAACCGCTGTCGGGGCTTGATCCGATCGTTCGCGGCTCGATTATTAAGAGCTTGATTTCTTTCGTCGACATTGAACATCAAACCGTCGTGCTGTCAACCCATGAAGTCGCGGAAATCGAGCCGCTGCTGGATATGGCCGTGCTGATTCATAATGGGCGAATTCAATCGATTCAAGAGGTGGATGAAATCCGCGCTTCCGGCAATATGAATCTTGTGGAATGGATGAGGCAAACGAAATAATCCGCTCCTGGTGGCGAATAATCCAAATCCTTTCTTTTCAAAAATGACCCGTTCTGCTAACATTAAGCTAAAAAGTGCAAAGGATTTGTGTGCGGAACATGTCTCGCCAATCATTGGAAACCAAGGCTTACGAAGAACTGCGGCGGCGGATCATCGCCGCGGAATATTTGCCCGGTACGCTCCTGTCGGAGAACGATCTGGCCGAACAGCTGCAGATGAGCCGGACCCCGGTCCGGGCGGCCATATCGCTGCTCGTGACGGAAGGATTCGTGGAATCGTTCCGGGGACGGGGAGTGATCGTTAAGGAGATCACCTTCCGGGAATATGCGGAAATGCTCGAAATGCTGATCTCGATGCAGCTATATGCCATCAATACGGCGGAAAGACGCGGGCTGGCGTTCGATCTTCCGGCGCTGCGCAGCCACCTGGACCGCCAGAATGAAGCGCAGGCGGCCGGAGACATTCCTGCCTATTATGAGAGCTTCCTCGGGTTTAGCGAAACGATTATCCGGATGCTCCATAATCATTACATGCTGGGCGTGCTGGAGCAGACCAGAGGCAAAATTTTATTCAAAATGATATCCTACCGCAAGCAATACCCTCAATATAAGCCCCACAAATCGCTGGAGTCGAACCGCAAGGCGTTCGAAGCGCTTGAACAGGGCGACCTGGCGGCCGCCAGAGCGGCGGTGCTGGAGATTTATACGGTCACCTACGAAAGCTTAATCATGGACGGCATTATATGAATATTCGAAAACGAGCTCGGATGATGAGCTCGTTTTTTTGTTTTAATTTTAACAAAAGTGTGACGGCGATTTAACACATAACTTACATACAACCTGCATACTAAATTTGTAACAAGTTTTGAAATCCGGAAGGAGAGTGCCGCATTAATGTCGACACAGTTGGATCGCAAGCATAGCGAAATGTTTATAGACGAAAGCCGGATCGCCACGGACAAGCGTCCTTGGTTCGGAGCATTGCCGGAAGGTTTGACCGATAATTTCTCTTTCGCCGTCATGGGCGACCGCTGCGGCATGATGACTGCCGGCGTGTTTGAGCAAGGGCTTGAACTGTTGAAGGATCTGGGACCCGATTTCGTGCTCTTTGTCGGTGATCTGGTCGAAGGTTACTGGAAAGACGCGGCGAACGCCCGCGAGGAATGGGAATACATCGACGCGCAAATCGCGGTGACCGGCTTGCCTTTCTTCCAGACGGTGGGCAACCACGATTACGGAACTCAGGCGATGGTCGACGTATGGCGCGAACGCAAAGGGATGGATTATTACGCTTTCCGCGTCGGCGACTACCTATACCTGGTCTTGAATACGGAGGACCCGTTCGATCCCATGTCGGATGAATTTATCGATCTGGTTAAATCGGCCACGGAGAAAGTCCACCGGGATCCCGAGAATACGCTCCAATATATGAAGGAATTCTACGACGAAATCGTAAGTCAACTGACTCCCGAGCAAATGAAGGGGATGTCCCAGGTCAATGTAGGTATCAGCGAGCAGCAATTGGCGTTTGCGGAAAAGGTGCTGGCGGAACATGCGGACGCGAAGCATACCTTCGTCAGCATGCACAAGCCGGGCTGGAAGGCGGAGAGCGCGGAGTTCGCGCGGATCGAAGCGCTGCTTGGCGACCGGCCGTACACAGTGTTTGCCGGTCATTTCCACTCGCTCGAATTCTCGCGGCAGGACAACCGCACCTATATTCAGTTGGGTCGCACCGGAGCCGCCGCACACGGAACTACCAGAGGCGACGATAACCTGGTCTTGTGGGTGAACGTTCGCGGGGGCGAGATCTCCTACCGCGTCGTACATTTGGACGGAGTAACCGACGCAGCGGCTTATCCGCCGCATGCCCATGGACACGAGGAGGCGTAATCCTTATGGAGCCGATCTATTTTGCCCATCTGACGGATATTCACATTAATTCCCCGGAAAAGAACGACCCCTTGTTCGGGATCGATACGACTGCGAAGCTGCGCAAGGCTTTCGAGGATATCCGCGGCTTGAAAACAAAGCCGTCGTTCATTCTGATCAGCGGCGATTTGACGCAGGACGGCGATTTGGAAGATTATCGCCACCTCAAACGGCTCATCGATGAAGAATCCGCGAAAGCGGGCATTCCGGTGCATGTCGGCCTCGGCAATCACGACTTCCGCGCCCCCTTCCGCGAGGGGTACCTGGAAGAGGCGCCGTCGGAAGAGTCGTATTATTACAGCTTTATCGACCGTGGACTTAGGATCGTGATGCTGAATACGCAAGTTCCCGGCACGCATGACGGCCGCCTGGACGAAGCTCAGCTGGAATGGCTCCGGGCAACGCTGGACGAACCGGCGGAGCAGGGCAGCATCGTCGTGCTGCACCACCCGGTGACGGTCACGCCGACCGCGCTGATGGACAGCCATTTGCTGCAAAACCCGGAGGATCTTGCCGAGGCCATCTCCGGCCGCGATGTCATCGGGCTGCTGTCCGGGCACATTCATTTTCACAACATCGGCAGTCTAAACGGCATTCCGAGCTGCGCGGCAACCGGAGTAGCGTTCGGACTCGACCCGACGGCGCAGAACAGCATGGACTTTCTCGACAACTGCGGCTACAACCTCGTTGCGGTCAAGAACGGACAAATCGCCGTCCAACCGCGTTATTTGCCGGGCGATTACCGGCTGGTTTATGAATACGATCTGCACAAGCTTTCCGCTCACGCTTAAAGCCCGGCAAAGAAAATACACACAGAGCAAAGGGAGAGGGAGAAACCATGATGGGCAAAAAAAACTGGACGGCAGGCCTGCTGTCCCTGACGATTCTTGTGACCGCGGCGTGCGGAAGCTCCGAGACAAACACGGCGGGCGGATCCACAAACGCCGCGGGCTCCGCGAATGCGGCGGCCTCCGGCGAGAAGACGAAAATTACGTTCTACAGCTACAATCTGGCGACGGCCGGGCAAAAGGACGGCACGCAAAAGCTGATCGACGAGTTTGAAGCGGCCAACCCGGATATTGAAATAGAAGGGATCCCGGTCGCCTCCCCTGACATCAACGCCAAGGTGCAGGCCGATATCGCGGCCGGGTCGCCTCCGGACGTTGCGCAGCTGGTTTTTGACGGCCTGGATTACATCGCGAACAATTTCGGCGCGAAGCCTTTGGAGGATCTCGTTCCGGAGGATGAATTGGCGCAAGCGTTCGAGGGCTTCTCGCCGAACGGCCTGAAGCTCGGCCAACTGAACGGCAAAACGTACGGCTTGCCGTTTACGTTCAGCACCCCGGTGCTGTTCTATAACGCCAAACTATTCGCCGACGCCGGACTCGATCCGGAGCAGCCGCCGGCCACTTGGGCGGAAGTGAAGCAGTACGCGCTGCAAATCGCCGAGAAGACGGGTGCCACCGGTGTTCACATCGGCGGCTCGGTCGGCAACGACTGGATCGTGCAGGCGCTGATCGGCAGCAACGGCGGCAAGGTGCTGTCCGATGACCGCAAGACGATCGAATTCGGCAGCGAGGAGGCGGTCGGCGCGATTGAGATGTGGCAGGACATGATAGCCAGCGGGGCGATGGGCAAGCTGAACGACAGCGAAGTCATGGAGGCGTTCAGCCAAGGACAAGTCGGCATGCTGCTCTTCACCAGCGCTTTGCAAAGCTCGTTCCTGACGGCGGCCGAAGCCGGCGGCTGGGAATTGAAGTCGGCGGCGATGCCATCCTTTGACGGCAAGCCGACGACCCCGGTCAACTCGGGCAGCGCGCTGTTCATTCTGTCCGACGACGAAGCGAAGCAGCAAGCGGCCTGGAAGTTCCTCCAATTCGTCACCAGCGAACGCGGCTATACGATCATTACTTCGGAAATCGGCTATTTGCCGCTGCGTCCGGCTATCGTCGACGACCCGCAGTACCTGAAAGACTGGGTGGAACAAAATCCGCTGATCAAGCCGAATCTCGAACAGCTTGAGCGGCTTAATCCTTGGGTATCCTACCCGGGCCCGAACTGGTACCAAATTGAGACGATTCTGCTCGAGGCGGTACAGAAATCGATCCAGTCCACGGACGATGTTTCAACGATAATGCAGGAAGCTCAGACCCGGGCGCAATCGCTCGTACAATAAGCTGGAAGCTCATTCCAAGCGCTTCTGAAAGGAGAACGTTTAGCGTGAACTACGATACGGCGACTTCGGCCATGCCGAAGCCGAAAGCAACAACGAGACCGCAGGCCAAGCAACGCAAAGCGTTCAGCGCCCGAATGCGAGGCGTCAAGCCTTATCTGTACTTGCTGCCGGTAGTGCTGTCGTTGGGGTTCTGGGTTTACCGGCCGCTGCTCCAAACGTTTCAGCTCAGCTTCTATCAATGGAATCTGCTGCCGACCACGCCCAAAACGTATGTCGGCTGGCAGAACTTCAAGAACCTGCTGACCTTGCCGGAGATGGGAAAGGCGCTGACCAATACGCTTATCTACACGATCGGCGTCATTCCGTTTTCCTTGATTTTGCCGCTGTTCATCGCGGTTTTTACGGACAGTATCGGAGGCCGTGCCCGTAACGTATACCGGGCGCTCATCTTCGTCCCGATGATCATGGCTCCGGTCGCCGTCTCTTCGGTATGGCGCTGGATCATGCACCCGACGAACGGCATTTTGAACCAAACGCTGGGGTGGCTCGGGCTGGACGAGCCGATCCGGTTCTTCACCGACGAGCGCTGGGCGATTTATTCGATCACGTTCATTACCGGCTGGAAGCTGATCGGCTTCAGCACGCTGATTTTCTCCGCGGCCCTGACCGGGGTGAACAAGGAGTACTACGAAGCGGCCAAAATCGACCGCGCGAACCGCTGGCAGATCTTCCGCCACATTACGCTGCCGCTGCTTTCCCCGTCGATTCTGTTTATGGGCATGCTCAGCATTTTGTTCGCTTCGGAATGGAGCTTCTCCTATGTCAATGTGCTGACGCAAGGCGGGCCGCTCGGTTCAACGACGAATATCTATTACTTGCTGTGGCAATACGGCTTCCAAACCTTCGCCGTCGGCTGGAGCTCCGCAGCCGCTGTCGTTTTGTTCATCGGCTTCGGTTTGATCGCTTTAGGCTTCATGAACCTGTCCAAACGGCTGTCGTTCTTTGACGATTAGGAGGTAAACAACCATGAATACTAAAAAGCTAAAGGCCTCCGCCATTGGCAAGCACGCGGTGTTGATCGCCCTATGTTTTCTGGCCGTATTTCCTTTATACTGGATGATCAATACTTCATTTAAGCCGGCGGGAGAAGTGTTCTCAGCGAGCCTGTGGCCCAAAACCTGGACGCTCGACAACTATAGGGACGCCTGGAACGCGATTCCGATGGCGCGGATGATCGGCAATTCCCTGCTGGTCGCCATCGCCCAAACGTTCACCCAGCTCATTACAAGCATTCTCGCCGCCTATGCGTTTACCCGCTGGAATTTCCGCGGCAGCGGCATCATTTACGGGCTCATCGGACTTACCTGGCTCGTTCCTTTTCAGGTCATTATGATCCCGAACTACGTAGTGATCAGCAATATGGGCTGGAAGGATACGCTTACGGGACTGATCGTTCCGAATATCGCTTCGGCGTTTGCGGTGATCCAGTTATACAACGCGTTTAAGGCGTTCCCGAAAACGCTGATCGAAGCCGCGCACCTGGACGGGGCGTCGGATTGGAGCGTGCTGTGGCGCACGATCGTCCCGAATTTGAAGGCGCCGATCGCCTCCATCGGTATTTTGCAGTTCATAACGGCGTGGAATGATTATTTCTGGCCGCTCCTTGTCACGAATAAGCTGGAAAATTCCACGATGCAAAAAGGGCTGCAAATGTTCATGTCCTCGGAAGCGAATTTGTGGGGGCCGTTGATGGCGGCCACGACGATCGCTTGTCTTCCGGTGCTCATCATTTATCTGCTGCTGCAAAGACAAATTATCGACTCCTTCGTGAAAGGCGGTTTACGCTAATGACATCATTGACTCATTCCTTCGAAAGACGCCTGGCGCTTACGGGCGCATACAATGTCCGCGATCTCGGCGGATACGCGACCAAGGACGGGCGAACGACCAAGTGGGGACGGCTGTTCCGCGCCGACGGGCTGCATAAGCTGACGGAGGACGACCAAAAGGCGCTGCTCGGCAAAGGCTTGCGTACCGTGATCGATTTGCGGCACGAGCAAGAGCTGAAGCAATTCAGAAATGTATTCTCCGACTCGAATGAGGTCGCTTATCACAATGTAAGTCTGGTCAATCCGGCGACATCGACCCGTCGGGATATCACCTGCCTCGGCGACCTGTACGTCGATATGCTGGACAACGTGCAGCCGCAGCTGCTGCGCGTGTTTCAATTGCTGGCGGCGGGTGAAGGGCAGGCCGCCTTGTTCCACTGCGCCGCGGGCAAGGACCGCACCGGCGTGACAGCGGCGCTGCTGCTCGATTTGGCGGACGTGCCGGAGGAGACGATCGTCGCCGACTACGCGCTGACGGGTGAATGCATCGCTCCGATTATGGAGGAGCTCCGCAAAGGCAAGCCGGAGGGTGTGCCGGACGAGAGCTATGACATCTTCCTCGCCAGCGATCCTTCCAACATGGTTATGATGCTGGAGCATCTGCAAGCGAAATACAGCGGCGCGGCAAGCTACCTGGCCGCGATCGGCTTGAGCGAATCGGAGCTCGAAGCTCTCCGGAGGAAACTGCTGAAGGATTAAGCGGAAGGAGAGCGGCCAGGCCGATTAACACGGCACGCCGCCGCTGTGCTAACGGACACCAGCGCCGTTATTCGGTCCATACTCGCGGATCCTGCGATATAGCGGACGGAGCAGCCGTTATTTCGCAAACTTTGGCCCCGAACTGAGCCATAGGCAGTAAATAAGCGCTCTGATGTCCGTAAGATTGCGGAGTAGTAGAGAGGAACGGCGCAAATAAGGGCTGTCCTGTCCGCAAGAAGCGGCCATCGCTCACATTTTTAGTCGAAAAGCCATCAACCTATCCGGTTGGCGGCTTTTTTTCATGAAACCATTTGAACGGAATAAATGTATTATTATAATAAGTAGAAACCCGAGGGAGGGAGCAACGTGGGAATTTTGTCGAGATTCAAGGAGATTATGAAGGTCAATGTCGGTGCTCTGCTGGACAGGGCGGAAGAGCCGGACAAGATCGTCGATGAATACATGCGGCGGATGAACAGCGACTTGGGGCAGGTAAAAGCGGAGACGGCGTCGGTCCTGGCGGCTGAGGGCAGGGTGAAGCGCGAGCTGGACGAGTGCGCCGCAGAGGTGCGCAAGCTGCAGCGTTACGCGGAGAAATCGGTGGAGTCGGGCGATGAAGAAGGCGCGCTGAAGTTTCTGGAGCGCAAGGCCAAGCAGGCGGAGCGGCTGAACGAGCTGCAAGCCGCCCATGAAGAGGCCGCCGCCAATGCGGCAAGGATGAAGGAAATGCAGGATAAACTCATTTCCGACCTGAACCGGCTGGAAGAGCGGCGGTTCGAGCTGAAAGGGAAGCTGGCGGAGGCGGACGCGCTCCGGCAGCGGAACGCCGGAGCTGCATCCGGCGGAACGGAGGCCGCTTTCCGCGCCGCGGAAGAGAAGGCGAACATGGCGCTGTATCAGGCGGAGGCGCTTGCGGAGCTCAGAGGCGGGGCCAAGGAAGACGACCTGGATGCGCTCATCGCCGAACTGGAGAATGGCGCGCGGAAGGACGCGGATGGCGCCGAGGAGGAATTAGCCGCCATCAAAGCAAAGTTAAAAGGGAAGGAATAGCGTTTCCTTTCCGGAATACATGTACGTGAGGTGAGCCAATGCCGGTTATTGATTACAAATGCCCCTACTGCGGCAGTAATATGACATTCGACAGCGAGACGGGAACCTTATCCTGCCCGGGCTGCGGAAGACTAAGCAATATTGAGCAAATTCAAGATCCGATGACGAAGCAGGCATTTACGGAGGGCGAGGTGAGGGAGTATCACTGCAACAGCTGCGGTGCGGTCATTGTGACCGATCCCGAGACCAGCGCGACGACCTGCAGCTTCTGCGGATCGGCCGTCGTTCTCAGCGACCGTCTGACCGGGAGCCTGGCTCCGGCGCAGGTGATCCCTTTTACCATTAGCAAGGAAGAAGCGATGCAGGCTTTCAAGAAATGGTGCCGGAAGGGCCTGCTCACCCCGAGCGGGTTCATGAGCGCGGACCGGATCAAGGGGATCACGGGAATCTACGTGCCTTTCTGGCTCTACGATCTACATAACATTGTGGACGTCAAGGCTCATGCGACCAAGGTAAGAAGCTATACGAGAGGCGATTACCATATTACGGAGACGGACCATTTCGAGGTTTATCGCAAAATCCAGCTGAATTACGTCCGGCTGCCGATCGACGCCTCGGAGAAAATGAATGATGAGCTAATGGATAAGCTGGAGCCGTTCCCGTACGATCAGCTCAAGCCGTTCAAGACGCCTTATCTCGCCGGGTATATCGCCGAGAAATACAGCTTTACCGATAAAGAGCTTTTCCCGCGGGCCAAGGAAAAGACGGAGCCTTACATTCAGGCTTATATTGCTTCTACGGTCTCCAATTATTCCACTGTTAATTACACGGCGAAAGACATTAAAACGCAGGTCAAACAAGCCAGTTATGTTTTGCTGCCGGTCTGGATGGTGTATTATGACTACGACCATTCGGAATATACCTTTGCCATGAACGGCCAGACGGGCAAGGTGGTCGGCAAGCCGCCGATCAGCAAGGGGAAGGTCGCCGCTTGGTTTGCCGGCGTTTCCTGCGTTTCGTTCCTGGCGTTGAAATTGGTTTCGTGGATGATGGGAGGCGGGTTCATATGAGGAAGCATTTTGCATCCCTGGCGGCCCTGCTTATCATCGTAACAAGCCTATTTGGTCCGATTGCGGGACAGGCGGCCGCGGCGGAGTACAAAAACCTGATCTATGATGAAGCCAACCTGCTGAGCCCGGATGACATGGACGCCCTGAACGCCATGGCCAATGAATTAGGGGCCGAAAGAGAGATCGATATCATCATCTATACTTCCGATAATTCCGAGAATAAAGACGTTATGATCATGACGGAGGATTTCTACGATGAACGGGGCCCGGGATACGATAAACCGTTTGGTAATGCCGTTATTTTAACGATGGATATGCGGAACAGGGAAATATACTTGGCCGGATTCTACAAAGGGGAAGAGTATCTTGACGACAGACGGCTCGATAAAATCCGGGATAAGATTACTCCGTATTTGTCGGACGGCGATTACAGAGCGGCTTTCGAGAAATATATTGAAACCGTGCACCGGTACATGGGCTACGAACCGGGAGTGAATCCGGATAATATCCTGTTCCAACTCTGGTTTCAGATCGCGGTCGCCTTGGTTATCGGCGGGCTTACGGTAGGCGTGATGGCATACCGTTCCGGCGGGCGGGTTACCGTGGGACACAAAACGTACGAGGATGCTAAAACATCGGGTGTGATGTCAACCTATGACCGATTCCTTCGTACGACGGTAACGAAGCGGAAGATCGAGAAGAGCAGCAGCAGTTCGGGAGGCGGCGGAGGCGGAAGAAGCAGCGGCGGACATTCGCACAGCGGCAGCCGAGGATCATTTTAAGGAGAGGATGAGGCAAGATGGGCTTTTTCAAAAATCAGTTTTCCAATGTGGTGGAATGGGAAGAATTCAGGGACGATATGATCTTCTGGAAATGGAGCAACCGGGAAATCAAAAAGGGAAGTAAGCTGATCATCCGTTCCGGCCAGGATGCCATATTTATCAATAACGGCAAGATCGAGGGGATTTTCAAGGATGAGGGGGAATTCCAGATCGAGTCGGAGATCATCCCTTTTCTATCCACGTTAAAAGGTTTCAAGTTCGGCTTCAACAGCGGGATGCGGGTCGAGGTGCTGTTCGTCAATACGAAGGAATTTACCGTCCGGTGGGGGACGCAAAGCCCGATTCTGATTCCGACGCCGCAGCTGCCGGGGGGATTGCCCGTTCGTGCCAACGGTACGTTCAATTTCAAGGTGGGCGACTACATGACGCTGATCGATAAGATCGCCGGGATCAAGCAAAGCTATCTGGTAGAAGATGTGAAAATCCGCATCACTTCCGTGCTGGACCAGTTGCTGATGAAGTGGATCAGCAAGGAAGGGAAGGATATGTTCAATCTGCAGGCCAACGCCGTGGATATCGCGCGGGGCATTCGCGAGGATCTCGATATGCAGGTCATGGACGACGGGCTTACGATCACGGGCTTTCAGGTGATGAGCTTCAATTATCCGCAAGAGATTCAGGATATGATCACCAAGAACGCCTCATACGAAATGATCGGAAATCTGCAGAAATACCAGCAGGTCAGCATGACGGACGGCATCGCTTCGGGCAAGGTGAAGGGAGGCGGAGCCGCCGCCGATATGGCGGGCATGATGATGGGCATGAACATGGCGAACGAGATGCTAAAAAATATGAACCAGAACCAGCAGCATCAACCGAGCCAGCAGAACCAGCAAAGCCAGCCGCAGCATGATAACCCGAATGCCGGCGGTCAGAAGAAGCCGAACTTCTGTCCGAACTGCGGTGCTAAGAACGAAGGGGCCAATTTTTGTCCGAACTGCGGACAGAAGCTGGGATAGTATAAAGGTGTCATCCGGTCCATTTTGAGGATTGGATGACATTTTTATTTATTCCATATTATTCAATGTAAGTAATATGAAAAAATGATTATATATGTTATTCCTTTCCGATGTTACACTTGGGATAAGCCCAAGGTGAGGTGCACATCATTTCGGGCCAAAATCCGAATGAAGGGAAGGATATCAGGTGAAGAAGTTAATGAGTCTGGTTGTGTCATTGGGCATTGTTGGAAGCTTGGTAAGCGTGGCTCCGTTACCGAATGCGCATGCGGCGGAAACGGTGAATTCCACCATCATTGTCGCGGCGGGGCAGACCTTTGACGGAGGCGGCAAAACTTATGTGGCCAATCCCAATACGCTGGGGGACGGCAGCCAGGCGGAAAACCAGAAACCGATCTTTCGCCTGGAGAACGGGGCGACGTTGAAGAATGTGATCATCGGCGCGCCTGCGGCGGATGGGGTGCATGTTTATGGAAACGCTACCATCCAGAACGTGACTTGGCAGGACGTCGGCGAAGATGCCCTGACTTTGAAAGCCAAGGGCACGGTGAATATTACCGGCGGCGGAGCTTATAAGGCCTACGATAAAGTATTTCAGATGAATGCCGAAGGCACGATTAACATCAAAAATTTCAAAGCCAACGACATCGGCAAGCTGGTCCGCCAAAACGGCGGAACCACCTATAAGGTCGTTATGACGGTTGACAATTGCGATATTTCCAATGTGAAGGATTCAATCCTGCGGACGGACAGCAGCACATCTACGGGCAAAATTACCAACACCCGGTATTCCGACGTGCCGACCCTGTTCAAAGGATTTGCCTCTGGGAAGACAAGCCAATCCGGAAACACGGAATATTAGTAGAATCAGGGACGACAAGAACTTCGGGCGGCCAGTGCCGTCCGGGGTTCTTTTTTCATACGATTTCCGGATCCGATTCCCTTCCCGAAAGTCATGTGTCATACTAGAATACATAACTCTCAAAAGCGATGAGGTGAGCGGTATGTCCATCAGATTAAAACTGCTGCTGTCCTATACGGGCATGCTGATCATCAGCCTGCTGGTATTCGTGTTGACCGCGGGTCTGTTTACGATCGCGGCGACAGGCGACATTCACAGCATCAAGGATTTTTACAAGGTTCATTATCAGGTTAATCCGTTGACGGAACAAGAGGAATCGATTTTCCTCGAATTGAAATATCTTGCGAAGAACGAGCCGGACCAGCTGCTGGATAAAGAGCTTTTGAAAGACTATGATTTCAAGCTCAGAACGGTGCGGGCCGGTCTTTATGTCCGCCGGGAAAGCAATCAAGTGTTCGAGTTGATGATGTTTTAATACGGCTGGTGATTAAAATAAGGAAGGCGAGAAATCGCCTTCCTTTGTTTATAGCCGGAAACCGCCGTGGTACTGTTATTTTTTATTATTGCCGTGGTTTCCATTATTGCCGTTGTTTCCGTTGTTGTTGCCGTTATTCCCGGAATTGCCATTACCGTTGTTATTCCCTTTGCCGTTATTGCCCTTTCCATTATGGTCTTTCCCGCCGTGGCCGTTATTGCCACTGTTGTCATCCGGGCCGCTTGGCTTGCCCGTGAGGGTCAGGATGCCGAAAACGGAGGGGTCCTGATAGCCGTTCCCGGTCGTATCGTTCCAGGCGGCGACGCTTTGGCGGGTGCCGTCTTTGGCATCATTAATTTGAGCGTCAAAACCGAATTTGATATCGTTATCCGGCGTTACGGTTTTTAGCGGGATCTTCACTTCAACCGTATAGTTGGTTCCGGAAACCTTGGCGGCTGAGACGAAGCCTTCGGCGATGCCTTCCGGATTGAAGGAGCTTTCATTATCGAAATTGACTCTGAACTGCCCGTCGTCGGCTTGATAGAACGTGGTTTTTGCGTTATTTTCATCCAGGAAAATTTCGATGGAATCCTGCTCCCATACATTTGCACTGCTCTTGTCGAGCTGCGCGTCGCTAACCTGGATCAGTACGTACAGATTGTCATCGTCCCAGAGTGCCTTGGCTACACCGGTCGCACCCTGCCAAGCTGTCTGGTACCGGTTAATCGGCATCTCGGGAGCCTGGCTCCATACCGAGTCGACCGTCCCGTCAACCACAGGAGTCCCATAGACAGCGGTGGACTGATTGGCATCCGATACATCCGGCTGGTGCTCTTCCTTGAATTTAACCGGATCAATGACGCCATAGTAGGCCGGCTTGGCCTGCAAATTCTTATCGAACAAGAGCGGGTTGTTGGCCGATCGCCAGCTCGAACCGTCGTCCAGTCCCCAGAAAGTAACCCGCTTGATGTGTGCGGCATGTTCCCTGAAAATATCCATCAACTGGGCATACAAATAGCCCTGGGCGTTCGCGAGCTTCTCGGAAAGCTCATAGTTGCTTCCTGCCTGAATGTCGAGCTCGGTGATGCTGACTTCAACGCCTAAGGAAATGAACTTTTCCAGGGACAGCTTTACATTCTCCGGATTTGTGTTTATGCTGTAATGCCCCTGCATGCCGACGCCGTCGATGAGCAGCTTGCCGGGGTGCGTAAGCGCGTACTTGTCGTTGATCGCTTTGACCATGTTGTAAATGGCCTGAGCTTTATTCTGGTTATCCTCATTATAATCGTTGTAATACAGCTTGATATCCCATTCGGGATGATCGTCGAGCACTTCCCTTGCCGCCAGGAACGCCTGCTCCAGGTAGTCCGGTCCGATGGCATTATACCAAGGGGATTTGCGCAGCGACGCTTCCCAGTCCGCCGGGTTAGACGGATTATCGCTCATGGCTTCATTTACGACATCCCAGGAAATAACCTTGTCGCCGAAATGCTCCATAACGGTTTGGATATGGGTCCGTAAATTGCCCAGAGCTTCTTCCCGTCCGAGCGGGATGGTGCTGCCTTCCGCATCCGTCGTCGTATTCAGCCAAGCCGGGGACTGCTGATGCCAAACGAGCACATGCCCGTGCATTTGCATCCCTTCGGCCAGCACTTTATCCACCATGGCGTCCGCCCCGGCAAAAGTAAAATTCCCCTTCGTCGGCTGCAGCGCATCCGGCTTCATGGCGTTGCCTGCCGTGGCGACATTGTGATGCATGGTGAGGAGCTCAAGCCGAACACCTTCCAGATCCTCGGCCGTAATGGCGTTTCCGATCAGGAAGTCGTTTTGATAGGCGGTTTTAATCGGGGTCAAATCCCGTTGGATGTCGATTTGGCCGGAGCCGGTATTTTCAAAACGGATATCGTCAATATAAAAAGAGGCCGTCGCGTTATTCGAGCTTTCCACATAGATCGTTAAATACTCGCCGCCTACACTGTTATAACGGTAGGTTCCCTCGAACGGAACCCAACCATCGCCGACGGCAATAGTTTTGGGCGACAGCGTAACATAGTTGGCGCTGCTTCCGTTGCCTATCTGCGTGGACAGTTGAATCTGCGAGCTAACGGGTTCGATGAGCTTGACCCAGGCGGAAATCTTATATTCGCTGCCTTGGTCCACATATTGCTCCACACGCAAGGACGGGCCGTGCCATGTGGAGGTTCTGCCTTCCACTTTTAAAGCATAAGCCCCGCCTTCGGTATGATTCGCTTCATCAGTGACCGTCAACATCTCACTGCCTGATCTGCCTTCAAAGCCGCCTGCCGACTGATTCTCGAATGTGATCGTGGTAAAAGGCAACGCCGGATCTCTAGGCGGTTCTTCTCCGCCGCCCGATGTCGCCTTCTCGGTAATTAGGATATCTCCAATATAGAAGGGAACGGTTGCCCCAGTATCATTCGATTGCACGCGAAGAGCGCTATCCTTGCCGGTATCCACCGTGAATTCTTTGGTCAGGGTGAAGGCACTTCCGGCTGCGAAATCCGCTCCGGCCAACCAGCCATAACTATTTACCGTCTGCAGAAAAGCCTGTGCTCCGCTTGGAACATTCACGTCAGTATCAACATATCCGGTTAAGTTGACCGTGTAGGTCTTACCGTTCTCCAGTCCGATGTCGGCAAATTTGAAATCCGCCGCGTCCCAGTTGTTGGCTCGGTTGCTTACATATATTGCCGCTCCGTCGGCATTGCCGTCAAACACTTTGTCCGTTACCGCGGTCAGGCTGGCGCCGCCCGATTGAGCCGCGTCCCCTTTCCCGTTTGCGAAAGTTTCATGATATACCGTCACCGTATCTTCCGATTCCGCCGCCGAAGTCTTCAAATCCCGGACGAACCAGCCCGACGGAACAAGCAAGGCCGCTGCGATCAAGACGGATATCGTTTGTTTGATCCATTTACTCATTCACTTCACTCCCCCTAAAGTAATTTAGCTAACTTAGTTAAGCGCTTACAATTTTTGAGTCGACGACCCTCCTCTCTGAGCCAAATCGTACTATTACTGGGGAAGTTTGTCTTGAGCGAAATTAAAGATCATACCGTACTTTTTTTATATAAATTTGAAATAAGGGCAGGGAGCAGCGAACCATGGGTTGGATGTTTATTTGAGAAATAGTGTACAGACTTAACCGATAAGAGGCCTCTCCGTTGAAAAGAAAACAAACTCTTTCGGCAGTTCCGTGAACTGCGCGAGCAAACCTTGGCTTTGGCGGAGTCGGTTACCCCGGATATGATCGATGTCGTTCCGGAAGGATTCAATAACAGTATCCGGTGGAATCTGGGGCATATTCTGGTGGCCTGGGATTACGGGATTTTTCCGAAAATCAATGAGCCTTTAAAAGCCCCGAAGCTGTGGCCGCGGAATGATCCATATCGATCGGGGCAAACTGATCCTGTCCGAAACAAACTTGGAGGAGTGGATACATTATGGCGAACAAGGATCGGAAGGACAGCAGATCGGATCGTTTTCTCGATATCGACAGAATGATTAATGAAGGCCTCGGAGGCGGAAATGTAACCCAGGATAACGGGGCTATTGAGGAAACAACCGTAGACACGATGGAATTTCCCGAATCGATCTTGGGCCTAAGTCAAGAGAATGGCACAAAGAAGGGAATTTAACGGGAAACGCCGGGTTAGGCGATGAAAATTCTCCAAGAAATTAACTTATACTCTTTTAAGAAGGCTGAGTGCAGTGGGTACTATCCTGCTGCCTCAGCCTTTTCATTTTCCAATAAGGGAAAAATCATCGTTTTTGGGAATATCCAGTGGGTCTGTAGAGGTTTTGTCGAGTTTTGTCTGATAGAGTATGGAAGGTACTTTATCCCCGAAGAGTGATGCTTCTCTGCAAGTATATATCTCAAATTATGATATTAAAAATTAAATATATAATGAAGGATTTCATAAACAGGGAGGAGGGCTTTAGAAGAGAGCAAAAACAGTTGAACATCAAATAGAGGCAGATTTTTCGGGCATTATATTTAAAATTTAAATATTCAAAATATCATATTACAAGATGATAAGAAGAGAATTTTTTATTTACATACAGCAGGGAGTGGGAGATGAGAAATATGAATAGTGCAAATAGAAGGTTTAAGTCTAAATTTACCCGGGGAATGTCGGTTATTTTTTCATTCCTGCTTGTCGTAAGCGGTTTTCCTCTTTATGGAGTATTTCAACCAATGGAAGTGCATGCGGAGGCGGGTTCGGAAACCATTACAGGTTATCCGGGTGGTGTTGGTGTTGCCCAAGGGCTTATTTCATGGGTCAATGTAGAAGATAGCATGGTTCTGGCAGAGGATAATAGTACAATCACTGCACTTAACGACCTGGTGGATTTAACCCCGGATATTTCTGATGACAACGTTTGGGGACCAAGCACAAATACGCTTATTCCGAACGCGATTAATTATAATGGCGGCATATTGATTAACTCAACCAGGGGTTATTATATACGGGAACCTTTTAATACTACGGATACAGCCCGTGAAGTATATTCAATTCAAGGTCCTTTCGAAGGAGCGATAAGCGGATTCCCCTGGAGTTTTGGGGGTGAGGGTAGCGGTTCCCCCAATGCCATAAGCTTGAGTGCGATTTCGACCACATTAGGGAATAAGAGCGGTCAAGCCGCACTGACAACTGCCGGGCATCCATTGAAATTGGGACAGGCGGATATCCTCAATGTCATACGGACAGCCAATTATTTTGGAATCAATTTTAATGGAGAGAACGTGGGGGAAAGAACACCGGCCGGTGATGTTAATTTTAATAAGGCCGTGGGTTCTAACGGTTATTATTTCGGTGCTGCGCATAGTAATCGCTTTAATGGTCTAATGACGGAAACAATACTCTATAACCGAGAGTTAGAAGCTTATGAGAGAAATAAAGTTAATAGTTACTTGGCTATAAAATATGGAATCACTTTAAATGAGGATTATGTTGCAAGCGATTGGGATGGAACAGCAGGAACAGTGCTTTGGGATACGAATTCCAATGGCGCTTACAATAACCGGGTTACGGGGATTGGCCGAGATGATATAGGCGCGCAAAATCAAAAGCAATCCAAATCGCAAGGAACCGGCGCAAATGTGGCGATTGTGCTGGGCGATTCCGTGGCTGCGACGAATACGGCCAATAAGGAAACTTTTGAAAATGATAAATCGTTCTTTGTATTTGGAGATAACGGAAAAGAAGCAAACTTTGAACAAGGCTACAAGCTTACGAAAGATGATACTGTTGCAGTCAAAACGCTAGAGCGCGTATATAAGATACAGAAAACAAATTGGGATGAGAGTAAACAAATTACGCTTCAAGTCGATAAAATTGATGATCAAAAAGGCTATCCATTGTATTTGATCGTTAGCAGCAGCGACACCTTCGTTTCTGACGCAGCTTTCTATCCGGTTAATCAGGCGGACGGAACGGTTACGTTAAATAGTTCGGAGATAGATAACGGGAACTATTTCACCTTCGCTTCCGCTTATCCGCTACCCGATAGTGCACAATTGGCGTTGGCGGAAGTCGATGGCGCCGATCATTCCTTGAACTTAAGCTTTGATCGGGAAGTCGATTTGGATAATTTGGAGGGCTTCGTTATTACGGTTGGAGACACATCTGTTGATTTATCGAATGCCGGCTATCGAGTCGATCCAAACGATAAGACGAAGCTGATTATTGACTTGTCGGAGGGGGACCTCGCATCCGGCGAAGCGATCACCGTGTCCTATGATGGCACAGGAACGCTCAGGGATCTGGAAAGCGGAGTTGCGGCCGATGTGTTTTCAGAGACATTAAATGCTGTAAATAAAGTGGCGTTGCAAAATAAAGTCAAAGAAGCATTAAGCTTGACGGAGGCGGATTACACGGAATCCTCCTGGCAGGCTATGCAAGTTGCGTTAGAAGCCGCGAATTCGTTATTGGATAAAGCTGATGCAACACAGGAAGAGGTTAATACCGCGTTAGACAACTTACAAACAGCCATTGATGGGCTGGTAAAGAAACCGCCGATCGCGGAGGGCGGAAGCTTTACCGAAGGGACAAACAAGATCACGCTAGATTTTAATAAGGCTGTGAAGTTCGACCAGAGCCAAGGCGGCTCCTCGGTTGACGGGTTTACCGTAACGGTCGGGGAAAATGAAATTACGGCGGTTACTGCAGCCGTAGATCCTGCGGATCCGACGAAAGTGATCCTTACGCTGCCGGAGGGAACGGAGCTTTCAAAAAGCGAAACCGTTCATGTTTATTACGAAGCGGCTTTCGGACATCTTCAAGGTGATGAGGATAACGGAAAAGCTGTAGAAGATTTTGATTTTGAAGTGAAAGACCCGTTTGCGGCAGCTTTGACGGTTACGGGCCCAAGCGGGGTCACGAACGATCTCCAGCCGGCGGTAACGGGAACCGCACCGAAGGATGCGGACAGTGTTACGATTACGATTGCGGGTCCGGATGGCAACCCGATTCAGTCGAATACGGCTTTAACTGTTGATCCGGTAACGGGCGCATGGTCATTCGATACTTATGAAACGAACCTGGCTCCGGGCGTTTACACTGTAACCGTGACCGCGACAAAAGGCGGACAAACCGCCACTGAGATACACACGTTTACGATCGTGGATAAAACCGCGCTTCAATCCAAAGCGGATGAAGCCCAGGGTTACCATGAAGAAGACTGGACAAGTGAGACCTGGGATAACTATCAGGAGGCTTTTACAGCGGCGACTGCCGTGCTGACGGATGATGGCGCGACACAGCAAGAAGTGGATAACGCCCTGACAGCCCTGCAAACCGCTCAGGCAGGTTTAAGAAAGGCGCCGCCGATACCGGTGAATCCTGAATCTTTTACGGAAGGGACTACATCGATTACGATCCCGTTCGATCGGGCGCTGGCGGTTGACGAAGCGGGAAATCCGAAGGATGGATTCTCCGTCACTTATGTCGGCGAGGACGGTAACCTTGTTGCGATCGACGTAACAAACGCTGAAATTTCCGAAATAAATGGCAGCTATCGGATCACCCTGGATATTGAACAGCCGCTGTCCGGCGACTGGACCGTTACTGTTGCTTACGATGAAGCGTCGGGTCATCTGAAAGGCGAAGGGGAAGACAGTTCTTCGGTAGCCGATTTCCGATTTGAATTGGTGGATCCGTTCGCTGCCGAACTAAAGATCACCGCGCCAAGCGGAACGACGTCGGACAAGACGCCAACCATATCGGGCACCGTCCATACGGATGCGGATGAATTGACGGTAACACTGAAGGATGCGGAAGGCAAACTCGTTGAAGTTGGCGGCCAAGTGAACTGGGTTGCGGGCATTTCGACCTGGTATTACAATTTTCTGAAAGAGCTGCCGCCGGGTACCTATACGATTGAAGCTACGGCTGTGGACGGTGAGCGTTCTGTAACTAAAACGAGAACATTCACGATTACGGAAATCGTGGATAAAACCGCTCTGCAAGCCGAAGTCGACTTGGCAGAAGGCTTGAATGAGGCGTACTATACGCCGGAAAGTTGGAACGCGTATCAAACACAACTGGAGCA
The DNA here is from genome assembly GCF_036553665.1 of Paenibacillus haidiansis. NCBI lineage: Bacteria > Bacillati > Bacillota > Bacilli > Caryophanales > Paenibacillaceae > Paenibacillus > Paenibacillus haidiansis. The sequence goes on along the minus strand of NZ_JAZHPZ010000016.1, from coordinate 13,467 downwards.
AGCCCAGGTTGTATTGGCCGATGATGACGCCACTCAAGCTGAAGTGAACACGGCGTTGAGAGCTTTGACAGCGGCAAGAGAAGGCTTGGTTTCCGACAGCGGTCATCCGATCGCCAACGGGGTAACATTGGACAAGTCGAACCCGGACAAGTTGATCCTGACCTTCGATCAGCCTGTCAAAGTGACATCCGACCAGCTGAACGGTTTTGCCATCAGCGGCGGCCGTGGCGCGATCTCGGTGACGCAGGATGTGTATGAGCTCAGTGAAGACGGACTGCAATTGATCCTTCATCTGGATCGCGAGCTGGAGCCGGGTGAAGAGATTTCTTTAACGTATGATGAAGATCTGGGCAATATTGTCGCAGTAGGGTCGGGCAAAGGGCTGTTTACATTCAGCCGGACAGTCATTCGTCCTGAGAATACTGGCGGCGGTTCCGACTCTGGCTCCGGTTCCAGCGGCGGATCAAGTAAAGGTAATGGCGGTTCGAGCAGCAACAATACCAACGTTTCTTCCGGCCCGGTAACCAAAACGATCGTGGTCGATGTCGTAATCGGCGGCGATGAGGAAGCCGATATTACCAAGGTGCCGATCGACCGCACTACCTATGCTGACGGGCGCATTACCGATAAAGTGACTTTTACGAAAGAGAAGGCGCAGGAAACGATTGATAAAGCGCTGGAGACCGGTAAAAATATTGCACGCATTCTTATCCCGGATGCGGCGGATGAAGTGAGCGAAGTGAATCTCACAATTCCGGCGGAATCGGTAGCCTTGCTTCAAGCGAACGCCATTGATTTCGAGGTTTACAACCCGAACGTCTTTATTCAAGTGCCGGCCGCTTCGTTGCAAGGGTTGGAACAAGATTTCTATTTCCGGCTCGTTCCGGTGAAAGACCGGAGCGAACGCGAAGAAATCGAACTTCGCGCGCAGACCGAGCAAGTCGTCCGGGAATGGGCGGCGGACGATAATATCGAAGTCGTGGCCAGACCGATGACGATTGAAACGAACCTGTCGAGCCGACCGGTTACACTGACCTTGCCGCTTCGCGACGTCGAGCTCCCTGAAGATGCGAAGGAGCGTGCAGCGTTCCTAGCTCAGCTTGGAATCTTCATTGAGCACACGAACGGGGAGAAAGAAGTGGTGAAAGGCACACCGGTAACTATGCCGGATGGTCAATTGGGACTGCAATTCTCTATCGATCAATTCAGCACATTTACGATTATTGATTTTAACCATGCTTTGTCGGAAGGGCAGCACACTCCTTATGTACAAGGCTTTCCTGACGGGCAATTCAAACCGCTTGAGAATGTGACCCGCGGACAGCTTGCAGCCATGCTGGCACGTAATCTCGGCTATGTCGAAGGGACATGGAGCGGGGAAGCACCGTTCAAGGATGTACCGGAAACCTCCTGGCAGGCGGGCGTCATCGCCTTCATCAAAGAGCAAGGATTGATGCAAGGGATGCCGGACGGCAGCTTCAAGCCGAATGATGCCGTCACCCGTGCGGAAATCGCAACCGTGATGGTGAACTACCGCAACTTGGCCGTTGTGCAAGACAGCGAGACAAGCTTCAACGATATCGCGGGCCACTGGGCACAGTGGAACATCAATGCGGTGCGTGAAGCGGGTCTGATCGAGGGCTTCCAAGACGGCAGCTTCAAGCCGAACGATTATGCCTCGCGTGCGGAAGCGGTAGTCATGCTCAACCGGATGTTTGAACGCGGCCCGCTGAATGGCGTTACGGCTCCTTCCTTCCCGGATGTGCCTGCCGGCCATTGGGCATTCGAGCATATCGAGGAAGCCGCGACTGCGCATAGCTATATCATTGATGCAGAACAGAAAGAAGTAATTGCTGAATAGTTTTACCTTTTGAGAAAGCCGAGTCAGCGGGGACGTCCCGCTGACTCGGCTTTTTTTAGCGAGTTCTATGGGCCGGGCCGTTCAAACCAAGGCTCCAGACGGCTTTTCGTGAAAATATAACAAAAGACCCGCTCCCGGAGCAGGTCACCCGTCTATTGCATTATTCAGATTTTTCTTGTTCATCTAACAACTTCTCTCCGGATGTTTCTTCTTCTTGCAACAGTGGATACTTTTCAGAAAAACCTTCAAATAAGACGCCGTCAATAACATCATAATTAGGACGCTCTAGCATAAGAAATACGTGTTGGTCCTTCTCTCCTTTTATATGCCCGTATACCCCAACAGTGATATCTATATAAGAGGGCATTACTTTTACTTCAGTAATGACAATATCAACATTATAATTTTGCTTGAAATATTCTATTCCTACCGCTTTGGCTTTGCTTCGAATCAGTTCTTTCTCTTGTGATGATTTACTTAAGCCACAGCCTCCTAATAGCATAAGGATTAATATGAAATACCCTACTTTAACAAAGTACTCCTTTTTCAAGATGACACTCTCATCATTTTGCGACTAATTCATATAAGTTATGTAGAGTTTAACACCAAATTAGTTGCTTTCCTTAAGCGGAGGATGTTTTTCGAAGAATCCTTCAGGATACAAACCACTGGTTACTTCATATGTACGATAACTGACAAGCAGGAGGATTTCTTGGTCCTCTTCTCCTTTGATGTGGCCATACATCGCTACATCGCTGCTTACATGAGGGGCGTCAATATCAAATTTAGTGAAAACTACATCCACGTTATAATTTTCTTTAAAATATTGAATTCCTACCTGTTCTGCTTTTCTTATAATTTCCTCTTGTTCATCCGCTGATTTATTCAAGCCACATCCCCCCAATAGTATAAGTATTATGATTAATAATCCTACTTTTCCTAAATACCCGGTTTTCAAAAATGACACCCTCTTCATTTATATGGAAATTCTATTATATAATACATTATAAAATAATATATTTCTATTAAGAGATAAGTTAGGAGGTAGAGTTGGTTTTGTCATATATTTCTGACAAGCAATACCATGAAATAGCAGTACTAGCATATAAGGATGTTGATACCAACCAAAGTTTAAAAGACCCGAATTGGAAAGTAGTCGAGCCGGAAGGAGCCAAGCTGCACAGCAAAATATCGGGTTTTGATGCCGCTGTATTTTATAATGAGAAAACAAATCAAGTGGTGATCGGCTATAGAGGAACTGAACCAAAATTTGGTGACAGTGACCAAACCATTAACCGGATCATGGATTTTGAAACGGATGCGGCCGATGTCGTGTTCGGCAAATACAGAAAAATCGAGGAGAGGCTGGAGTCTCCGCTTAAAACGGCGATATTGAACTCACCTTTGGTATTACTGAACGATTATATCGAATATGAAAATAATCAATTTCATCAGGCCGAGGAGTTATACGATGCCGTAAAAAAACAGTATCCCGATGCCCAAATTACGGCTACAGGCCATTCCTTGGGCGGAGCTCTAGCTCAATTTGTGGCCGTACGAAACGACATTTCGGGAGTAACCTTTAGTGCCCCCAGTGTAACCAACCTATTATCCGACGAGCTGTTAGAAAAGGTAAATAACGGCGATTTTGACCGGCAAATTGTGAACTATGTTCATCCCAGCGACTCCGTCGGTGCTGGTCCGTTTTCCGAGTATCAGCGGCATGTTGGATCGACTTATTACATAGGAACCGATTTCGATTCGGCCAATCAGAAATATGATGATTTGGACATACCGGTTTATTTGGAATTTTCATATCCGATATCCAATTCAATCCAAATTGGCAGTTACCCTGGAGAATGGGGGCCGGGTCAAATTCAAAGAGCACTCGATTCTTTTAGCGGTAAAGATGGTCAATTGTCATACCATGCCCTGGAGAACTATACTTTTGACTCCAATGGCAACATTAATAATCCTCTGGTTGACCGCAATACAGGACAGTTAGTTGAAGGGTCTCCCAGATGGAATAACTACATGGAAGCCATAGCGGTCTGGGAGAATCTGAAAAATAGAGGCGCTGATTTAATTTATTCCGTAGCCGAGAAATTTTTTCCCTTCATGGCCTTGTTGGGCGGCTCGACCATCCAATTACAGCCGGAGGAATTAAAGGAATCCAGCCGACAAATTAAGCTGCACGTCCAGGAATTTCAGCAGGAGCTTCCCGGTACTTTAAGGAGCATTCAAAATCTGCTCAGCACAAGCCAAAGCCGGTCTTTGCAGCCGATTGTTCAAAGAACGATTGACGAATTAAACCAGTTCATTCGTTGGTATGCCGCAACCGCCAATGATATTGGCGAATATATTAATAAGAAGGCCGATGACTTTATTCGTGCGGATCAAGGAATCAATCCTTAAAGGAGGTGCTTCAATTGACGGGACGAATTCTGGTAGAACTCGAGGATTTGAAGAATGCGGAAAATAAATTGAATCAAGTTATACATAAGCTGGAGCAAGATGAAATATACTTAAAAACCGTATATGGACGCCTCTATGGCTGGAAAGGCGAAGCTGCCGGAGAAATGCGAAGCAGGATGAGTAGTTTTTTCAGCGAGCTGTCGGTATGGGGTGAACGTCTCGAGGAAAGACGCGATGAATTGACCCGGTACATTGATAAAATGCGACAGTTGGATGAATCGTGGCGATAAAAAGGTATTAGAGTTAGCAGAACCTCTATGAATGGACCGGAAACAGTTCCACGTTTATTTATCTCCATTAGAGGAGGGGGTTCTGTGGTTAAGCCAAATAGATGGATCAACTCGCCGTACGCGTTCGCGCTCGGCATGTTTGCGATGATGGTGCCCAGCCAGGCATTCAGCTCGTTTTACAGCTATTACTATGTGGAGAAGCTGGGGCTGGGGATTGGGCTGGCGACGCTGGCGCGGACGATCTTTTTGATCTGGGATGCGGTGAACAATCCGATCTTCGGTTATTGGTCGGACCGCACGAAGACGGGAATCGGGCGACGCAGGCCTTGGGTGATCGGGGCGGTTCCGCTGTTCATGCTGTTCTTCGTGCTAGTGTTCTCGCCGCCCGGCGAGCTTTCGGAACAGGGGTTGTTCACTTGGTTCCTGGTCACATTGATCTTGTACGAGACGGCCGCGACAGTGCTGTGGGTCAACTACGGGGCTCTATTCCCGGAGTTGTTCCGCGGCGACCGGGTTCGCGCCAAAGCGTCCGCCGTGGAGCAGGGCTATCAGATCGTCGCTTTGCTGATCGCTACTGCGGTAACGCCGGTGATTTACGCCGCGTTGAATTTTTCGAACATGGCGATTCTCTACGCCTGCGTCTTTGGGCTTTGCATGTCGGTCTGGGTGTTCAGCGTCCGGGAACGGCCGGATTCCGGCCAAGGAAAGCCGCTGAAGCTGATCCCCGCTTTTAGGGCGACGATCCAGAACAAGAAATTTTGGGTGTTCAATATCGCCAATTCTTTTGCCCAGACGGTGAACGGGCTGCTCAGCTCGATGATTCCCTTCTATGCCAAATACGTGCTGAAGATCCCCGAAGCGCAGGTATCGGTGCTGCTGGCCGCCGTATTCGTGTCGGTGATTCCCTTGATCTTCGTATGGTACTGGATCATCCGCAAGATGGACGCGGTCAAGGCCTGGCGCTGGGCGCTCGCCATCTATGGCCTCTCCATGATCCCGCTGTGGTTCGGTTATAACCTGGCCAGCGGCATTGCCGCCGGGGTGGTCGCAGGCTTTGGACTGGCGGGATTCCTGGTGACTCCGGCGATGGTCAGCGGGCGGATTATCGATGAAGACGCGGAGCGAACGGGCCTAAGAAGGGAAGGGATATATACGGCGGTGGCCGGGTTTATTACCCGATCGAGCGGACTGATCTCGGCGCTGGCTTTTTTCGTGGTGGGAATGATCTTCGGCTATGAAAGCGGCGATAACCCGGGCCCCACGCCGGAACTCACCTTCCGCTATCTCATCAGTGTGGTTCCGGTATGCCTGCTGGCGATATCCGTAACACTGTCACTAAGCGTGAAATTTCATTTTTCGAACAACCCTTTAACGAATAAATAATTATCCTAAGTAAGCAGTGGCGCAGACGAGTCTTGGAAGAGGTGATTCCAGGGCTCTTTTTTTTTGCGAAGGGGCAGGATCAATCCTCATTTTTGCCGAAATTCGATTCATCCTTATCCCTCCGTTGGGGATTTTTATAAATTTAGGTAACTAATTCTCCGCTTTGGGTGTTATTAGTTTGAAAAATAAAATAAATGTCTCTTCGGAGGTCATGATGAAAAGTAAATTACTCCATAAGGCTCTATTGGCTCTTGTATGCGGTGTTATGTTTGCGGGATGTTCCGGCGCTCCCGTCAAGGAAACGGAGCAACGCTCCAGTTTTAAAATCATGTATACGAATGAATCGTATTTCTTCCGGCAATACGGTGATTTGTTTTTGTTGCAGCATCCCAATATCGATATTGAATTGGTTGGCACGAATGGGATTAACGCAGGGGAAAATCAGGATCGCAATGAAGCGCTTGTAGATTTCATAGAGAAGGAACAGCCGGATGTAGTTATACTAAGCATGGAAAATTATCAGAAATTTGTCGCAGAAGGTAAATTGCTGGAGCTTGATACTTTGATCGAACGAGACAAATATGATATCGAGAGCATTTACCCGGCACTGATTGAGATTATTAAGGAGAAAGGCGATGGTAAGCTGTACGGCCTAGCTCCTTCCTTTTACGGAAATGCTCTTTTCTATAATGCGGATCTGTTTGCCAAATATGGAATCGAGGTGCCGCATGACGGGATGACTTGGCAAGAAATCGTCGATACGGCCCGGCGGTTTCCGACCGATGGCGATGAGACGACACGCATCTACGGATTTGGCAGTGATTATGGCGTGTCTATGCTGGATCTTGCTTGGTCTATCGCCAATACGCACGGTTTAAAATATATCAATACGGATACGATGAAAATTACGCTGAATACGGAATCCTGGAAACAGGCCTTTAAGCTGGCCAAAGACGCGGAAGATTCGGGGGCTCTCTACAATCCGAAGGACGGGGGATTCCAGGGCGGAACGATGGAAGAGTATTATCAGAGCCAGGCGTTTGTGATGGGGCGTATGGCCATGACGGTCAACGGTTCTTATTTGCTAAGTAACATTAAAGAGGCCAAGAATGCGCTCAAGAATTACAATTCTTTTCAAGTCGGCGTCGTCACGGGGCCGGTTGATCCAGCCGACCCCGATAAATCCCGAGATATCTACATTAATGAACTGTTCGCCATCCGGGCGAACTCACCGAACTCGGATGCCGCATGGGAATTCTTAAAATTTGTGAACGGGGAACAATTCGCCAAAGTTAAATCGAGATCGTTGAATAACGGGCTTTTGTCCCGCATGGGAATATCGAAAGAATATGACGGCGTAAATCTGGATGTGTTTTACACATTGAAACCGAATTTGGACGGTACAAGTTCGATGGACAGCAATAAAATTCCCGGGGATTTCCTCTCTCAATATCAACCGATCGTCGACCGGGAGCTGAAGTTGGTCGAGGAGAAGAAGAAAACCATTGAGGAGGCGCTGCAGACGATTGAGCAGGAAGGCCAGGCTGTATTGAATAAGGCGGTAAAAGATGAAGCCGCAAACAAAAACGGCAAGCAGGATGACGGCTCCGAAGAAGGAGAAGATACGGGCGATAACACCGAATAGCCGGGCGAATACGAGTCTTGGAAGTCATTCCAAGGCTCGTTCTTTGTTTTGGATGACCGCTAATATCGGAAATTTGCCGAAATTTGATTCACCCTTGTCCCTCCTTTATAATAATTACTAATAGTGTTAGCGATATGAAGAAAGAAGGGAAGATGTGGAACTCGAACAATTGGCGGACGAGATGCTGCTGCGGATGGAGGCAATGTTCCGGAATAGACCGCATAAGATGATCAGCGAGCTCTCCAAAGGTGAAATTTTCCTTTTGGGCTATTTGCTCTCCTGCGGTGGAGCGGCCAGATCGAGTGCGCTCGGAGAGGCGCTGGGGACAAGCACGGCGCGGATTGCGGCGGCGGTGAAGAGCATGGAAGGCAAAAGCTGGGTATTCCGGGAGACCGATCAGGCGGACCACCGGAAGACGATCGTTCATCTGACCCCGGAAGGGGAAGCGCATGCGCTCGGTTACCGGGACCGTGCCCGCAACGAACTCATAAAACTGCTCAGGGAGCTTGGTGCGAAAGATGCATTGGAATATCTCCGCATCACCAAAAAAATGAATGAAATCGTCACCCGGATGAATACCGGAAATTCCGACAACGCCGAAAATTGAGATAAAGGTTGATTGATTCCCCAACGAACTTTACTTCAGAAAGGAAAATCCAGCATGAAAGAACGTTTGCGCCAATTTATGATGGGCCGGTATGGAATGGATCATTACGGGCGGTTTTTGTACATCGCTTCGATTGTTTGTCTGATACTCGGCATGTTTCTCTCTCCCCTGCTGACGTTACTTGCTTTTGCGCTGCTGATCTATCAGTACTTCCGGATGTTCAGCCGCAACTTTTACAAGCGGGGCCAAGAGAACAATGCTTACCTTGCCATCCGTCACCGGATTACCGGTTGGTTCAGAACAAAGAAGCAGCAGGTTGCCCAGCGGAAAACCCACCGTTTCTATAAATGTCCCTCCTGCAAACAAACCTTGCGCGTACCTAAAGGAAAAGGGAAAATCTCCATCACCTGTTCCAAGTGTCACACGCAGTTTGTCAGAAAGAGCTAGCCGATGTTCGGGTATATCACGACGGAGCTTGCGAGATAATCCCTTCAAAAACGTTGCAAATCTCTCCAAAGATAAGGTAATTTATATATAACTATAAATTAAGACTGACAAGATATGGGGAGAGAACAACTTGAGCACAAAGAAAATAGGAATTCCTTTGGAAGGGTTTGCTGAATTCAGCAGAAAAGTGGCGGCAGAAGGAGCGGTACTGTTAAGAAACGAAGGACAAGCGCTTCCGGTTCGCAAAGGCGAAAGCGTTTCAATTTTCGGCAGAACGCAAGTGAACTACTATCGTAGCGGCACGGGGTCAGGCGGCAGCGTCAATGTGGAGTATACTACCAACCTGCTGAACGGCTTGCGGAGCAAGCAGAACATCACTGTCAACGAAGAGTTGGCGGCCGTATACGAAACCTGGATTGAGGCCAATCCGTTCGACAACGGCGGAGGCGGCTGGGCTGCGGAGCCGTGGCATCAGAAGGAGATGCCTTTAACTCCCGGACTGGTACAAGCGGCGCGAAGCAAATCGGACAAGGCGATCGTGGTCATCGGACGCACGGCGGGTGAGGATCAGGATAATGCCAACGAGCCGGGCAGCTATCAACTAACGCCCGAAGAGAAAGATATGCTGAAGCAGGTTACCGCCTATTTCGAGCAAACGATCGTTGTGCTGAACGTATCGAATATCATCGATATGAGCTGGCTGGACGATGAAGCTTACGCAAGCCCGATTCCATGCGTGATCTATGCTTGGCATGGCGGCATGGAAGGCGGCAACGCGATTGCCGATGTGCTCGTTGGGGATGTGACCCCTAGCGGCAAACTGACCGATACGATTGCATACACCATCGAGGACTATCCGTCGACCCGCAATTACGGCAGCGAGCATAAGAGCGTTTATCAGGAAGACATTTATGTAGGATACCGTTATTTCGAAACTTTTTGCCCGGACAGAGTTCAATTCGAATTCGGTTTCGGTCTGTCCTATACGGAGTTTGCGCTCGAGTACGAGGAAGCCAAAGCGGTTGTCAAAGAGGGCAAACCGTACCTTGAAATGAGCGTAACCGTCAAAAATACCGGGACCACATATGCCGGCAAAGAAATCGTACAGGTTTATTACGAAGCGCCGCAAGGTAAACTGGGGCAGCCGGCAAAAGCTTTGGCCGGATTCGGCAAGACGAAGCTGCTCCAGCCGGGAGAATCGCAGCGCCTTAGCATCAGCTTCCCGGTCGACTCCATGGCGTCTTATGATGACGGCGGCGTAACGGGACACTCTTCCGCCTATGTACTGGAAGCGGGAACGTATCGTATTTTTGCCGGAACCAGTGTCAAAAAGCTGACGGGAATCAGCGTCCAAGGTCAGGACGGCTATGTTGTTGAGCAGCTGCAAGTCGTGGAGCAGCTGCAAGAAGCGCTGGCGCCGACGGATAACTTTACGCGCATGAAGCCGGGCGCCCGCAAGCCGGACGGTTCGTACGAGCTGACCTATGAAGCGGTGCCGCGGCAAAAGATTTCCCTGGCGCAGCGAATTGAGGCCAATCTTCCGGCTACTTTAGAGCAGACCGGAGATCAAGGCTACAAGCTGCAGGATGTCCGCGACGGCAAAGTCAGCATGGAGACGTTCATCGCCCAGCTCAGCGATCAGGACCTGGCCGCGATCGTCCGGGGCGAAGGCATGAGCAGCCCGCTCGTAACGCCGGGCACGGCCTCGGCTTTCGGGGGAGTCAGCGACAGCTTGTTTAACTACGGCATCCCTGTCGGCTGTACATCGGATGGTCCGTCCGGGATTCGTATGGACAGCGGAGAGAAGGCGACGCAGGTCTCTATCGGAACTCTGCTCGCCGCAACCTGGGATCCGGAGCTGGTTGAAGAACTCTACGTGATGGAAGGCCAGGAGCTGTTGAGAAACGAAATCGACACCTTGCTCGGACCCGGTCTTAATATCCGCCGCAGTCCGCTTAATGGACGGAATTTCGAGTACTTTTCCGAGGATCCGCTGGTTTCCGGGATTTTTGCCATCGCCTGCACCCGCGGGATTAAGAAGGGCGGCTCCAACGCTACGCTGAAGCATTTCGCCTGCAACAACCAGGAGAAATACCGCAGCAAAGTGGATGCGGTCGTGTCCGAACGCGCGATTCGCGAGATTTACCTGAAAGGCTTCGAGATGGCGGTCAAGGAAGGCGGCGCCAATTCTATCATGACCGCTTACAATCCCCTCAACGGGCATTGGACAGCCTCCAATTACGATCTCAACACCACGATTCTGCGTGGAGAGTGGGGCTTTAAGGGCATCGTGATGACCGACTGGTGGGCCGTGATGAACGATGTGGTTCACGGCGGCGCCCCGGACCGGAAATATACGAACTTTATGGTCCGCGCGCAAAACGATCTTTATATGGTCGTCAGCAACTATGGCGCGGAAATCAACGCTTATGACGACAATACCTTGGAATCCTTGGAGAACGGGACTTTGACCCGAGGCGAATTGCAGCGGAACGCCATGAACATTTGTGAGTTCCTGATGCATGCGCCGGTGTTCTCCAGAAAGCAAGTGATTCACGAAGCGGTCCACAAATTCCCGGCGGCGGGCCAACCGGCAGTAACTCCTGAGCAAGTGCAGGAACTGTCAGTGGACGCTCAGGTGAAAGTGGATGCAGCCGATTCGACTTATATGAAGGTAGACCAAGCCGGTGAATACCGGATCATTGTCAGCATCATGTCGCCGGAGCCGGAATTGGCTCAGAGCGCTACCAATCTGGTGCTGAACGGCCAAGTCGTGACGACGATTCAAACGAACGGTACCGAAGGCAATTGGATTAGACAAAGACTGGTGAAGATCGGACTGGAAGCGGGCTTCTATGAAATGAAGTTCGAGTCTATCAAACCGGGCATGCAGATCGACTGGGTGGAATTCAAGCAAGTAAGTAACTGAGTCAGGGGAGCTGCAGGAATGAGAGGATATAACATTTGGCGTCCGATCATGCTGATTATGATCGCGTTGATCACGAACACCTTGGTGAGCAATCTTTTGATCTTGTTCGGCTTGCCTCGCCAAACTTCCGAAGATCTTGGCTTTATCGCCATGATCATCGCCGCACTTATCACGTACACCCGGATGACGAAGAAACGTCGGAAATAACGGTAAACCGCTAGAAAGAGGGCCCTTTTGAGGCCCTCTTTCCTTTTCCATCTAATGACTATAAGTATAACGATCTATTGTCTCCATCATTTCAATATATCGCAGCAATTGTTCTCTATGTACATCCAATTCCTCGGCACGTTGTGAAGCTCCCCGCAGGAATGCCTCCATCTTGGCGGCCAATTTTACGGCAGACTCGCCTTTCCAATCATGCAGACGGCCATATATATTCCGCATTTGTTGTTCTTGGTCTTGAAGTCTTTGCTTCAATCGTTCGCATTGTCGCACGGCTTTCCTGAGATCCTCCAACTCGACGGATATTCGACTCATATGGATTTCACCACCAATATTCTAATTTGATCACTGTCGATCGGCAGCAATAAACAGTTTTGCCTTGAGATCGATGTAGTCTGCGATTTCCGCGATAGATTGCTGGTACCATTGATTTATTCTATGAAAAGATGCAGTGGCATTATAGACAATAGGTGTCAAGGTTTTGCTTTGGCTTGTTTCGACCTGTGCTTGGAACAGTCGGATGGAATAGCTGATATCGCTATCAAATTCCTTTAAGCTATTCCGCATCTGAAGTGCGGCGTTTTGCAGTTCCTCAGGCGTAAGCTGAATGGTACCGCCGCTCTTGTTTCCGGTAAAAGTGACCTCACCGCTCCCCGCAAATCCTCCGTTTAAAGTGACGCCGAGACCTGCCGCCGCCAGTTGACCAAAAACTCCCCACTGCGAACCGTAACGCTCCACTAAATCGCCGAGAACTCCTTTGAATCCTTCCATTGCCGCAATCATACTCTCGTAGGCGGCTACTCTTGGGTTAACCTCCGCGGCTTCACCGTCCATAGTATAAAGTGCATTCGCTATATTCCCATCTTCATCGAATTTAAAGTGGCCTAAGGAATGGTTTCCCTCGTCAAAGGCGGAGTTGTAAAATTTAGCCAATGGTCCTTGCTGTCCTAAGGATATCGTAATTGGAATATATGTAATGGGAGTCCACTTAGAGCCGAATAAAAATTGAGCGAAACTGTTATCTCTAATTTGGGGTATCGAGATAGGGATAACCATTTTGAATTCATTCTTATTCGCTTCTTTACAGGTGGAATTTATGTAATAGGTTTCTCCAACATGTTCCAACTGATTAACGGCACCTGAACCGATCGTATCCTTCGGATTGACATAAGCAATATTTGTATTACGAAAATCCCCGTTTTTTACCTTCTCTTGAAGATCGTCAGGCAGAGCATGAGTGATACCAGGCGCATTGAAGCTTACTGAAGGCAATCCATTGCGTACTCCAACATATTCGGCCAATGCTCCTCCGAGAGAATGGCCGGTGGTAGATATTTCGGCCGTGGGATATTGTTCCTTGACGGCATCGTAAAGTTTCTGAGCCTGTATGAATTGATTGTCCTGGTATTTCGCTTCATATTGAATGAACCCCATCTGTGCCTCAAGCGGGAGAGCATTAATTTTCTCCTTATTTTGCTCATAGTACTGATGTACTTCTTCAACATTTTTAACACGATTACCGACGACATCATTCAGATCGGTTCCATAGTCGGGAATCAAACTCTCTAAGGGTCTTCCAAAAGGCTCTGTACCTCTGTAGCCAATGATTATCTGATTCGTCTCTTCATTGTAGAAGACAGTGGCATCGAATCCAGAGCCGTTAGTGTC
>NZ_JAZHPZ010000015.1:0-123207 GCF_036553665.1 Paenibacillus haidiansis | reverse complement strand
AAATCATCTATGCGGCCTTGGTCCTGAATTCCATCGGACTGAGGCCGTTTAGTTTTCTCTGTAATCGTTCGTAATTGTAGAAGTGGATATAGTCCTCAATGTCTTTCTTTAACTGTTCAAAAGTTCGGTAGGTATGCAAATAATATTTCTCGCATTTTAGCGTCCCCCAGAAAGACTCCATCGGTCCATTGTCGATGCAACGACCAACTCGAGACATGCTCTGTTTCATGTCGGCGTTATCCAACATCTCTTTAAAGCTTATCGACGTATATTGGTAACCTCTGTCGCTATGAAGCATGGGCGTACTGCCTGACGCAGCTTCCTGCGCCAGCTCCAGAGTTCTTGCATAGAAGCTGTATGCTGAGCGACTCTGCCTGTTGCACGGCTTGTATTTCGAGATAGACATTCTCCTGTCGATGCTTGCTTAGCGTCGCCTCCTTTGGAACTCCTGTAACTTTTTTAAGAAGGCATTCTCCGCTCGCAGCCGCTCAACTTCGTACTCCAACTTCTTCATGGCTAGCTTTTTTGTTGGTCGACCTCAGTAAGCTTCCTCAGTAAGCTTCTCTGGCGCCTTCGTGCGTCCTCTGCCGTCGCGAAGAGCCTCTGGGCCACCTGCTTCGTACTTTTTGATCCAACTATATACTTGCTGGTAAGAGACCTTGAATTGGTCTGCCGCCTGGTTGTAGTCTTGTCCATTCGCGAGACAGTGCAAGACAATATCGAGCCTCTCCTGCCACGTTGTAGAACGTCCCTTGGTCATAGCCGTCTTTCCTCCGTTGTAAGCTCGTAAGTTTCTATGACCATTATACTTCTTAATCCAATCGGCGAGTTGGGTTCGACTGGCAATTTTGTACTTATCGATGATTTGGTACTGCGATAATTCCCCAGCTAAATAATCCTTAACAGCTTGAAGTTTAAGGTCTGCGGAATAACTACGATTGTGGGAACCGACCTCTAATCCCTCGATACCGTATAACCGGTAAAGATGTCGCCATTTTACCAAGGTGGATTTATTCAAACCGAACTTCCTAACGGCAGCCTTCAATCCGATTTGGCTATTCTCAATCTCCTGAACGATGGCTAATTTCTCTAACGCATTAAGTTTATTTTTGGGCATGAAAAATGCTCCCCTCACGGCAACAGGTTTTGTTATTTCACCTGTCTACCGTATGGGGATCATATCAAGTAGGTTGCAACTACTAGCGGGCGGCCCCTTTTATACATTTATAACAAGCTCACTCTGATTCCTAAAACTCCCCACTTCGCTTCCTGCTCCGGCGTATAAATTTCATAGGTCTCTTCCAGCAGTTCCCGGACCGGCCGGCCCGCCGCATCCAGTTCGTTCAGAGGAAGGCTGGTGTACATTTCTTGAAAAGAACGGAACGGGAGCAGCTCCTTTACCTCAACTTCCAGACTCTCCTGCCTGTCCGGCAGCTTGTAAAACTCGATCGTGTCGCCCGGCCGGACCTTGCTTCGCTTCTCGTCATGAAGCCGGACCTCAATTTGCTTTCTTCCCGACCGGATCGCTTCAAAAGGCCACGGATTCAAATTCATCGTATGCTTCATGGTTTGGGCTCATTCCTTTTAAACTTTATTCTCTATCCTTTATCCTCTTTATCATCTCTTCCCTTTCCACTTCACGATTTTACTAGCCTGTTCGGGCCTTTTCAACTAGCAGTATAGTTAGCCACCGCCGCTTTGGCCTCACTCCATTGGAAAAATCCAATCAAAATGGTCAGGATCGGCTCACCCCGATAGCTAGATTGGAAAATTCCAATTAAATGAACGGAAAATCCGCCATCACCGTGCAGTTGAATCGCAGATATTGGATATTTCCAATTAGAAAGGCTTCACAGGGAAATTCTCGCCTCCTTGACTGGATATTTCCAATTGTGAGTTGCGGAGGGAAGAGGGAGGGCCTAGATAAAAGAAAAAACCGGGCAATCAGCCCGGTAGTTTTTCTAAAGAAAGCGGACGGACGGCTACACGCCCAGCCAGCGTTTGAACATGTGCTTGCTCGTCGCTTTGTTCATTTCCGCGATGGAAGTCGTCAGCGGGATGCCTTTCGGGCAGGCGCGGACGCAGTTTTGCGAATTGCCGCAGCCCTCGATGCCGCCGTCTTCCATCAGTGCTTCCAAACGTTCCTCGGCGTTCATTTCCCCGGTAGGATGCGCGTTGAACAGGCGCACCTGGGAAATCGCGGCCGGGCCGATGAAATCGGTCTTCTCGTTGACGTTGGGGCAGGCCTCGAGGCAAACGCCGCAGGTCATGCATTTGGATAGCTCATAGGCCCATTGCCGCTTCTTCTCCGCCATCCGCGGCCCCGGACCGAGATCGTACGTGCCGTCGATCGGAATCCAGGCTTTGACCCGCTTCAAGGCATTGAACATCCGGCTGCGGTCGATGATGAGGTCGCGCACGACCGGGAAGGTCCGCATCGGCTCTACCCGGATCGGCTGCTCCAGGTTATCGATCAGCGCCGCGCAAGCTTGGCGCGGCTTGCCGTTGATCACCATCGAGCAGGCGCCGCATACCTCCTCCAGACAGTTGGATTCCCAACATACGGGGGCCGTATGCTCCCCCTTTAGATTCACCGGATTCCGCTGAATCTCCATCAAGGCGCTGATCACATTCATGCCGGGCCGGTAATCCAACTCGAATTCCTCGGTATAGGGCGCCGATTTCGGATCGTCCTGGCGGGTAATAATGAACTTCACTTTTTTCACCGGTATTTTCGTTTCCGCAGTTGCCATAGTCTCTCCTCCCTATTCCTATTTGTCCTTCGAGTAGTCGCGAATCCGCGGCGTGATCAGGGAGACGTCCACATCTTCATAAGAGATTTGCGGGCCGTCGGGCGTCCACGTCGCCTTGGTCGTCTTCAAGAACTCCTCGTCGTTGCGATTCGGGAAATCCGGTTTATAGTGGGCTCCCCGGCTCTCGTTGCGCAGCAGCGCTCCCAGCGTCATCGCTTCCGCCAGCTCCAGCATGTTCCACAACTGGCGGGTAAATGCGGCGCCCGCATTGTTCCAACGGGATGTGTCGTTGATATTGATATTTTTGTAGCGTTCTTTCAGTTCCTTGATTTTCCCGATTGTCGCTTCCAGCTTGTTATTGTAACGGACCACGGTCATGTTCTCCGTCATCCACTCGCCAAGCTCTTTGTGCAGCACATAAGGATTTTCCGTACCGTTCATCGCAAGAATGCCTTCATACTTGTCTTCCTGCTGCTTGCGGTAACGCTCATAAATGGCCGGGCTTAGGTCCTCCGCCGATTTCTTCAGGCCGCGGATGTATTCCACTGCCTTGGGGCCGGCCACCATGCCGCCGTAGATCGCGGAAACGAGCGAGTTGGCTCCCAGCCGGTTCGCCCCGTGGTACTGATATTCGCATTCCCCCGCCGCAAACAAGCCGGGAATGTTCGTCATCTGATTGTAATCCACCCACATGCCGCCCATGGAGTAATGGACCGCCGGGAATATCTTCATCGGAATTTTGCGCGGGTCGTCGCCCATAAATTTTTCGTAGATTTCAATAATGCCTCCGAGCTTCACATCGAGCTCTTTCGGATCCTTGTGGGACAAATCGAGATAGACCATGTTCTCGCCGTTGATCCCCAGCTTCAGATCGACGCAGACGTGGAAGATTTCCCGGGTTGCGATATCCCGGGGTACGAGGTTGCCGTAGGCCGGATATTTCTCCTCCAGGAAGTACCACGGTTTGCCGTCCTTGTAAGTCCAGATCCGCCCGCCTTCCCCGCGCGCCGATTCCGACATCAGCCGCAGCTTGTCGTCGCCGGGAATCGCCGTCGGGTGAATTTGAATAAACTCGCCGTTCGCATAATGGACGCCCTGCTGATATGCCGCACTGGCAGCCGTCCCCGTATTGATCACCGAATTCGTCGTTTTGCCGAAAATGATGCCGGGGCCGCCCGAGGCCAAAATCACCGCATCGGAAGCGAAGGTGACGATCTCCATCGAGCGCAGGTTTTGGGCGCAAATGCCGCGGCAGACGCCTTCGTCGTCGAGAACGGCGGACAGAAACTCCCAGTTCTCGTATTTGACGACCAGCCCTTCCGCCTCGAAACGGCGAACCTGTTCATCCAGGGCGTACAACAGCTGTTGCCCGGTCGTCGCCCCGGCAAACGCCGTCCGGTGGTGCTTCGTGCCGCCGAAGCGGCGGAAATCGAGCAGTCCTTCCGGCGTCCGGTTGAACATTACGCCCATCCGGTCCATCAGATGGATGATCCCCGGCGCCGCTTCGCACATCGCCTTGACCGGCGGCTGGTTGGCCAGGAAATCGCCGCCGTATACCGTGTCGTCGAAATGCTCCCACGGCGAGTCCCCCTCGCCCTTCGTATTTACGGCCCCGTTGATCCCGCCCTGCGCGCAGACGGAGTGTGATCTTTTGACCGGGACTAGCGAGAACAGATGGACCTGGACGCCGGCTTCCGCCGCCTTGATCGTGGCCATCAATCCCGCCAGCCCCCCGCCGACGATAATAATGCTCTGTTTAGCCATCTCTATTTCAACTCCTAAAAGTTTTGTGTAGCATAAGCTTCTTTGTAATACTTCGACAAAACTTGCTTCGTAAGCATAGGCTTAGTTTTGTGTAGCATAAGCTTCTTGAGATACTTCGTACAAAACTTGCTTCGTAAGCATCTACCTAGTTTTGTTACCCGATAAATACCCGGAGCGTTTCCAGCATCGCCGTTCCTTCCGCCTGGAATTCCGCCCCGCGGAAAGCAAACAGCGACCAGGTAAAGACGACGGCAACCACGGCGAACAACGTCATACAAATATAGGAAGAAACCCGTTGCGCACGCGGTCCGACCGTTATGCCCCAGCTGACCAGGAACGACCAGAAGCCGTTCGCAAAGTGGAAAGCCGCCGCGACGACCCCGATCAGATATAAAGTGAAGGAGACCGGATTCGTCACAATGTTATGCATCACGCCGCCGAGCTCCTCGTGGCTCACGTTACCGAGTGCCACTTGCAGTCTAGTTTCATAGAGGTGCCAGATGACGAATGCAAACACAAGCACGCCCGTGATCCGCTGCAGCAGATAACGCAAATTGCGCTCATTGCGAAAGCGGGTGTTGTTGGGCTTCGCCTGAAACGCGATATACATTCCGTAGACGCCATGATACAGAAGCGGCAGCCAAATCCCGAAAATCTCCAGCACAATGACCACCGGCAGGCTGTTCAGAAATGCAACGGCGTCCTTGAACCCCTGGCTCCCGCCTTCCACCGCGGAAAAATTCGTCAGCATATGTTCCAGAAAAAATAAGCCAAGCGGAATGACACCCAGCAGCGAGTGCAGCTTTCTGGAATAAAACCCTTTCATAAGCCCATGTTCCCCTTTCCCGTTTCCATCGTTCCTTATCCATTTTTTTCGAAGATTGATTGCTATTAGAGCCGACCGCTAGACGTATATGATAAATTACACAAGATCGCGGTCATTTTCGCTTGTTACAAATATAACATGTGAACATCTTGTGTCACTTTTAATGTTACAACTTTTTATCTTATAATGGAATTGCAATATAATTATTAATAGTTATAAACAACTCGCATAAGAGGGGATGTCCGATGGTTGAAGACCTGCTCGTATTTACCACGGTCGTGGAACAATCCAGTTTAAATAAAGCCTCCAAGCTGTTGAATTTATCACAGCCCGCCTTGTCGCGGAAAATCGCCAAGCTGGAGGAGGAATGGGGCGTCGAACTGTTTTGGCGGAAAGGAAAGAGGCTGGAGCTCACCCGAGCGGGACAGGAGGCGTACGTGTACGCGGTTGAACAGCGGCAGCGCCATCAGAATTTCCTTCAAGCCCTTTCCCGCTTCAAAGCGCCGGAACGCAGCGTCGTCACGCTCGGAGCCAGCCTGACGACGATCCAGACGACGCTGCCGCCGCTCGTCACGGCGCTGATGAACAGCTTCCCCGATATCGAACTCAAGCTGATCACGGGGAAAACCCATGAGATCGTCTCCCAGGTCCGCGAACGCAAGATCGATATCGGGGTTATCGCTTCTTCCATCAGCGAGTCCGGGCTTAAATGCATCACGCTGTTCCGGGATCATTTGGAGCTGGTCGTTCCCCGCGGACATGAGCTCGCCGGGAACAGCAAAGCTGTCATGGACGATTTGAACGGCCGCTCCATGATCATCTTCTCCAAGGGCACCTGGTACCGGAAACTGATCGACGACCTGTTCACCCGTTACGGCATCATTCCCGATATCCGGATGGAGATCGATTCCTTCGAAGCGATCGTGCGCCTGTTGCCGACCTGCAAGGCGGCGGCGCTGCTGCCCAAATCGTATTTGCGCAAGCAATTGCTGAGAGACAACGGCCTCGTGACCGTGCCGATGAACGAGCTGGAGCAGACGGGTAGGGAAACTTGCCTTGTATACGGGGATAAATCCAATCTAAGCAATGAGATGAAGGAATGGATGATGCAAATCCGGGAGAGACTCGTGGAGGAACTGCCGCTGTAAGAATATACCCGGTAAACCCATAAAAAAAGCTGACGGTACAGGCCCTAAGCCAATACGTCAGCTTTTCAATTAACCCGGTTCAACCGGTCACATTCAGAAATATCGCAATAAAATGTAGATGGTCGAAATAATGATCGATAATATCATCAGCGGAAATCCGTATTTCAAGTATCGGACAAAAGTAACCGGTTCGCCCTCTTTGGCCGACATGCCCGCTCCAATCAAATTCGCGCTCGCTCCAATCAGCGTTCCGTTTCCGCCCAGACAGGCGCCAAGGGCGAGGCTCCACCACAGCGGCTCAAGATTTTGAATCCCCATATTCCCCATATCCTGAATCATTGGAATCATTGTGGCCACAAGCGGAATATTGTCGAGAAAAGCCGATACGATCGCGCTAAGCCATAAAATCAGCATAGACGTAGAAAGCGGGTCACCTCCGGTCAAATCGATAACCCCTTCGGCAAGCAGCTTGATCGTCCCCGTATCGACCAGACCGCCAACCAGAACGAATAAGCCGACAAAGAAAAAAATCGTCGGCCATTCCACGGAACGAAACGCCCTTTCCATAACCTTCTCTCCAGTGATCAACAAGAGCAGGAACGCGCCGGCAAGCGCAACCGTGGCCGATTCCAGGTGTATGCTTTGATGCAAAAAGAAACCGAGCAGCGTAATTCCCAGGATAATCAGACATTTGACCAGTAGTTTTTTATCCGTAATCAATCCGTCCAGGCTAAGATTCATAATCTTCCGTCCATTTGCAAAAGCGGGTTTCAGTTGTTTCCGGAAAATCAAAATCGTGATCGGCAAAATCACCGCCAGGATTAAGAGCGCAACCGGAGCCAGATTCTCGATAAAAGCGACGAATGATAATTCATTAACGGCGCTGCCGATCATGATGTTGGGAGGATCCCCGATTAAAGTAGCGGTACCACCTATATTTGTGGCGATGATCATCGAAAATATATAGGGGAACGACTTTATCTCCAATTGGCGCGTGATACTAAACGCCACCGGAACCATCAGAATGATCGTCGTTACATTGTCAAGAAACGCCGAACCTACTGCCGTAATGAGCGCCAGCAGCCACAATATGGTTACGGGATTTCCCTTTGCCAATTTGGCCGTCCAGATCCCGATATAAGAAAACAAGCCGGTTTCGGCCGTCGTGTTCACAATGATCATCATTCCGACCAGCAGGCCAAGCGTATTGAAATCAATATGGTGAATGGCGCTTTCCTGGTTCAGAATCCCCAATAACAGCATCAACGCCGCCCCAGCCATGGCAAGGACGGTCCGATGAATTTTTTCCGAAATAATGAGTGCGTAGGTTATCAAAAATATAGCTATGGCCAAGATCGCTTGCTGCTCCATCATACTCTCCACTCCAACGCAAAAAAGGCGTTTATTGAATTAGCACTTTCTCAAATTCTTCTATATTTTTCTTGGCCCCGATAATGACCATAATGTCGTCAAGAGCCAGATGATCCATCGCCGTGGGGGCGACAATAACGCCATTCTCCCGGTGGATGGCGACGATGCTGCAGCCGAACCGGGCGCGCGGATTCAGATCGCCCACATTTTTCCCGTCCAGGCATCCCGGCACCCTGAGTTCGACTATGCTGTATTCTTTGGAAAGCTCAATATAATCCAGCAAGTTTGGCGTGACAAGCTGATGAGCGACGCGCACCCCCATATCCCGCTCGGGGAAGATGACCCGGTCCACGCCCAATTTCTCCAGGGCCCGGCCATGAAGGACGGATATCGCCTTGGCCACCACCGTCTTAATACCGATCTCCTTAAGCAGGATGGCGCTCAGAATACTCATTTGGATATCGTTGCCGATCGCCACAATGCCGCAGTCGAAATTCCGCACGCCGAGCGATTTCAGCACCTCTTCATCGGTGGCGTCCGCCACCACGGCATGGGTGAGCCGATCGCTCCATTCGTCGACCACTTCTTCATTGCGATCCACGCCAAGCACCTCATAACCGAGGTTCATCAGCTCAAGCGCCAGACTGGAGCCGAACCGCCCCAATCCGATCACTACAAACTGCTGTGTTTTCATCTTTCTTTTCCCCTTATCCTATAATCATTTTGCCTTCGGGATGTCTATACAATTCTTTACCCTTCTTCGGCCCAAGCGCATAAGCGAGCGTCAAGGGACCGAGCCGTCCGGCAAACATGGTGAAGCTGATAATGATTTTCCCCAGGACGGTGAGCTTACCCGTAAGCCCCATGGACAGCCCCACCGTGCCGAAGGCGGACGTCGTTTCGAACAGGATGCTGAGGAAGCTGGCATCCTCCGTCGTGGACAGCACCATCGCGACGGCAACGACCAGAAACAAAGCGAGCATCGTGATCGTGACCGCTTTGAAAATTCTTTCCTGGGCAAACCGGTAACGGAAAAGCACCAGGTCCGTGCGTCCGCGGATCATGGAGATCACCGCCCCGACCAGAATGGTAAATGTCGTCGTCTTGATCCCGCCCCCGGTGGAGCTAGGCGAAGCCCCGATGAACATCAGAATAATTATGAAGAACTGCGTGGCTTGACGAAGCCCGCCGATGTCCAGCGTATTGGCACCCGCCGTCCGCGGCGTGACCGACTGAAAGAGCGAGCCCCAGAATTTCCCGGACCAGCCCAGTGAGCCAAGTGACTTAGGGTTGGTGAATTCAAACACGAAAATTACCAGCGCGCCGATCACGATCAACGCGGCGGTCATCGACAGCACCACTTTGGAATGCAGCGACAGCTTGCGGCGTTTCCGGAATTCGATCAGGTCGGACAGAACGATAAAGCCCAACCCGCCCGAAACAATAAGGAATATCGCCACAAAATTGACAAGCGGATCACTGACATACTGCGTAAGGCTGCGATACTCGCCGAACAAATCGAAGCCCGCGTTGTTGAACATGGAGACACTATGGAAAACGCCGAAATACAGCGCCCGGCCAAACGGCATGTCGAACGACCAGCGGATCGCGAACAGCAGCGCGGCGCAGCTTTCGATGACGAGGGAATACATCAGCACTTTTTTGATCAGCCTAACGATGCCTTCCATTGTATTCTGGTTCATTGCTTCCTGCAGCAGCAGGCGCTCCTTGAGCGAGATTCTCCGTTTGAATACTAGGGCAAACAGCGTCGCCATCGTCATGAAGCCGAGGCCTCCGATCTGGATCAGCAGCATGATGACCACCTGTCCGAAGGTGGAGAAATAAGTTCCCGTATCCACGACGACCAGTCCGGTTACACAGGTTGCCGAGGTAGCCGTAAAGAACGCATCGACAAAAGGCAGCGACTCCCCGGTGGCGCTCGAAATCGGCAGCATCAGGAGCAGCGCCCCGGCGAGAATAATAAGCGCGAATCCCAGCACTAACACCTGGGGAGGAGAGAATTTGAACCATTTGGAAAGCAATGTTGTTCACCTCATTATCGGTTTGAAAAGCAAAAAGAAAAAAGCACTGGAAATCCAATGCCTTTAGATTGGTCCCTGCTGCAAAGGCCTACGAGGTTAGCTGACGGATTCGGGCTTGCACGGCTGCCCTATTCGCATCTTCACCAGGCCGAAGCCGGACGAATCAGCGAAATTCACCCCAAAAAATCGGTTCCCCCGTTTTCGGTTGAAATTCGGCCAAACTATTCATTTATCGCGATTATTTTAATTTCATCATTTTTCATTTCATTTTCGTCAAATGGATTATAAGCTTTATTTCCCCCCGCTACAAAGGTATTTTTGGATGAAAAACATCGATAATAACTGAAATCGGATGAAACAAGCGCAAAGGTGATCGCTTCTCTAAGCCATGCTTTTGTTTGCCGGAGTTATTGCGGTATTTCAAGAAAAGCCCCTCGTCTCTGGCGCAGAAATCCGCCCTGTGTTATCTTTACTGTGACATGGATACACCAAAATCATACCGTATTGCCAAAAAAATATTGTTTAAAGGAGTTTTTGCATGTATTCCGACCCACATCCAGAGCCGTACGGGCGCAGGCCAAAGACCCGGACCCTGTGGCTCCTCGCCGCGATAGGTTTCATCGTGTTTATCTGGGTGCAGCTTCTGCCCACCACCGATTCCGAATCATTGCAAGTTCAGCAGTCGACTCAGATCATCACCAAGGAGCAGGCCCGGGAATCCGCCGCCAAATTCGCGGCAACGGCGCTCGGCTACGCCGGCGATTTGGGGGAAGCTTTGGTTACCTACGATACCGACTCCGATGTTTACGGGTATTTGACCCGGGAAGATTTGATGGCGGATTTCTTGAAAAAATACGACAAACAGTTTCCTTACGACGTGTTCCAGGTCCGGTTTGAACATCCGGACGCGGAGACAAGCGCCTTGACGGTCGATGTTCATATGACGACGGGGAAGGTGGTCGGCTTTGAGAAAACCGGGGATTACGAGCTATCCGTCAGCTCGAGCTGGGAACAAATTCTCGAGCAGGCGAATCCGATCCTGTCGGCGCTGGGATTCGACGAAAATACGGAGATGGTCGTGGACGAGGTTCCAAACGGGCTGTTGCTTACGCTCTCCGGTTATACCGTCGGCGAAGCTCAGGCGGAAGTCGGCGTAACCTACGACGGGGGACGGGTTACCATGGTTGAAAGTTATTTTGACATACCGCAAAGCTATACGGATTATATCGATCGCCAGACCACGATCGCCAATTGGCTCACTTATGTCGGTTATGCGCTGATGACTTTTGTGCTCGGCATTCTCGCTATCGTGTACAGCGCCCTGAAAAGAATACATACTTCGTTCAAACGGGGCATTATCCTGGCTTCGGTATATTTCCTTATTTCCTTGGGCTCCGCGATCAATATGCTCCCTTATTTTGAAAAAGAGGGAATCAGCGGTCCGATTCTGATCTTTAGCATGTTCATCCAAGGCATCGTCACGCTGATCATGGCCGCGTCGATTTATTTCTCGCTGGTCGGCGGCGACGGGCTCTGGCGCGAACAGGGGATTGCTCTGTGGCCTCGCGCCAAAGAACAAGGGTACGGACGCCATGTGCTGTCCGCGGTTTGGGACGGCTACGCTTGGGCGCTTATCCTGCTCGGCGTCCAGTCGGTCATCTTTCTCGTGCTGGAAAATACGATCCATATGTGGTCCACCACGGACGATTCGCAATCGACCTACAATATGCTCTATCCCGCCTTGCTCCCGCTGCTGGCTTGGGTGGCGGGGATCGGCGAGGAAGCCGTATACCGGCTGTTCGGCATCCCGATGCTGAAGAAAATGTTCCGCAGCACGGTTGCGGCCAGCGTGATCACGACGCTGATCTGGGCGTTCGGGCACACGCTGTACCCGATCTACCCGGTCATCTCCCGCCCGATCGAGCTGCTGTTCATCGGCTTATTGTTCAGTTTCATTTTCCTGCGCTACGGCTTTATTACCGTCATGTTCGCCCACGTCATCTTCGATAGCCTGCTGATGTCGATCAGCGTGATGTTTACGGGCGGTGCGCTGAATATCGCGGCCGGCATCTTCTTTATCGCGCTGCCGGCGATCGTCGCATATGTCATCTATCTGTTCAATCCTCCGGGGAAGGAACGGCCGCCCGTTCCGCCGCAAAAAAAAGAAGAGCCGTTGTTCACGACTCCTCTTCCTCCCGGAGGGCATCTATAATTTGCTTGGCTAATTTGTCGCCAATGGAAAGAGGCCGGAAGTCTTCGACGGAGGCCTCTTTTATTTTTTTCAGCGAGCCGAAATGCTTAAGCAGCGCTTTCCGGCGCTTCTCCCCGATGCCGGGGATGGCATCGAGGCGCGAAGCGACCATCGATTTGCCGCGCTGCTCGCGGTGGAACGAGATGGCGAAGCGGTGCACCTCGTCCTGAATCCGCTGCAGCAAATAGAATTCCTGGCTGTCGCGGGGCAAATGGATCGGCTCCGGCGGATCGCCCACCATCAGTTGGGCGGTCCGGTGCTTGGCGTCCTTGACAAGGCCGCCCACCGGAATGAACAAGCCCAGCTCGTTCTCCAGAACGTCGACCGCCGCGGAGATTTGGCCTTTGCCGCCGTCGACGATGATCAGATCGGGCTGCGGCAGATTTTCCTTCAGCACCCGCTCGTATCTGCGGCGGATAACCTCGCGCATCGTTTCGTAATCGTCCGGACCTTGGACGGTCTTGACTTTATACTTCCGGTACTCCTTCTTCTCCGGTTTCCCGTCGATGAACACGACCATCGCGGACACGGGATTGGCCCCTTGAATGTTGGAGTTGTCGAACGCCTCGATCCGCGACAGGCTTTCCAGGCCGATCGCCTGGCCCAGGTTGGCGGATGCTCCGCGCGTCCGCTCCTCATCCCGCTCGAACAGGCGGAATTTCTCGTTCAAAGCGACGCGGGCGTTATCCTCGGCCATCTTCACCATCTGCCGCTTCAGCCCGCGCTGCGGCACGAGCGTCTTCACGCCGAGCCACTCGTGCAGCGCCGCGGCCCCGCTGGCCGCGTCCAGCGTTTCGCCGTCCGCGGATGCAGCGGCAGCGGCTGCGCCTTCGTCAGGCTTAGGCTCGCCCGCGGCGGCCGCCGCGTCTTCGGCGTCGGCGGAGCCGTCAGGCGCCGACGCGGGCTCTTCCTCCCCTGCCGCCGCCTCCCGCGCTCCCATCTCCGGAAGCAAAATTTCCTTCGGCAGGGCCGGGTTATCGCTGTAATACTGGGTCACGTAGGATAGGAAATCACTATACGCGTCCCCATAGTAAGGAATGATGGACGCATGGCGCTCGATCATTTTCCCCTGGCGCATGTAAAGAATCTGCACGCACATCCAGCCTTTGTCGACCGCAAACCCGAACACGTCGCGGTCTTTGGCGTCCGAGGTCGTGATCTTCTGCTTCTCCATCAGCGCATCGATGTTAATAATCTGGTCTCTAAGCTCTTTGGCCCGCTCGAAATTCAGCTCTTCGGCCGCTTCCTGCATTTTGCGCTGCAGATCCTTCTTGATCTCCTCATGCCCGCCGCTTAGGAAGGAAGTAATCTCCTGGATCATCCGTTCGTACTCCGATTGCGGCACTTCCTTCACGCAAGGTGCCAGGCACTGGCCCATATGGTAATAGAGACAGACCTCCTTCGGCATGACATTGCATTTGCGCAGCGGGTACATCCGGTCCAGCAGCTTCTTCGTCTGCTGCGCGGCGTAGGCGTTCGGATACGGGCCGAAATATTTCGCCTTATCTTTCAAAAGCCGGCGGGTGACCTCAAGCCGGGGATGCGGTTCGTTCGTGATTTTGATGTACGGAAAAGTCTTGTCATCCTTCAGCAGGATGTTATAACGCGGGTAATGCGTCTTAATCAGATTGCACTCCAGAATGAGCGCTTCCATATTGCTGCCGGTGACGATATATTCGAAATCGCGGATCTCGGAGACGAGCCGCTGGGTTTTCCCGTCATGGCTCCCCGTAAAATAGGACCGGACCCGGTTCTTCAAAATTTTGGCCTTGCCGACATAAATAATCGTGCCTTCTCTGTTCTTCATCAGGTAACAGCCCGGCAGATCGGGCAAAAGCGCAAGCTTGTTGCGGATATTCTCCATCGCCTTTTCCCGTTCCCGGGCATCTTCCTTCGTTGCCGAACCCATGTTGTATTCCTCCTCTCCGCATGCAAATAGGCTGCCGCTTCTACGCAGAAAACGCCCCCGGATATGCCGGAGGCGCGAGATTCAAAAGTTAAAACAAGTACACCCTCATCTAAAACGTTTATTGATGTTTGGCGATCAGGTTTTTAAGGTTTTCCTTGGAGTTCAAGCCGACCACTTTATCCACCGGCTGGCCGTCCTTAAAGAAAATCAGCGTCGGAATGCTCATCACGCCGAAACGGGAAGCGGACTCCGGATTATCGTCCACATTTAATTTGGCGATCTTCACGGAATCGCCGACTTCATTCGCCAAATCCTCAAGAATCGGAGCGATCATTTTGCAAGGTCCGCACCAAGGCGCCCAGAAGTCCACCAGGACGGTGCCCTTTCCTTCGACTTCGCTATTGAAAGTTTGATCGGATACATTAACAATTGCCATCTGCAATCTCCTCCTTATATCGTGCCCAGTCGTCAACATGCCGCTGAGACAAGTATTAATAACCGAAAATATGATGCTGCAAACCCGCCGAGGGCAGGCGTGTTGATAATTATACCACAATTTTATAGTAAAAGAAAAACCGTAACCAATCCCGGCTGCTTTACAAAATTCAAGACGATTGGTTATACTAATGATAACCAAAAATCGATTTGTCTATGATGTTTATTATTGACAGCGATTTATTTTGCGAGGAGGCCCCGTCGCCATGGATGCAAACAATCATGTAACCGACCCCCGGGAGCATATTAATGAAGAGCCCCGCAACGATTTGTTCGACCTGATGAACGGTTTCTTCGGGATGCTCACGTTTATGGTTGTTGTTTTCTTCGGAATGGTAATCGTGAAATTTATTGCCGGCTAAGCCGGGATCGTTATGCCGTTACAAGTAAAGCCGGGATCTTCCGTGAAGATCCCGGCTTTATGCATTTTAGGCACGCCCGCGCTTATTGCTGCCGCTTACGGTAACCACGTCCACAAACGGAGCGATCCGGTCCATCAGCCGCTGGCCTTTGTTGATTTCCTCCCCGTCCTTGCTCGTGAAGCTGAGATGCTTCTCCAAAGCGCTCAGGGAATAATTCGATGTATAAAAGGTCGGCTTCCGGTTCATCCGGTAATTCAAAATCGAGCCCATCACATGGTCGCGCACCCACGGATTCAAATTTTCCGCTCCGATATCGTCAAAGATCAAAAGATCCGCCTGCTTCATGATTTCCGTCGTTTCTTTCAGCTTCTGGCTGTCCTGCAGCATCGACTTCAGATCCTCGACGAATTCCGGCATATACACAATGACCCCGGAATAGCCTTCCTTGGCCAGCTCATGCAGCAGATAGCACATCAAAAACGTTTTGCCGGTGCCGAAATGGCCTTCGAGATAGAGCCCGCGGGTTTGCAAGCCGGCTTCCTTCGTGGCGTTGATGTAACGGAACACCTGACCGACCGCGGGAGCACGGACGCTGTCCCGGGTCAAAATTTCCACTTCTTTATACCCCTCGCTCAAAGCGCGTTCGTCGACATAGAAACTCTGAATTCTCTTCTTCACCATTAATTCCTGTTCATACCTGACCTGCTTGGAACAAGGAACCTGGCAGTCTACCAATTGCACCACATTGCCCGCATTCTCGACCGTCAGCTTCGTATAATGCCCCGGGAAATCGTTGGGGCAGCGGTCGAGTCCGGGGCAGTTCGCGCAGTGGCGGCTGTCGTTCACATACTGGTACAGCTTGGCCATTCCGCGATTCAACTGCTCCTCGCCGAGTTCCGGATGACGGATGCACAAATCGCGTACCAGCGGCTCGTTCATCATTCTCGCTTTCAATTCGTCCGAACGCCGCCGGAGCTGGGAGTTATTCATTTGCGACAGCAATTCCCCGAGGGATTCCATACGTTATCTCACCTTCTTACCGAATAGATGATAAGCCCGGGCTTATCCTTTTTTCTTGCTGGATTGCATCCGTTCGGCCATTTTGAGCAGTTCGGCGAATTCCTCTTCGGACACGCCCCGCTCGCCGCCCGTGCTCTCCACGATCGGAATTTCCGGCTTCGGCTTCGCGCCGCGGCCATTGTAACTCCGGCCGCGGCCGTTTCCGGCGGGCGCCGGCCCGGCCGCCGCCTTCTCCTTCACCTTGGCCTGGTCCCGGATATATTGAACAGCCTTCTCGTAAGTATTGATCTGCTTCATCAGCATGTTGGACGCGATCGCGTCGATAAAATTGCGGTTGATCCGTTGCTCGCCGCCGGTCGTCAACAGGCTCATCAAATAATGGATCAGCACATTGATGACTTCGCCCGGCAGCTTGTAATTCAAATCGATTTTCTCGAAAATATCGAGCAGATTGTCCGGCACCGCTCCCGGGAAAAACGTCTTAAGCAGCCGGGTATACGGCTCGTTCCGGAGCATCATATTGTACTGGTGAATATCGCATTTATTCATGAACTGAGGCGGAACCTCGACATAATACTCCATCTGCACGGCGATTTCTTCCGGGTGAACGCTGTCCTCCGGCTCCGCCGCCTCGCCCCGGATCGAAACGGCTTTGGCGAACGCCTTGTCCCGCTGCTCCCGGCGCCGCTTATCTTGGCGGAAGTGCAGATTCGCTTTGTATTGGAGCTCGTCCAGCAGCAGCGTTCCGCTCATATCGAACACGCCGTCTTCATCCAGCAGCCGGCATAAATCCTGCACGCCAAGATCGTATTTCCGGGCGACAAAATTGACGATGCCCATGCCTTCGGGATCGAAGCGAAGTCTTTCCACGAAGCTGCGGTTGGCGGATTCCCGCGGAAACCGGATGATGATGTCGGCATAATTGAGATCGTCCTCTTCCGGCTCCGTTTTGATCCCCGGCCGCCTTGCGACGGAGGTCTCGTGGATCGCCTGCTCCAGCTCATAATCGATCGAATGCGTGTTTAACTCGAATATCTCGTAAAACGGTACCGATATATTCTCTTTATTGTAAGCCAAACCGTATATATCCCCGGGCTCGGGGCAAAAAAACCGCTCCCGCAGCGACAACAGCGCGAATTTACCGATCTTGTCGCGAAGCAGCAGCGTCAGATGCTGAGTACGGAAAAATTCATCCGGAGACAGCGGCGGCTGAAGCTCATATTCATACAGATAATCATCGCCATCCGGTATGTATAAGCGGCTCGTTTGCAGAAGTCCGACGGCCTCCAGTTTGGATGTTTGTTCAATCAGTACGGAGCGGCCTTTCTCGCTCGGCTCCAAACCCATCGTCAAAAACAGGCTCCGCTGTTGTTCAATCGCGGAATAGCCGACCCGGTCCGCCTGCACCTGCTCCGTGAGCAATCGGTACAACGCTATGGCCAGCGCCCCGACCATCGGCTGATAAATCAGTCCGAGCATCTTATTATCCACAGGGCTAAGAGAGAAGTCCCGGTATACGCAATAGCGGTGATTTTCGGTATAATGCAGCAGGTTGTTCATGCGCACGGCTTAAACGCTCCCTTCCCTTTCATGAACATTTAGACTTTCTCTATTCTATCATAAATCCTTCAACCTCGAATCGTTAAATCCCTACAAAAAACGCCAAAAATTCTCTTCCCTCACCACGGCAGGCGGGAATGCTTGCTTTTTGGCATCCTCGCTTTTTGTCGGCAGACAAATAAGCCCCGGACGACCCCGTCCGGAGCTAGTACTATAGCTGTTGCAGTGTTGAATATATTAAAACATTTTATAACCGCCGAGCCGCAGCTTCTTGATCGTCCACCCGCTTAACACCGCGCCCGCCAGCCCCGCCAGGGCCGTCAAGTAATCAACCACGCGGAAGGATGCGAGATAAGCGCCGAACCCTAGTTCATGGTCCCACAAGCTGTATACGACGATCGGCAAAATGACGATCACAAATATGTAAGCCGGAAACCAGGTTGTCTTCATAAGCATATTAAGAATAAATCCGATGCCGAACATCATCACGAAAAACAGAACCATCAGCACCAAAACGATCAGCCAGCCCAACCTCGTTCCCCACCTTTCCATCATTTCCACTATAACATATATCACAACTTCAAGAACTAGTAGATAGTTTACTAAAAAATATGTTGCGAATCAATGAACTTATCCTGAAGAAACGATGAATCTGTTTGCTCCAGATTTCACAGTACGATACAATAAAAGAGCATCCGGCATTTTTGGAGAAAAGAACAACCTTACGATTTGGGAGTGATTATACATGAGCGAAGCAACATCCACGTTGGAGGGCTGGTATGCCCTGCACGATTTCCGGTCCATCGATTGGACGGCCTGGAAAGCGGCCGACGACGAGGAGCGCGCGGGCGCCCTGGAAGAGCTGCACAATTTCCTGCAGGAATGGAATGTCCTCGAACAAAATAATGAGGGCAGTACCGCCGTTTATTCCATTGTAGGACAGAAGGCTGATTTTGTGTTCATGCACCTGCGCGAAACTCTGGAAGAGTTGAACGCCTTGGAGAACGCTTTTAACAAAACGGATTTCGCCAAATATACGATCAAGGCCTATTCTTACGTCAGCGTCGTGGAGCTGAGCAATTATCTCGGCTCGGGAGACGGCGACCCGAAGGCAAATCCGGCCGTGCTGGCCCGACTGCAGCCGATTTTGCCGAAATCGAAATATATTTGCTTCTATCCGATGAACAAGAAACGCGACCTTAGCGACAACTGGTACATGCTGTCGATGGAAGAGCGCCGGGAAATGATGCGCAGCCACGGACTGATCGGCCGCAGCTACGCCGGCAAGGTGAAGCAGATCATTACCGGTTCCGTCGGGCTCGACGACTGGGAATGGGGCGTGACGCTATTCTCGGACGACGCCTTGCAATTCAAGAAGCTGGTCTATGAAATGCGCTTCGACGAAGTGAGCGCCCGCTTCGGGGAATTCGGCTCCTTCTATGTCGGCGGCCTGCTGAACGAGCAATTGTTCGAGGAAATGCTTAAACTGTAATTGCAACCCAGGCTAAAACACAAACGAAAAAGGCTGCCCATTCCTAATTCTTAGATCAACGGATGGACAGCCTTTTTATTTTTAAGTCGGGTATACTTACGATTCATCCTCATCCTGCATCTCGCGCAGCGATTTGAGAAATTCCTCGGTCGCGCGGTCGCGATCCCGGCTCTTCTCCTTCAAGCGCTCGATTGCCGGGAGGATCAAAATATCGACTTCCTTCTGGACGGTATAAGCCAGGTCATACTGCAGCTGGGACTCCAGATAAGATCCGACCTCCATCAAGGCGTTATAGCGGTCCAGCTCGCTTCTTGTCAACAGCCCCCGGACTTGTACACTGCAGTGCCGCATTTTACAGGAATCTGCCTTTTTTCAAGACGAGAGGAATCCCGCCGATAATGAACAGATAGCGGATATCCACCATCTTCTTAAGCTGGGCGGCCACCCAGCCCTTATACTTCTTGCCGAAGGCCGAAGCCACCGCTTCACCCTTGCCGAGAGAAGCGACAGTGCCTTTGTTGCTGAACACGAACTTCTTCAGCTCTTTGCCGCGGATCGACGCCACGACATTTTGCGCGCAGATGACGCCCTGCTGCATGGCGATTTGCGCCGTAGGCGGATAAGGCCGGCCTTCCGGATTGAACATCAGCGAATTGTCGCCGATGATAAACACATGGTCATGCCCCGGGGCGCGCAAATAATCGTCGATCTTGACGCGGCCGCGGGATGTTTCAAACCCGGCCGCTTCGATCAGCCGGCTGCCGCGGATCCCGCCGGTCCAGACGACGGTGGCGGAGCGGATCTCCTCGCCGGTCGCAAGCATCACCCCGTCCGGCGTGCACTCCTTGATGGCGACGCCGATCTTGAACTTCACGCCTTTCTTCTCAAGCACGTTTACGGCATACTCCACCAGCTCTGGATCAAAGCCCGGCAGCACGGTTGGAGCGGCCTCCACGTTATATACATTCACCATATTAGGATCGACATCGTATTCTTTGCACAGTTGAGGGATACGGTCGGCCAGCTCGGCAACGAACTCGATGCCGCTGAAGCCCGCGCCGCCCACGACAAAATTAAGCCGGTCCGTCCGGCTCTCATCCGCTTTGAACAAGGCAAACTGGTATTCGATATGCTGGCGGATCAAGCGCACCGAGTTGACGCTGCGGATGGTCATGGCATATTCCGACAACCCCGGAATCCCGAACGATTCCGGTTCACCGCCGAGTGCGATGATCAAATAATCGTAGGATAGCGTTCCGTCCTGGAGTACCACTTTTCTGTCCGCGAGGCGGATTTCCTGAACATTCGATTTGACAAGGTCAATTTTGAATTCGTCGATCAGTTTCGAAATCGGTACGCGCGTATGCTCTATAGAATCGGTTCCGGCGGCCGGCA
This sequence comes from Paenibacillus haidiansis, assembly GCF_036553665.1. Taxonomy (NCBI): domain Bacteria; kingdom Bacillati; phylum Bacillota; class Bacilli; order Caryophanales; family Paenibacillaceae; genus Paenibacillus; species Paenibacillus haidiansis. The sequence continues at coordinate 102,819 of NZ_JAZHPZ010000015.1, read as the reverse complement.
TATGCAAATGCGTTGTAAAGTAATGATAATCGTGCCGGTTGACCAGCGTTACGTCGGCTTCATTATAATTCAGTTCTTTTTGCAGCCGTTGCGCAGTCAAGATACCGCCATATCCCGCTCCAAGAATGACGATTTTAGGTATGGTACTCATCAGGCTTGTTCTCCTTCCGGGTTTGAAGCTCTATATTTATTATAAACAAATCCTCAATGTGAAAATAAACACATAAAAAAAGAGTCTCCACCTTACATCTTTTATACGTCTTTTTCTTATTTTTGCGACATTTGTCACAATTATTTTAAACGGTTAGAGGATAATTATCAAAAAAATACACACTATGATCACAAATGTGCTTATTTCGTCACAAATAAGTGTGCATACATTTGAATAATATCGGCTTTTGTATAAAAGATCAAGTCTTATTTTACGCCCAATTCCGCGATTTTACAGGCTTTCCTGACACCAAGTTTGACAATATTTGGTCTGCTTTGCAAGGGAGGAATTGATGGCTATAATAAAGTAGAAATGACAATATAAAAAGTTTTGTAAATCAACCGGAGGTGTTTACCTGTGTCATCCCAACCAGCAAGCGGCGAGTTCACCGACCTGCTCATTATCGGCGGCGGGCCGGCAGGCATGTTTGCCGCTTTTTACGGCGGAATGCGGAAAGCATCCGTGAAGTTAATTGAAAGTATGCCTCAGCTAGGGGGACAGGTCGCTGCCCTTTATCCTGAGAAATATATTTACGATATCGCCGGCTTCCCCAAGATCACCGGCCAGGAACTGATTCATAACTTGCATGAACAGCTCAAAATGTTCGACCCGGATATTCGTCTGGAAGAAAAGGTGCTATCCATCGAGAAGAAAGAGGAACGCCATTTCGTCGTCACGACGGACAAGGGTGTGCACTATGCCCGCGCCCTGATCGTTACCGCCGGGGTCGGCGCATTTGAACCGCGCCGTTTGGAAGTGGAAAATGCGGAGAAATTCGAGAAAGCCAACCTTCACTATTTTGTCAGCGATCTTAGCAAATTCCAGGGCCGCCGCGTACTGATCAGCGGAGGCGGAGACTCCGCCGTCGACTGGGCGCTCATGCTCGAGCCGATCGCCGAACAAGTTACGCTGATTCATCGCCGTGACAAATTCCGCGCTCATGAGCACAGCGTCGAGAACCTGATGGCCTCCAGCGTCCAAGTCATCACTCCGACGGAGATTACGGGACTGCACGGGGAAGACAACATCGAGCGCGTTACCCTTTCGCATGTCAAGACGCAGGAGACGCAGGAAATCGAAGTCGACGATGTGATCGTCAACTTCGGGTTCGTCTCCTCGCTCGGCCCGATTGCGGAATGGGGACTTGAGATCGAATCCAACGCCATCGTGGTCGACTCCCGGATGGAGAGCTCGATTTCCGGTATTTTTGCGGCGGGAGACATCACCACGTATCCCGGCAAGCTCGATCTGATCGCCGTCGGCTTCGGCGAAGCGCCGACCGCCGTCAACAACGCGAAAGTATACATCGATCCGGACGCCAAATTGTCGCCGGGACACAGCAGCAACTTGAAGCTGTAAAACTTTGCGGCCTTCATATAGCCTAGCATGAGTTGAAATAAAAAGGGGTATCTTAACTTTACGCAGGAAAACCTTGCTGTAAAGGAGAGATACCCCTTGTCCTATATTTGCCCGTTATGCAACGGAATGGCCCCACTGACCGCCACCTGCCCCGACTGTGGATACGTTCTGGAAAACGCCGGGAAAAAGGAGGATTATGCCGGGCCTTACAGCCCCTACGGTTCAGCGGACCAATATACGTCGGTATATACCGCTAATGCTCCTTCCGGCTGCGAACATGTCGTTATGTGCCCGCATTGCCATGAAGCTTATATATATCATGTCAACGCTTGGGAAGCGCCTTGAATATGAGCTTGTCCTGCATAAATCGCCGTTTCCGTTAATCCTAATGCAAAACGGGCGGTTCCGTTATCAGTTCACGTCGATGGATCTCTGCCAACAGCAGTGCGATGAACTCCCGGTCCAAATCCAGCAGGGTAGCCATATGATAGGATTCAAGCAGCAACTCGTCTGTCAACATCGCCATTAATCACACATCCTTTCTATATTTTTCCTCATCATAACAAGAAACCACTTGTAGAACAAGCGTTCCTCTTATCCACAAAAGGCTGTGGAAATCCTGTGAATAACTTGTTAGTAAATTTGCTCGTTCATTGTAGAATAAGCTGGGATAATGTGGATAAAAGTTATTCACAGGATTTTTTTCGCCCTGATTCCGTAAAAATTTTTTTTTGTAAACGGAAAAATAGTTGGCATATTCGCCGAACCTGTCAAATGTTGGAGCACCCTGCCGCCGTTTATTGCGGCCGCGTGTTGACTTCAAAGATCCATATTTTCCCGCCGGTGTCGATGCCATAATCAAATCCCAATTGGCCGATGCCCGGGAAGGACGACTCCAGGATGCCGATGCACGTATTCGTAAGATTGCGCATCTCCTGGCGCTTCTGGCGCCCGATTCCTTTTTTCCTGAACGACATGTTTAAGCCTTGTCTTGCGGTTAATTGGGTGCCGCCTTTGCACAGATTCGTGACGAACAGCCCCGGTCTCGCCAATCTCCCTACCATCGAACGGTATACCCAGCTTCCGCCCGTTTTTACCACCTTCACCCGGTAATCGATCGGACGCCCGCCGATCCGGGCCAAATGAATGCCCTGCTGGATCATATATTTGCGTTTGACCTTTACCCGGTTCAAAGCCTGAACCATCGCGTCAAAGCTGCGATAGCTTTTTTGGGCGGACATATAAGTGAACGCGTAAACCCCGCCTGCATATGTTACTTTTATGACACCATATCCGCCGCCTCCCCGCAGCGGTTTAATGACCACCATGCCAAATTGGTGAAGCATGCTTTTTAACGCCTCGGCGCTATACAAACGGGTTTGCGGTATGTGGGCGGCCACGCTTGCGTTGCTGAGTAACGCTTCCGTTTTCAACCACTTGTTGGCCAGTTGTCTTCCCGCCATGACACCATCCCCTTTCCGTTATAAAATATTCATACTCAAACGGCTTAGGGGGTTCTTGTATGTTTGTCCGAGGCGTAAGCCTGTTTTACTTCCTTCGCCCCGTTTTCAAATTGGACAAATTATCGTATAGTAAGGGCTAATAGGATATTCGCGCGGGAGGAGGATCCCTTTGAGCAATGAAGCGGCAATTTTTGAAGTGCTGTACTGGTTTGCGATGATCGCCATGTCATTGATGCTGGCCGCGATCACCGTCCTGCTGTTTATCACGGGGCTTAAATTTGCGAAAGGGCCGCGCAAGGGGCTCGGCGCAGGCTGCATCGTTTTTTCGCTCGCCGCCGCATGCATGGTCGTTATGATGGTGGATAAGCAATTTTTTTGAAGCCGGAGCGAACGGCCGGGGATTCATATCCTTTCGAAAAGAAGCGATATGAATCTTTTTTATTTTCAGTAACCTTTTCATAAAACTTTGAAACCTATTCAAATTATTGCGTAATAATATAGTAAGACACATAAACACCAAGGGGGGCTTTGCTTTCATGGGAAGCGCGCGCATATGGAGTGAACGTTTCAGGAAATTTTTTCTCGGCAACCGGTTCGTCATCTTTCTGTTGATCCTGCTGCTCATCGGCCTGAATATTATGGTACTGGGCAAAATTTCGTTCGTGTTCAAACCGGTGACCGTGCTGCTGAAAACCGTGCTGCTTCCGATCTTGCTGACGGGTGCAATCTATTATTTGCTGAATCCTCTGGTGGATTGGCTGGAGCGCAAAAGGATTCCCCGGGTCTATACGATTATCGCCCTCTATCTGCTGATTATCGGGATCATCGCGATCGTGGTTATTTCGGTTGTACCGATTGTGCAGAAACAGATCACCGATCTGATCGACAATTTCCCGAAATACAGTTATGAGGTGCAGCTGCAGTTCGAAAACATTATTGGAAGCAATTTTTTCCATCAGGTTCAGGAATCGACCGGCTTTAATCCGACAAAATTAGGGGAAACCATCTCCGAACAGGCCGCTTCGCTTTTGAACAATGCCTGGTCCGGGATAGGCGGTTTTCTGGGCGCGTTGAAAAATATCGTTCTTGCGATCGTGACCGTACCGTTTATTCTGTTCTATCTGCTCAAGGACGGCAAAAAGCTGCCGGGGTTCATCCTGCGGTACATCCCCGTTCGTCTGCGCAAAACGACCGGCCGCGTAATGTCGGAAATGAACGGACAAATCAGCTCCTATATCCGCGGACAAATTATCGTCAGCTTCTGCATCGGGGTTCTGCTGTATATCGGCTTTTTGATTATCGGCATGGATTATTCGCTGATCCTTGCCATCATTGCCGCATGTACCAGCATCGTTCCTTATCTGGGGCCGGCCATCGCCATCACCCCGGCGCTGATCATCGCGATCGTAACGTCTCCGTTCATGCTGCTGAAGCTGATCGTCGTCTGGACGGTGGTCCAGTTCGTCGAAGGCAAGTTCATTTCGCCGCAAATCATGGGGAAGTCGCTGCGGGTCCACCCGATCACGATTATCTTCGTCATCCTGACCGCGGGGAATCTGTTCGGCATTGCGGGCATTATCTTGGCCGTTCCCGGCTATGCGGTGCTGAAGGTCATCGTCAGCCATCTGTTCAAATGGTTTGAGCTGCGCTCCCATTTGTACGACGAGGAGAAGGCGGAAGGGGCCGAGCCGGAGGTGGAAGTCACCGTAAAGGTATCGGAACCGGAACAAAGGTAACGCAACATGCGCATATGACGCATCACTGCACTGCAAGGCGCTCGGGCAAAAACTGCCCGCAGCGTCTTTTGTTTTACGTAAAATCCGGGTCTTTCAGGCGGTCCTTAAATCGGCTGAAAAAACGTTAAATATTCTTTAGTTTTCATACTATCCGAAAATTTAATGTGTGATATAATCACGTTAGTTTGTCGATTGGGAGATTAAGGTTATCCAACAAGAAGGCACAACAATCAGAAGCAGGTGATCAGATGTTCGAACTAAAGTGGCTGTGGAAGAACCTGGAGGGAGACCGTACGCGGTACATCCTGGCGCTATGCCTCTCGGTGGTGGGCTCCTCGCTCACGATCGTGAATCCTTACATCGGCCAGCGCATCGTCGATACGTTTATCGCCAATGACAATGCGCTGCAGAATCTTACCGATGAGCGGGGGCTGCTGATCATGCTCTGCCTGGCGATGATCGGCTTTTCCCTGCTGCGTACCGGCCTGGCCTATTTGACAACGATGCAATACGAGCACTCCTCCCAGAATATGCTCTACCGGGTCCGCATCTATCTGTACAACAAGATTCAAGAGCAGGACATGAACTATTACGATCATAATCGTACCGGCGACCTAATGACCAAGATGACAGGCGATCTGGACATGGTGCGCCACTCCATGGCGTGGATTATCAAGACGATCATCGAATCGCTCACGATTTTTCTCGCCGCCGTCGTTTATTTTTTCACCATCGATGCCGTACTGACGCTGTGGCTGCTGATTCTGGCTCCGCCGATCTTTATCGTGGCCTATATCTTTGCCAAGCGTGTGCGGCCGATGTATGTGGATCTGCGCGAGCGGCTGTCCCAGCTCAATACGACCACGCAGGAGAACATCGCGGGCAACCGGGTCGTCAAGGCTTTCGCGCGCGAGGAATTCGAGGTGGAGAAGTTCACCGAAAAGAATGTCAGCTATTCCAAGGCGAACAAGGCCGCCGCGCTCGTCTGGCTCGATTATTTCCCGTACCTGGAAACCTTCGCGCAGGCTTTTAACGTCATCCTGATGCTGGCGGGCGGATTGTTTGTGATGAACGGCCGGATTACCTTCGGCGAGTTCTCGGCCTTCTCGGCGCTCATCTGGGCCGTTTCCAACCCGATGCGCAATATCGGCATCATCATCAACGATATTCAGCGCTTTTTCGCCAGCTTGACCAAGATTATCGAAGTTTATTACGCCCGTCCCGGCATCGTCAACGAGCACAAGCTCGTGGAGAAACGCCGCTATGACGGCAGCATCGAATTCGACCATGTCAGCTTCAAATACGGCGGTGTTCAGGTGCTGCATGATGTCAGTTTCAAAGTTCATCCCGGTGAAACCGTTGCCATCATGGGTTCGACCGGCTCGGGCAAAACAACGCTCGTCAACCTGATTCCGCGCTTCTACGATGTGTCGCAGGGCCGCGTACTGGTCGACGGCATCGATGTCCGCAAGCTTGAGCTCGATGAGCTGCGTGGGAATATCGGCGTGGCGACTCAGGATGTGCTGCTCTTCTCCGACACGATCGACGGAAACATCGCTTACGGCGATCCCGACCTGCCCGAGGAAGAGACGATCGGATACGCCCAACTTGCGGCCGCGCATGATTTCATCACCAAGATGCCGGAAGGGTATGACACGATCGTAGGGGAACGGGGCGTCGGCTTGTCCGGCGGACAGAAGCAGCGGATCGCGCTCGCCCGCGCGATGGCGGTCCAGCGTCCGATCCTCATTCTGGACGATACGACCTCCGCCGTCGACCTGGAAACCGAGGAGCATATCCAGAAAAGTCTGCGGGAGCTTGACTACCCTTGTACGAAGATCATCATCGCCCAGCGCGTTTCGACCACCGCGGAGGCCGACCGCATCCTGATCCTGGACGAAGGCCGCGTAATCGAGGAAGGCACCCATGCCGAGCTGCTGACGAAGCGCGGTTATTACTACGAGGTATTTATGCTGCAGAACGAGGGGATTGGAAGGCAGGTGACCGAGCATGGCACGAAATAGATTCGACATCGACGAAAATTTGGAGTCGCCTTTTGACATAAAGCATTTCCGCCGCGCGATGATATACATCAGACGGCAGCAAAAGCCGATGATTATCGCGTTCGTGCTGAGCGCCCTTTCGGCGGCCATCTCGCTCTCGGCGCCGCTGATCATGCAGCACGTCATCGACGTGACGATTCCGGCGAAGGACGCCCTTCCGCTGGTCGGCTGGTCGGCGCTGCTGCTGGTGACGATCGTGGTCAGCGTCTACTTGGCCACGATCCGCTCGCGCATGATGACCCGCGTCGGGCAAGATATCATTTTTGATATCCGGAGCGATCTGTTCAGGCATTTGCAACAGCTGCCGTTCAAATATTACGACGACCGCCCGCAGGGCAAAATTCTGATCCGGGTCGTCAACTATGTGAACTCCGTATCGGACGTGTTGTCCAACGGGATTATCAACTTTATTCTCGAAATCGTAAACCTGATTTTCATCGCCATCTTCATGTTCGCCGTGGATGTAAGACTCTCGTTCGTAATTCTGGCGGGGCTGCCGGTCTTCCTGAGCATCATGCTGCTGATCAAGAACAAGCAGCGGCGGGCGTGGCAGGCGGTATCGAACAAGAGCTCCAACCTGAACGCTTATTTGCAGGAGAGCATCAGCGGCATCCGCGTAACGCAAATTTTCTCGCGCGAGTCGCATAACGAAGGCATCTTTACACGGCTCGCCACCAATTTCCGCAAGGAGTGGATTACGGCCGTAGGGTTCAACACGTTAATTCCGTTCACCGTCGATAACCTGGCTACTCTGGTGACGACATCGATTTATCTGGTAGGTCTGCTGGCGCTGAATCCGGCGGACGTCACCTTCGGCGTCATTATTGCGATGAGCAGCTATGCGGCCCGCTTCTGGCAGCCGATCCTGAACCTTTCGCAGCTGTACAACAACTTTATCAACGCCGTCGCCTATCTCGAACGGATTTTCGAGACGCTGGACGAACCGGTGACCGTCAACGACGTGCCGGACGCGAAAGAGCTGCCTCCGATCGAAGGCCATGTGACCTTCGACGATGTCACCTTTGCCTATGATCCGGGGATCAACATTCTCGAAAATCTCTCCTTCGATATCAAGGCAGGGGAAAGCATCGCCCTCGTCGGCCCGACGGGCGCGGGCAAAACGACGGTCGTCAATTTGATCTCGCGCTTCTATAACTTGACCGGCGGCAAAATTCTCATCGACGGGCATAACATCTCGCAGGTGACGCTGAAGTCCTTGCGCAGCCAGATGGGCATCATGCTGCAGGACAGCTTCATCTTCTCGGGCACCATCCTCGAGAATATCCGTTACGGCCGGCTCGATGCCACCGAGGAAGAGATCATCGCTGCGGCGAAAGCGGTATGCGCCGACGAGTTCATCCGCGAGTTCGAGCAAGGCTACCAGACCGAGGTCAACGAGCGCGGCTCGAAGCTGTCGCAAGGACAGCGGCAGCTCATCTCGTTCGCCCGGACGCTGCTGGCCGATCCGCGCATCCTCATTCTGGACGAAGCGACGTCGTCGATCGACGCCAAGACCGAGCGGCTGCTGCAGCAGGGCCTGAACGAGCTGCTCAAGGGCCGGACGTCCTTCATCATCGCGCACCGTCTATCCACGGTGAAGAACTGCGACCGCATCATGTACGTGTCCGACAAAGGCATCGCGGAATGCGGCTCTCACGACGAGCTGATGGCCCGCCGCGGCCTGTACTACCGTCTCTATACGGCTCAGAAGATGGAAGCGTAAAGCGGATATCACAAAAAGACTTTCATTCGGTTATTCGAATGAAAGTCTTTTTTATACCTATTGAAAAATGCCCTGGCCTGTGCCTTTTCTGATAACATTCGGGGATGACAGGTCATTCGTAATTTACACGTATATTAACACGTGCTAATATTTTTAATGTAAATTTCACCTATGGCCAGCGAAAAAGAGCGTCGAGATTGCGGCGCTTTTTCCTGTTATTTTGACAATGAATCTCTCCTTTCTTTCAGCGACCGCGAAATCAAGCGCACGACATAATAAAACGGCCTCCCATACGAATAATCGCAAGATTACACGCATAGAGGCCGTGATTCTCAACCCTAAGCTATTTGGGATTGTTAATTGCACAATTCCGGGTTGATAACGCTCAAGTTAGTGGCTCTCGGTATTAGCTTCCGTTCAGATCAACGGAAAGGAAAACCGGAAAACCCGCGCTGTTATTGCGTTTCTCAATCGCAAACTTCCGGGCGCCCTTCCTCGTCGCGCATGCGGAACGATTGGCCGCAGCCGCAGGAAGCGATCGCGTTCGGATTGTGGATGGTGAAGCCGCCGGACATGCCGGACTCCTGAAAGTCGATTTCGAGCCCATTCAGATAACGTACGTCGTCTTTAGTAATGACGACTTTAATTCCTTTCACGTCAAGATAAACGTCGTTCTCGTCTTCCTGATCGTCCAGGCCCATATTATATGAAAAACCGCTGCATCCTCCGGGATTTACACCAAGGCGGAGAAACATATCCGGCATCTCGGCTCCCGCAATCATATCCTTAATCCGCTCGGCGGCGCTATCAGAGATTTCAATCATCTTTAACCCTCCTCTATACTTTAAAGTATACCCCCAAACCGCACTTCCCTTCAAGTTGGTGTGATTTATCTAGCAGCGAAATTCAATTCCTCTCGTTCCGCTTGTTGTTCCTTTCACGATCGGGGTTTATAATAGTTAGGTGGTTTAAAATGCCTTATGGATGATCCGCAGGAACATCACAAGGAAACGGAGGTATCATAAATGATCACTGCTGTATCACCAAGCATCGATAAAAGAATGGCCGAAATTGTGGAAAAAGTAAGGCGGGGAGAGCGGCTCACCCTGGAAGACGGGGTATATCTATATGAGAGCGACGATTTGCTGACCATCGGTCAGATGGCGAATGAGGTCAACCTCAGAAAGAACGGCAAGAAGGTTTATTTCATTGAAAATATGAGCCTGTATTTCACTAATGTTTGCGAATCGCACTGCGCATTCTGCAATTTCCGCAAGGATCAGGGAGAAGAGGGCGCCTACACCTTGTCGGGCGAAGAAATGGTCGCTTACGTGGAGCAGCACATTACGCCGGGCGTACGCGAATTCCATATTGTCGGCGGGCATAACCAGCATGTTCCGTTCCAATACTATGTCGATTCGCTCAAAGCGCTGAATGAGCGGTTCCCCGACGTCACCATTAAAGCGTATACGGCCGCGGAAATCGAATTCTTCACCCGGCTTAGCGGCCTTAGCACCAAGGAAGTGCTGACGGAGCTGCAAAAAGCCGGGCTTCAATCGCTCACCGGAGGCGGCGCGGAAATTTTGTCCGACCAATACCGGGAAAAGATGAAGGTCGAAAAGGCGAATGTCGACCAGTACCTCGATGTACACCGCACCGCTCATCAGCTCGGGATGAAGACACACACGACCATGCTGTACGGTTCGATCGAATCGCATGAGGACCGGATCCGCCATATGCTGCAAATCCGCGAGCTGCAGGACGAAACCGGCGGTTTCATGGTATTCATTCCGCTGTCCATGCAGCCGCGTAACAAAAATGCCGGCATCATGCGGCGGAACTCGGCGTACGAAGATCTCAAGACGATCGCCATCAGCCGGCTCATGCTGGATAATATTCAGCATATCAAGGCCTATTTCATCAACATCGGCGTTCAGTTGACCCAGGTGGCGCTGACCTTCGGCGCTTCCGATGTGCACGGCACGATTTTGAAGGAACAAATCAGCCACGCGGCAGGGGCCTTGACTCCCGACGGCCTCACCCGCAAAGAGCTGGTCTGGCTCATTAAAGGGGCCGGGCGGATTCCGGTCGAGCGCGATACTTTCTATAATGAAATTGAAGTTTACGAATAAAGCGTAAATTCAAACTTTCTCCATTGGAGCAAATGCATTTAAATTTAAAGTTTTTTGTAATATAATAAATAGGAAAGGAAAGGAGTTGAAAACATTGAGCGAAAATGTACAAGATAAATTGTATGACGAAGTGGCCGAGGTGCTGGATAAACTTCGCCCGTTCCTGCAACGCGATGGCGGCGACGTCGAGCTGGTTGACGTGGAAGACGGTATCGTGAAGCTGAAATTGATGGGCGCATGCGGCAGCTGCCCAAGCTCCACCATCACCCTCAAAGCGGGGATTGAACGCGCGCTGTTTGAAGAAGTGGAAGGCGTGCAAGAGGTCGTACAAGTATTCTAATGATATACAGTTCAAGTCAAAACACGGTTCTCCGGCGCTGCCGGATGAACCGTGTTTTTTTAGATGGGTTTGATCCAGGGACGAATCGGATCAAGCCCGCCGGATATGTCCATAATATTGCCGGTTATAAAATCGGAATCGGGATGGCACAGGAACGAAATGACCCTGGCGATATCCTCTCCGCTGCCCGGCCGGCCGAGCGGAGTCTCTTGATCCGGCAGCCCGCGGGCTTCCCGGATGGAAATTTCCTTGTTCCGGCCGCGGATATCCCCGGGGCACACCATATTGACCGTGATGCCGTACGGAGCCTCCTCCACCGCGAGCGTCTTCGTAAAGGAGACCAGCCCGGTTTTGGCCGCGGCATATACCGCGCGATGAGGCCAGGCGCGGGATTCCGAGGCATGCCCGAAGCCGAAATGGATAATCCGTCCCCAGCGCTTATCGCGCATGCCCTGGAGCACCAGATGATCCAGCAGCATCGTGCCGACGAGATTGCCGTCGATCATCGCCATAATATCCTGCCGGCTGTAGTCGGCGAACAAACGGCGTTCCCGGATAAACGGCCCGGCATTGTTCACCAGGATATCGATGCTTCCCAAACGGCGGTCTACCTGTTCCGCCAAAGCCTCGATTTCCTCAATGCGCGAAATATCGGCGCGAACGGCGATGCACCGCACCCCCATCCCTTCAATCTCCGATTGAAGGGCGTACGCTTCCGATTCGCTATGTACGTAATTCAGAGCGATATGACAGCCTTGCTCCGCAAGCGTCAGCGCGGTTCTCTTGCCCAATCCTTTCGCGCTGCCCGTAATCAGGGCGACTTTTCCCGTCAACGTCCTTCTCCTCCTTACAATGTGCCTTCTATCCAAGTATAAAAGATTTAGAGCTTTCCCACAAACCATAAGGCACTCGCCGAACCGAACGGGAGGGCACAAAAAACCCGCTGCCTTTAAGGCAGCGGGTTTCCAAAAAGAAGGACAATATTACTTGAAGCCTGCTTCTTAAAATACCGGTACGAGTGCGCCGTTATACGTATCGTTGATAAAGGTTCTGACTTCGTCGGAAGTTAATGCTTTGGCCAGCTTTTGGATCGCATCGGAATCTTTGTTGTCCGGACGGGCGACCAAAATGTTGGTGTACGGCGAATCCTTATCCTCGATGAACAGTGCGTCCTTCGTCGGATTGAGATCGGCTTCGAGCGCATAGTTCGTATTGATCAAAGCCAGGTCCACTTCCTCCAATTGGCGCGGCAGCATGGCGGCGTCAACTTCGATGATTTCCAGGTTTTTCGGATTTTCGGTAATATCGCTCTTCGTTGCCGTGATACCGGCATCTTCCTTCAACTTGATCAGACCTTGCTTCTCAAGCAGCAGCAGCGCGCGTCCGCCGTTGGTCGGATCGTTCGGGATGGCCACTTTTGCGCCGTCCTGAATTTCGTCGACCGATTTCAGCTTCTTGGAGTAGGCGCCGAACGGCTCCACATGAACGCCTACAACCGGAACGAGGTCGAAGTTGTTTTGGGCGTTTTGCTCGTCAAGATAAGGCTGATGCTGGAAATAGTTTGCGTCGAGCTGTTTTTCATACAGCTGTACGTTCGGCTGCACATAATCGGTAAACTCTCTTACTTCGAGCTCTACGCCCTGTTCTTTCAGCGTAGGGGCAATAAACTTCAGGATATCGGCATGCGGCACCGTCGCGCCGACGACCAGCTTAACCGGTTCGGATGACGTTTCCGTGTTCGCGGCGTTGTTCCCGGCGGCCGGCGTATTGTCCGCGGCGGTGTTGCCGTTCTTCGCATTGTTGTTTCCGCAAGCGGCCAGGACCAGAACCAAAGCCAGCGTCAACAACGAGAATGTCCATTTTTTCATAACAGTATGACCTCCCAATAATTTTTTGAATAAGGATCGTGTAACTTAACTCTATATTTGTAGTTCCTTATTTCCGCGTAAAATAAATGACCAGCCGGTCTCCCAGCATTTGCAGCACCTGCACCAGAATGACCATGAAAATCACGGAGATGATCATGACTTCACTCTCGTAACGGTAATAACCGTAACGAATGGCCAGGTCGCCAAGCCCGCCGCCGCCGACCATCCCCGACATCGCGGTATAGGAAACGAGCGTTACCGCGGTAATCGTCATGCCCGCGATCAGGCCGGGCAGCGATTCCGGCAGCAGCACCTTGCGGATGACTTGGAAGGTCGTCGCCCCCATCGCGTGGGAAGCTTCGATGACGCCGCGGTCAACCTCGCGCAGCGCCGTCTCGACGAGCCGGGCGAAGAACGGAGCGGCCGCGATGACGAGCGGCGGAATCGTCCCTTCCACACCGGAGGACACGCCCATAATCGCCCGGGTAAGCGGGATGAGCGCCACGATCAGAATGATAAACGGCACGGAGCGGATAATGTTGACGATCAGGGACAATACCCGGTAGATCCAGCTCAGCACCGGTGAATTGGAGCGGGAAAAGATATATAACAGCACGCCAAGCGGCAGTCCGATTACGAATGTGAACAGGGTGGCATAGCCCATCATTTGCAGCGTGTCCACGGAAGCCGTGCCCATCTCGGACCAATCGATTTTGGAAAAATCCAAGCCTTCCATTACCCGATCACCTCCACATCAAGATCCCGCTCCCGCAGCAGCGCAAGCGTGCGTTCTACCTTGTCGTCGTCGCCCTCGAAAGAAACGGTAAGTTTGCCGTACGGCACATCCTTGATCGTCGAGATCGTCCCTTGCAATATCGCAAAGTTGACGCCCGTTTCGCGGACTACCTGGGACAGCACCGATTCATAAGTCTTGGCGCCCAGGAACGTGATCTTCACCAGCTTCGACCATTCCGGACGGGGGACCGATCCGGCCAATTTCAAGCTTTCCTCTCCGGTCGACCCCGCAGTATCGCGGTTGATAAACTCCCGGGTAACGAAGTGCTTCGGCTTCAGAAACACCTCGGTAACCGGCCCCTCTTCGACGATGCCGCCCTCGTGAATGACCGCCACCCGGTCGCAAATGCTTTGAATGACGTGCATCTCATGCGTGATCAGCAAAATCGTCAAGTTGAATTTCCGGTTGATATCGAGCAGCAGCTTGAGAATCGAATCCGTCGTCTGCGGGTCCAGCGCGGACGTCGCCTCGTCGCAGAGCAGCACATCCGGATCGCTGGCGAGCGCCCGGGCGATGCCGACCCGCTGCTTCTGCCCGCCGGACAATTGGGCGGGGTATTTGCCGCGATGCTCCTCCAGGCCGACCAAGGCCAGAAGCTCGGTTACTTTCTTTTGAATCTCCCCCTTCGGCGTCCCGATCAGGGTCAAGGGAAAAGCCACATTATCGTAAACCGTTGCCGACGCCAGCAAATTAAAATGCTGAAAAATCATCCCGATCTTGCGGCGCCGCTGCTGCAGCTCCCGCTTGCCGAGCTTCGTCATTTCGATCCCGCCGACCCAAACCTCGCCCTCGGTGGGGCGCTCCAGCAAATTGATACATCGGATCAAGGTGCTTTTGCCCGCGCCGGAATGACCGATGACGCCGAAGATTTCACCCTTGTTCACCGTCAGGTTCAGTCCTGATAACGCGGTGGTCGACTTCTTTTTGCCGCCGTATATTTTCGTTATCTGTTTGAGTTCAATCAAACGAGTTAGCCTCCTGTTTTTCTAGAAATAAAAATAAAATCTATCTACCATCTAAAAACAATAAAGAGCCCCGCAGATCCGAGGGCTCTCTTTACGTAAAGACAATGCCTTCTCATCTGCCAAAACCGGATGTGTTTGTGTCCAAAGCACCATCAGGTCTTGAAGGAATTAGCACCGTGACATTCGCCCCGGCTTGTACCGGAATTCGAATCGGTTGCTGGGCTTCATCGGGCCTTTCCCTCCGCCTCTCTCGATAAGAAAATATGAAATTTATGATGAACGTCAATTGCTAGCTGTAAACTATTTTTGAGTATAAGATCTTTGCGGGTTTTTGTCAAAGGAAAAATATATTTAATTCCGATCGGAAATATATTCTATTTCATCGCGACCTTTTTCCAGCGCTGGTTCGTGTATACGAACACCGTTTTCAGCGTTTCGCAGACCATCGTATAACCCCGTTCCAGATCAAGCAGATGCTGATCCAGATCCTCCAGCTCGATCTTCCCCTGCAAAGTCTGGTGCCGCTGCCACAGATCATCCTTCATCTCCGAATTCATATAATGGATCTCCGTGTTTCTGCGCCGGCGCAATATATCCAGCGATTCCTTGTACTTCTCCTTGATCGATACGAGCCGGTCTCCCAGCTCCTTATGTACATTCATATAGCGGAATTGGCGAAGCACCGTAAAGTAGGAGAAATGCGCCTTCACCTTCGACGTGTTGAGCTCGTACAGCTCGTTCAGCACCGTCCCCAGTTTATCCAGGATGGAAAACACGCGAATAAACCCGTCCTTGTAAAAAAACACGTACCGGGCATAATCCTCCCGCTCCGCCGGGTCCATATCTTCCACGGAATCGTGAACGACTTTCCGGCGAAAAAATGCCGACGCATGCAGGCATTGCTCCAATTCGTCGAGCGAAGAGATCAGACCGAGCGTCCAGATCTCCAGCTTCCGGAAATCGTGGGTCGGGTCCTGATGAAGCTCCGTCTCCTTACGCAGCAGCTTTGTCGTCATCACCATGGCGTCGATCGTTTCTCTAAGCAAGCCTTCATTTTGTCTCGGCGGTTCGCCAAGCAAGCTTCGCAGCATCAACATTTCCCTCCGCTTTTTCGCACGAACAGGGCCAGACGGTCTATTCGCGGATAACCTTATCTTATAACACTTCCCGATTCGCTCCGGTCTCATTCCCGGGTTCCGCTACCTGTCCTTGCGGTCGGCTCCGCTAATAAGGCTTCAGGAAGCTTGCCGATTACGGCCATTCTCCACGTCGCCTCCGGTACTTCTGCTCAGTTGCCAAGTTCTCACGCTCATGTAGCAAAGCACTCCGAACAGAGCGGCCAATACAATGATGTGGGCGAGAGAAGTAAACAAGTATACCTCGTAATTGTTCAGTGTAAACACAATGCCGGCACCGGTCAATACCTGCACGATGACCAAAATCGTCGCCGCCACGCCGAGCATGCGGATTTCCCGGTTCCCGGGGTGCTTTCTGTAGGCAAAATGGCCGACGGCGGCCACCATGATCAACAGCAGCGCCGCCGCGACCCTGTGCACGAATGCGATCCCTACGCCGCCCGACAGCTCGGGAACCAGTTCCCCGTTGCACAGCGGCCAGCCCGTGCAGCCCCCGGCGGAATCCGTATGGCTCACATACGCCCCGAGATAAACGACAATATACGTATAGGCCGCCGCAAACCAGGTCAGGTTGCGGAAGCTCTTGGAGACATAATATCGCGGAAGCGGCGGCACCTGCTTCTCTCTCGCTTCTTCCTCGCGGATGCCGAGCACGAGCATTACCGAGCTGGCGAACGCGATGAGGGAGAAGCCGAAATGCAGCGCCATTACGGCCGCGGAGGTTGGGTAGATCACCGCCATCGCGCCCATGAAAGCCTGAACGATCACAAATACAAGCGCGAGGAAAGAGTAAAACTGCAAGTCCCGGCGCTGTTTACGGTACATCCAAAAGGCTACGAACGCAGCGAGCGAAAGCAATCCCGCCGCTCCGCTGACCGCACGGTGCGAGTACTCGATCATTGAGGCCACCGTATGGGCGGGGACAAATTTTCCGTTGCACAGCGGCCATTCGCTGCCGCAGCCGAGTCCCGATTCGGTTTTCGTTACGACGCTGCCGCCTAATGTAGCCAGAAACATCACAAGGCAGGAAAAATAGCTGAGCCATTTTAATTGCTTCGTATTCAAGGTTTCTCACCCGCTATATCAGAGTATAGACCATATTTCATTATACCTGATCGGATAAGGGAAGGATAGAGAAACTGTTAAAGAATGTTCATTAATGCAAAACATCGCCGCCTGCTTTGCCAGGGGCGATGTGATTTTTTTCGTTTTATTTTCGGATGAGCAATAATTTAATCTCTTTTTTCCGGGGTATCATGCAGGGTATGGTATACATCGAGCGCCTTGTTCAGGAAATCCTCGATTTCTTCCCGCGTTTTGCGGAGCTTGTTGACGAAACGCACGAGTTCCCGGCCGTCCGCATAAGCGACGAAGCTAGGAATACCCAGGATGTTCTGCTCCTGGCTAACATCGCCGACCTTGTCCACGTCCACTTCGATCAAAGTGAGGCGGTCCGCATATTTCTGCTCGACCTCCGGCATGAACGGATCGATATACTTGCAATCCCCGCACCAGTCCGCTTTAAAAACCGCGACCACAAGGCTGCTGGATTGAATGCTCACATTGAATTCGGCTTCGTTTTGCACTTGTTTCATCGGATTCAGTCCTTTCCGGTTTCAATTTTGCCTTCCCCTTAAGTCAACCAAATGCCGGAGTGGAAGTCAAATAAATGGTCATACTTGTAATAAAAGAAGCGGAATTAGTAAAGGTTTCAAATAAGAAAGCGAGGTTGCTCATGAAACAACAACTCCCCCATGACCCGGACCCCCAGGGACAGGCCCCGGGCCTAAAAGATATACTCCGCCGCCTGCCTTCCGTCATCGGGGAAGCCGTCAAGGGCAAGGCCGCCGATATCGCCGATTCCAGCAAGCTGCGTGAGGATCGCGTCCCCCTGGACTGGAATGAGGCTTCGGCCCGTACGGTGGCCGCGGAAATCGAAGACCTGCTGCGGCGGGGTCCGGCGGCGAGAGCGCTGCTCGAGGGAAGCTGGAGCGAGCAGGACCTCGCCCTTGCCGAAGAAATCGCGCTTGCGACCAGCCGGGCCGGGAGCAGCAATATTACCCGCACCGAGGCTTATCTCGCTTGCTACCAGGCCTACCCGGAGCTGCAATGGGCCTTCCTGGCCCATATGGTGTCCCGGAACGCGGGCTGGAACATGACGGACCTCAGGGGCAGGCTCGCGGATTTGCTGGACGAGAACGATAAGCGGTCCTTTTACCGGTTCCTTGAACGCAGCAACGCGCTGATCTTTCAGGATGCGTATCCGCAGCTGATGCTGTACATGAAAAGCCGGGAGCTTGGATCAAGCCAATTCCATCTGCTTCCCTTTTTTCATGTCTCCCGGTTTATGCGCCCGTTCTGGGAACGGTTCTGGATCGACCGGGGCAGCGCGCTGCTGACGGTCGGGCTTATTATCAATGAGCAGAACTACATCGAAAAGCGGGTGATGCGCCACCCGTATTACCAAAAATACGCCGCCGACAAGGCCTCGTTTCACTTGAACAGCTTGGCCGGGCTGAATCAGATCGTGTTCCCGCTATGGGAGGAGGCCGCGGACGGAGATGAGGAGAGCGGGCCTCCGCAAGCGAGCGAGGGTGGCGACCGGGCCGGGGGCCGCCGCGTACGCCGTCTGGCGGGGCGCGTCGTGTCCGACTTCGGCAGCCTCGCCGACCGCATCGCGCTGGGCAAGGGCCTGTACGCGATGCTGATGGGCCTTCGCGCCGTGAAATCCGGCGCGCAACGCTTCGCCGACCGCGTGCCGCACAGCGGCTCGCGCGCAGACTATTGGCCGGAGCTGTTCACGGCCAATAAAGAAGAAGCTCTGACCTCCCCGGTACAGGGGTCAGAGCTTCTGGAGGGCGAGACGCTGCCGCTGGACGCGCGTCTCTACAGCCCCAAGCTGCTGGACGCTTGGGGCGACACGCCCTATGAGCCAATCACTCGCGAGGATTGGCTGAGGGACCACAGCGCGCTGGACGGCATCAGCGCGCCCCAGCCGCCGTACCTGTGCGACATCAGTCGCGAGCACCGCGGCGGCATCCTGAAGGCCGCACTCGCCCACGATGTCGCGGCCGGCGGCAGCGGCGCCGGGAACGCCGACGGCGGCTTGGGCGGCGGCGGTGACGACGGTGGCGGCGAGCTTTAAGCGATGCTTTGCTTGTCACAGCGATTTCGCTTTACTTGGCCGAACCCGATCCCGTCCCGCCGGAACGCTGCAGCCGCATCAGCGGAGACAAAATTTTGCGCAGCGGCGCCGGGTAACCGGACAGCTCGTCCTTACGCACGACGCGCATCAGGACAAGCAGCACCAGGTAGAGCACGGCAACGGCGACGCCGACGATGCCGCAGGTCAGGAAGAACGCCAGCCGGGCGGGCATGAACGAAACCATTTGAATCCCCGCCTGGTTGAGCCCGTATCCGGCTCCGATGAGCACGGCCGTGGTCAGCAGGAAGCCGGGCCAACGGCTGCCCATCAGCGAGAAAGGCACGATCTTTTTCATCGCCCACAAATTCAGCAGCGTGATGACGAGGAAACACAGCCCGGTGGCGGCAATGATGCCATAAATGCCCCAGAGCGGCGCCAGCGCGTAGCTCGCTGCCAGCTTGACGACGATCCCGACGATGACGTGAACCATCGACAAATACGGTTTGCCGACACCGAGCAGAATCGAGTTGCTCGTCATCATCGTAATCTGAAAGATGGTCATAAACGTCAGAAATCCGACGATTCCGCTGCCGTCCAGTGATTTGAACAGGAGGCCGTTGACGGAGTAGGCGGCCGTTCCGAGCACGATGACGACCGGCAGACCCGACAGGATGGAAATCCGCATCGCCAGCGTCACTTGACTGCGTAAGTGGGCTTCATCCTTCTTGACGAACGCCGCCGAGATGACCGGAATCAGCGAAGTGCTGAGCGCGATGGCCAGGATCGGCGGAATGCCGGCGACCATTTGCGCCCGCGAGGTCAGGAAAGCCAGCGCCTGCTCGGCCGCGTCCTCGCCGATATGGCCGATGAGCAGCGTTTTGACGATCGAGCCGTCGATGAAATTCACCGCCGAGACGGTCAAGGAAGTCAGTACGATCGGGATCGACAATTTAAAGATATCCATATAAATGCGTTTATAAGGAACGACCGGCCCGTTAGCCGCTGCATATTCCAGCGGCAGCTTGCGTTCATCCTCTTTGCGCATTTTCAGGCCGTAATACACCATTACGGCGAAAGCGCCGATGCTGCCGAACACGGTGCCGAACGAGGCGCCGGCCGCCAGCCAGCGGTCGGAATAACCCATGCCGTACATGACAAAAGCGAGGCCGATCGCCGTAATGACCCGCAGAATTTGTTCCATGATTTGCGAGACGCCCGAGGCCGACATATTGCCGCGCCCCTGCAAATACCCCCGCATCATCGCGATCGTCGGGAACAGCAGCAGGGCGGGGGCGATCGCCCGGATCGCCGTCGAGGCCTCCGGCACTTTGGCGATATTCGTGGCATAGTACGGGGCGATCAGGTAGAGGAACGCCGTAATCAAAACCCCGGATACCGCGCCGAACATCAGCGCCGCATTGTAAATCCGCTTCGCTTCTTCCGGCTTATTCAGCGCATAGCGCTCGGACACCATTTTGCTGATGGTGCTCGGAATGCCTGCCGAAGCGACCGTCAGCAGCATTAAATAAACATTGTTGGCAAGCCCGTAGGACGCGTTCCCTGTGTCGCCGAACACATGCTCCAGAGGAACCCGCTGAAACAGACCGAGCAGGCGGACCAGGAGCGCGGCCCCCGCCAGGATCAGCGTGCCTTTGATAAACGATTCTTTCTTGGACAACGAAAATTCCTTCTTTCTAAGAACTAAATAATCCAGATGATGAACACAATGATCATGGCGAGCTGAAGGATAATTTTCACGACGACGCTGCTGAACAGGCCGACCACCGAACCTACGCCCACTTTAAACGCTTTGCCCAGACTCTCTCCCTTGATCAATTCCCCGAGCATCGCTCCAAGGAGCGGACCCAGAACCAGACCGAAGGCCGGAATCACAAAAGGTCCGACGATGATGCCGATCGTGCTGAGCCATACGGACAGCTTGCTGCCGCCGAATTTCTTGACGCCCCAGGCCCCGACGGCGTAGTCCGCCACCAGCAGTGCTACGACGATCAAGGTTTGAACGGTCCAAAATACCCAGCCAAAAGGTTCAAACGAGAAAAACCACCCGTAGACGAAAAAAGCGGCGTATACGGCGAGAACCCCCGGCAAAACGGGGTACACCGCCCCTGCCATTCCGACGAGAAACAAACCGACCACCAAAATCCAGCCGAGCACAGCCACCATCGTTAGGCCACTCCTTAACTCAAAATATAATCGCGGATAATCAAGGCGATGCCGTCGTCATTGTTGGAGGCGGTCACCACATCGGCGTTCTCCTTCACCGCAATCTGCGCATTGCCCATCGCGACGCCGAGACCCGCCGCCTGAATGGCCGCCAGGTCGTTCAGGCTGTCGCCGACCGCCACCGTTTCCGACATGTCGAGCCCAAGCAACCCGCATACCGTGCGGATTCCGCTCGCCTTGTTGACGCCTGCCGGGTTGATCTCCAAATTATACGGGGAAGAATTCGTGATTTCCAACCCGCCGAGATCCTGCAGCCGCAGCATAAGCTGGTGGCGGATCCCGTCATCCTCGGTATGGTAGCCGAATTTCACCCACTGATTGCGCTCCAACAGTTCGGGTTTCCAGTTGGTCTCATTATAGCTTCCCTCTACGGAATACGCCCAGAACCAGATACCGTATTCTTGCGCGATATCGTACATTTTTGCGATGATCGCCTTATCCAGCAGCTCCCGGCGGTACAATTCCCGCGGCGATTTCCAGATCTCGCTGCCGTTTGCGGTGATCATCGGCGTGTCCAGCCCTAATTGTTTACCGAAAGGCGCGGCCTCGTTGTAACCTCTCCCGGTCGACAAACACACATGCACCCCCGCTTCAGCCGCTTTAAGAACCCATTTCTCCGTTTCCGGCGAGATTTGATGATTGTCGTTCAAGAGTGTCCCGTCCATATCCAACGCCAGCAATTTATACTTCAACAAATGATCCCCCATTCTGCTCCACTTCCGTTATAATCCGATAGCATAACGACATTTTAACATAAACCCCCTAGCCCAACAAAGACAGTAGCCGCACCGATACGGAAACCGCAAAAAAACAATCCCGGACAAATATCAAAAAACCTGGGGGGCAGCCCAGGTTCAATGGTTAATATATCGGCGTCGGAGTTTTATAACGGCATACGGAACTACTATCTCTTATTTCTACTAATTGCTGTTATGCCCGGGCGGATGCCGTCTTCAAGCTGCGGTGTTTCCTGTAACGCGCCAGCAGCCCGTGCAGCGGCGAAAAAACGAACGCCAGCGCAAACAGGATGCCGGCCACGCTGATCATTGCGCCCGCGATCGAGGCATCCAGCCACTTGGCGGCGTAATAGCCCCCCGCCGAGCTGGCGATGCCGATCAGAACGCTGTACAGCAGCATAATGCTCAGCCGGTCGGTCAGCAGATAAGCGGTGGAAGCCGGGATGATCAGCATGCCAACGACGAGGATAGCCCCGACGCTCTCGAACGAGGCCACCGTCGATAAGGAGACCAGCCCCATAAGCAGATAGTGAAACAATGCGACGGGAATGCCCAAGGCGGCGGCGAGCGCCGGATCGAAAGCGCAAAGCTTGAACTGCTTATAGAACAAACCGATCACAGCAAGTACGAGCAAAAGCGTCGCGCCCAGCATCCAAACGGCGGCCGGCCCCATATCATAACCGTTAATGATAAGGGTATCCCATTGCACATAGGCGATTTCTCCGAACAGAACGCAGTCGAGATCCAGGTCGATGTTCGCCGCATTCCGGCTGATAAGAATTACGCCTACGGAGAACAGCGCCGTAAATACGATCCCGATGGAAGCGTCGGACTGTAGCCCGCCATGCTGGAGCGTCTGAATCAGAAATACCGTGATGAGCCCCAGCGCCGCCGCTCCCGCAAGCATCAGGAAGGAATCCCGCGTCCCGCTGAGCAAAAAGGCGATTGCGATCCCCGGCAGTACGGAATGGCTGATCGCGTCCCCCACCATCGCCATTTTCCGCAGGACCAGGAAGCAGCCCAGTATCCCGCAGGTGGCCGCGACCAGCGCGCCGGTCAAAATGATCCAAAAATCAGCCATTAATCCGCACTCCTTTCCGCCGAATGCCCGCTGTTTGAAATCAGCGCTCTGCTATCCTCGGCCGATAATTCAAACCCGCGTTTCATCTCATTCCGCCGGTTTAAAAGGCGAAGCTGCTTCGCCAGCCATCCCCGGTTGGGCGCAAAAACCGCCGACGCGAGAAACAACGCGGTGGCCGCCAGCACCGTCACCGGTCCGGTCGGCAGGTTTGACAGCGTCCCGCTGATCAGGGTTCCGGCCGCGCCGGACAAGGCCCCGAACAGGCCCGCCAACACGATCATGACGCCCAAAGCGTCGGTCCAGTATCTGGCCGCGACGGCGGGCGTAATCAGCAATGCGGCCACCAGTACGACCCCGACGGCCTGAATGCCGACAACGACCGCGATCACGGTCATTAAAAGCAGCAATTGCTCCAGCAGCCCTGCCTTTAACCCTATCCCCCTGGCAAAGCCCGGATCAAAGCTGACCAATTTAAATTCTTTATACAATAATGTGCATACGGCGATAAGCACCAGCGATACGCTGCCGATCAAATAAACGTCGGAGAGCATCATCGACGCCGCCTGGCCGAACATGTATTTATCGAGACCGCTTTGATTCCCGTTGCCGCTATGCTGGATTTTGGTCATCAGCACGACGCCGATCCCGAAAAAGAGCGACAGCACGATGCCGAGCGCGGCATCCTGCTTGATCCGGGAATAACGGGTGATGACATGAATTCCAAACGTAGCTATCACGCCGGATATGACGGCTCCGATCATAAACAGGCCGAGCGATTTTACGCCGCTAAGCATGAAGGCGATGCAGATTCCCGGCAACGCGGCGTGAGCCAGCGCATCGCCGAGCAGGCTCTGCTTGCGCAGGAAGGCGAAGGAGCCGATCACCCCGCTCCCCAAACCGAGCAGCAGCGAGCCCATCAGGATCCACCGCATGTTCGGGTCGGCAAACCAATGGACCATTGTGTTAATCATTAGGCTCACACCTTTCCTACCGGGACGGCGGCGAAATCCTGGAGTATCGCGATCCGCCCGCCATATGTTCGCTGCAGATAATCCGGGGTAAACACTTCCGCTGTCGGTCCCGCCGCGATCAGTTCACCGTTCAGCAGCAGCACATGGTCGAAGTATTCCCGCACCGTGGATAAGTCGTGATGAACGACAAGGACCGTTTTACCCTGCTTTTTCAACTCGTGCAGCAGGCCGATGATCGCCTTTTCCGTAGTGGCGTCGACTCCGGCGAACGGCTCATCCATAAAGTACAGCCTCGCGTTTTGCGCCAGCGCCCTGGCGAGAAACACCCGCTGCTGCTGTCCGCCCGACAGTTGGCTGATCTGCCGCCCGGCATAATCCGCCATTCCGACCTGGGTCAAGCACTCCAGGGCCACCTCCCGCTCCCCCTTTCCCGGTCGCCGGAACCAGCCCAAATGGCCGTAGCGCCCCATCATTACGACATCGAGCGCGTTCGTCGGAAAATCCCAATCGACCGATTCGCGCTGCGGAACATAACCGACGCTTTTTCGCTGCTCCCGGTAAGGGCGGCCGAAGATGCTCACTTCCCCTTCCACCTTGGGCGTCAAGCCTAGCACGGCTTTAAGCAAGGTCGATTTTCCCGCCCCGTTGGGACCGAGCACGCCGATCAGCTGGCCTGCGGGAATTTGAAACGAAACCGAGCGCAGCACCGGCTTTTTCTGATAAGCGACCGTTAAACCTTGGACTTCAAGAGGATAATCGTTCATTTTGATGTTCGCTCCTTTTCGGGGGCTGATGAATACCGCCTCCCCCGTCGGTTATTTCAAAGCTTCGACAATGGTATCTGTATTGTGACGGATCATTTTGATATAGGTGTCCGCATCCGATCCCGGCTCGCCCATGGAGTCGGAATACAGTTCCCCGCCGATGCGGACGTCATGCCCCATTTCCTTCGCCCCCGCGATGACGGCTTCCATGGATTTGGTCGGAATGCTGGATTCCACGAATACCGCCTTGATTTTGTTCTCCACCAGGAAATCGCGCAATTGGCCGACATCCTTGGAACCGTATTCCGCCGCCGTACTGATGCCCTGAAGTCCCATCACTTTGATGCCGTACGCATCGCCGAAGTAACCGAAAGCATCATGCGCCGTTACAAGCACGCGACCCGCTTCGGGGATTTCGGCGATCCGCTCCTTAACCTCCGCATCGAGCGCATGAAGCTCCGCAATATAAGCTTCCGCATTCCGTTCGTACTCCGCGGCATGATCCGGATCGTACTCCGCTAATGTATCCCGGATCGTCTCGGAAACGGAAATCCAGTGCTTGACGTTAAACCAAATATGCGGATCATATTGGGAACCGCCTGCATCCTCGCCGGAGCGCAGCAGCGAGGGATCGATACCTTTCGAAACGGCCACCGTCGGTTTTCGCTTTTCCAGCTTCTCGAGGATTTCCGTCATCTTTCCTTCCAAATGAAGACCGCCGTAAAAAATGATTTCCGCGTTGCCCAGCTTCTCGATATCGCCTTGCGATGCCTTATAAAGATGGGGGTCAACGCCGGGTCCCATCAGCCCCTGCACCTCCACTTCACCGCCTCCGATCTCCTGAACGGCATCCGTAATCATACCGGTCGTCGCGACGATCTGAATTTTGCCATCGCCTTCAGCTCTCCGCTGCTGACCGGGCTCCCCCTCCACCTTGGAGCAAGCCGCGATCACGATAAGCGCCAGGATACTTAACGTCATTTTCGTCCGTTGCAGTGGCCCCTTCTTTACCTTTATCTCTTCCATTTTCATCACTCCTCCTTTTTTCGCCTTGCGCCTTTTTTTTGTACAAGTAAATGTTTGTTTCCCTGATAATTAATTTTTAGTTAAGTTTAAAATTGTTTCCTTGATGCAAATTTTAAAGGGTAAACATACCAAAAAGCAAGAGGAAATTTCCTCTTGCTTGAAATAAATGTATTTCCTCCAGCTAATTTCAGGCTGCCCGATAGATTCGGAACAATTAGCTGGAAAATATCCAGTTAATTACACCGACATCCTCCCAACTCAGCGAAAAACAAAAAAATAGCTGGAGGTTTTCCAGTTATTTTTAGAATTCTTCAGAATTTCCGAGAAATAACTGTAGGTTCTCCAGCTAATGTTGATTTTTTGGTATTTAGTTAGTTTCCGTCAGTTCCCGTAGTTCCCGCTGTACCGGTAGTTCCGTTATTTTGCCCGGACTGCTGGTTCAGCGTCTTCTTCGGCACTCCGTCCAGCCCGTACTCCTGGTCGTAAGCGTCGAAAATTTTGCGCGCCACCGGCGCGGCGCTGTATGAGCCGAATCCGCCTTCCGGGATAATAACGGCCACGGCCAGCTTCGGATTTTCCCGAGGCGCAAAGGCGATAAACACCCCGTTATCTCTATTTGCTCCTTTACCGTATTGTTGGGAGGTCCCCGTCTTACGCGCAAAATCATAAGGGAAACCGCTAAAGGCCGTTGACACATTGGTTTGCATACCGTCGATTACTTCATCCCAGTAAGCGTCCTTAAAGTTGACCTCATTCAGAACCGTCGGTGTAAATTCTTTTACGACATTCCCATTCTCGTCCGTAATTTTGCTGACCAAATGCGGCTGGATCCGTTTGCCCCGGTTAGCCAGCGTCGAAGCATATTGAGCCAGTTGCATTGTGGTGTAACCGCCCTGCTGACCGAAGGAAGCATAAACGAGCCGTGAAAGGACGGTTTCGGATTCATCATTATATCCCAATTTTCCGAGATATTCCTTCGGCAAATCCACTCCGGTCGAAACGCCAAGGCCAAACTCTTTCATGTAGTTATCCCAAACCTCGATACCTTTTGAGCCATATTTTTTGTACAGCTTCTCACCGACCATATCCACCATGAAAGCATTCGACGAATTGCGAATCGCATCGGCGGGATACAATTTGCCGTAAACGTGACCTTGGGAGTTCCGAACGCTGGAGGAATCGTTCTTACCGAAATATGCGATTCCTCGGTCGGTATAATAAGTGCTTGTAGTAAATAGGTTTTCATTCAATCCGATTAACACTGACAGCGGCTTGATAGTTGAACCCAGCAGTACGGCGGAATCGAAATCATGTCCCGATCGCCCCGAGCTAAACGGTGTTATCGTACCGTTTTGATAATTTGTGCTAATTTTGCTCCATGCCTCATTGGATATACTGCCGGTTTGCCACAAGTTCGTGTCGTAATCCGGCATACTGGCCATGGCAACTACATTCCCGGTGTCGACTTCCATGGCTACTGCATAGCCGGTTTTGGCGTTGGGGTGTGTTTCACCGGACACCCTATTGTTGTGCACCCAATCAATTTGATCCAGGATGGCCTGTTCAGCTACCAGTTGAACATTTTTATTGATCGTCGTATGGAGATCGTACCCTTTCTGCGGCGGAACTATCTCCGAAACGCCGGATGCCATATTCCGCGGATCGATCGGCACCTTCTTGTATCCGTTTTTCCCGCGAAGTTCATTCTGATAGTACATTTCCAGACCGTCAAATCCGACAAATTCCTCCTGAGTATACTCCAATGCAGGATCTTCCCCTTGCGCTTCCCGTATTGGGTCATAAAAAGAGACATCGTTCGTCGACTTGAATTTTTTCAAATATCCGATCGCCTGAACGGCCACCGTATCTTTATCGTAATGCCTGATGCTTTCTTCCACAATTTCTATTCCCGGAAACTGGTCTTTGCGCTCGAGGAAATAGGCGACCTCTTGCTTCGTCAGATCCATTTTAATCCGGCGTGGGGTAAAACCGCCATTCTGCCGGTAATCGATATCCATCGCCTCAATGATCTCTTCTTTGGTCATCGGCGTAGCATTGGGATCCCCATACTTATCAAAAACTTCCTTCAGCTTGTCGGCCAGAGCCAGAGCTTCGGGACGATTGGCCTTGCCCTTATCGGTACTATTGCTATAGTCTTTCTGCAAGGTGATGTACAATGACTGCACAGGCGTCGAGTAGGCCAGCTTCTCGCCCCCGGCGGCAAGGATCGTTCCGCGGACCGGCGCCAAGGGAACATCCTTCACCCGCATTTGCGTTTCCTGTTGCGACAGGCTCGGGCCCTCCACGAACTGCAGAATCGCCAGTCGGACGATGATGACCGTGAAAATCGCGAACGCACTAAAGAAAAATAAATTCAAGCGGATATTAAAATGTCGCTGCATGGCCGCTTCTTGTTCGCGCGGATCGTCAGAGTACACACTTTTCATCCTCGTTCTCCTCTTTTATCCCAATATTTCATTTATATATTAACATAACGAAATGAAGCATGGCGAAGTTACAGCCAATCATTGAAAAATGAACCGGAAAAACTCCATCCATTTCTTTCAGCCAGCAACCCAAGAAATGGATGGAGTTTTACGATCAAACGATCGTGTCGGGAATATGCGTTTCGTTGAACGCCGGCGGATTGAACCAATCGCCGCTGCCGGCCCAGGTGGAATCGAGCGGAACCCAGGTATCCTTTTCGGACAAGTAGACTTCATTCCAGGCATGCGGTCCGTAACCGCCCCGGCCGTCATAGCCGAGTCCGGTCACCACCTTGACCTGCAGCCCCTGGGAACGGGCCATCACCGCGTAAAGGCGGGAATAATCGATGCAAACACCGCGCTTCGTATCAAAAGTCATCTGCGGCGTCTGTTCGCGCCAGTTTCCGTTCTGCTCGTAATCGTCGGCCTTATCGTAATCGTAGGTCACCCTCGATCCGACCCAGTCATACAGAGCCCGGGCTTTGGCTTCATCGGTCTTGGCCCCGGCCGTAATTTGGGCGGCGGCCTGTCCGATATCCTGCGGAATCTCCGCGTCGATCAGCTCGTATCTCCGCTGGAGAATCCCGTTAAGCTCCTCTTCGACGCCGCGGGTGAATACCGGGAGCTTCTCCTTGATCAAATTGCCGGAGAGCGGTTCGATCACGCTGCGCGCTCCATGCTGGTATACCGGGGATGCCTGGACATAACGGCTGAATTCGCTGCCCGGAAACAGCGTGACCGCGATGAACAATACGGCGATAATCACCAGGCAGCGGCCGGCGCCGATAATGCCGCCGATTGCCGCTCCTGTAAGCCGGCTCAGCAGGGTGGCCGGCCGCTCACCGCCGAAGGCCAGCCGGCCGAGCAGCGAGCCGCCGCCGAAGGCAAAGGCCGAGACCAGGCCGAGCACGGTTCGGATCAGCCAGTATCCTAGCATGAACAGCACCGCAAAGCGCATGAGCGGGAAATCGCGGATGGCCGTAAGCAAGGTATAATAAAGCTGCTCCCAGCTTGACAATTCCCGCTCCGGCGCCGCTACCCCGGACAGCCATTCCTGCACCTTCGGTGACAACCAAAGGGTAAGCGGAATGGACGCGAGCAGTCCCAGCACCGTCATTACCCCTCCGGTCAATAAAGACACGAGTCTGCCGGCGCTGCGGGAAGCTCCCCGCAACAATCCCTGCAGGATAGAGCCCAACAGGATTATTAACAACACAGCGGAAACAAGGTTAAAGTTTCCTATGCTCTGCAACCAATTTTCCGTCATCCGTCAGCCTCCTCTTGATGCCCTGTTTGTTTCTCACGCGAAGGACCGCCCGTTATTGAGCGTTGCGCTTCGCTTCCTGGATGAATGCTTCCAGGGTGTCGCTTACTTTCCATTCCCCCAAGGAGACGCCGTGAAACACCACTTTCACTTTATCCGCGCCATCGGTACCGGTAACCTCCAGGTTCGGGGTCGTAATCGTAAATGTACCGTCCGCGTTCCGCGTCATTTTCGCCTCGGCGGCTTCTTTTTTCATCATGTTCAATACTTCCGATTTGCTGATATCGACCGCCTGCTCTTTAACCGCCCCAACGGCGTCCCCGATGTCTTTAAGCGTAATTCCGCTATAAATGATGATGAATGCGGCAATCACGAGCACAAGCGCCCATTTCACCACCGTCTTCACAAAATTCAAAATCAGGAACAGGACGACCAGGGCGACGACGATCACCAGCCAGTTCTGTTTCAGAAATTCGATCCATACTTGAAAATCCAAATCCAACATGACCCACGCTCCCAAATCGATATTGCCGGGCCGGAGCCCGCAACCGCGCAATGTCTTGCGCCTTATCCATTATACATGATGGCCCAGGCCGGTGTCAGCTTAACCCCGTTTTTCTATAAAAGGCAGGATTTTCAATCCGCCCGCTTTCTGCGGTAATAAGTTCGTCCTTTAAAACGTACAAGTAGAGCATAAGGACTTTCTGGGAGGCCTCATATCATGAAAATAGCTTTCTGGCTTTACTTCTTTATGTTCCTCGCTTTCTTCGATCTGCACGCCCAATACCCGATTCTGACGCCGTTCGCGCTGTCGCTCGGCGCAACTCCCGCGTTTATCGGTTGGATGATGGGCATTTATGCGCTGACTCATTTGCCCGGCAATTTGCTCGCGGGGCAAGGGGTGGACCGGCATGGCAGCCGGGGCTACATGATCTTCAGTCTGATCGGCGCAGGCCTGGTCCTGCTGCTGCAGGCTTATGTCACCGCGCCCTGGCAGCTGCTCGTGCTGCGCTCGATCAGCGGGTTCGTGCTCGCCTTCCTGTCTCCGGCGTGTCTCGCCATGCTCGCTTCCCTGACGCAGAATCAGGTCGCGCAAGGAAAATTGATGGCCGGCCACGGAGTGGTCCATACGCTGGCCTCCGTCGTGTCGCCCGCGGCCGGGGCGTTTTTGGTCGCCCAAACCGGTTACGGCCAGGCTTTCCGGTTTCTCGGCTGGCTCTTGATCGCCACGGGTGTGATCGCCATTTTCATGATCCGCGAACCGCAAAAAGCGAAACCGTTGCTTCCTTTAAGCAAACCGAAAACCGCGGTCCCGGTCAAATTGAATATTATTCCGCTTAAATTCTATGTCCTTCCGTTCGCCGTCTCCTGCTCTCAGGGCATCCTCTTCTTTGAATTGCCTTTGCAGGCGGGCGGAACGTCCGGCATTCTGAATACCGGAATTTATTTTTCGATCATCAGCATCGGGGCGCTGGTGACATTGTCCATGCTGTTCCTGAACCGCTTTTCCCCTTATATCCGCGGGCTTGCAGGGATTCTTGGCATCGCCCTTTCCTTCTTCGCTTTGGCTGCGCTGGACTTTATCCCGCTCCCGGTATCGCTGTTTGCGCTCGGCATGGCCAAAGGGGTTACCTTTCCCGCCATCGCTTCCATGTTTATCGAGCTCAGCGGCGGCAAGCGCCTTGGCACCGTGTTTTCGCTGCAATCGATCGCCATGTCCGTCGGCTCCTTTGTCGGGCCGATCGCGGCGGGGATGCTGCACAATTCCCACTCGCCCTATTTCCTGGCGTTTCTCCTGCTGATGACCGTGCTCTTGTTCATTCCGCCCCGCAAATCCGCGACCACGCCGGTTCCTCCCGCTGCCGTGGGACCGAATCATCTATAGGCGCCAAGATTTTTAACCCGTAGGCTGCCGCACAGAGCATGGCCGGGAGTCCCGCATAGTATATCGTGTAGTAAAGATCCCGGTTTTGAAAGTGGGGTGAACTTATGGGCCACGTTGACGGTTGCGGTAATGGTCCAGGGCCGGTCGGAGGTATTTGGACTTCGACAGGGGCGATCCTTGTCCTGTACATTTTGCTCGTAATTATCCTCCGCTCCCCGTTTTTCTACTGTTAAAAAACAGCGCATAGAGCTGTCCTTAAGTAGCTTCTCAGCTGCCCGGGAACAGCTCTATTTGTGTTTCCTGACTGTAGCTTTCACACCTTTTGCATGATGCGGTGCACCCGGTATAAACTAAATAATACTGATTCATTTTCATTAAAGTTCCAGCACTTGAAAGACCGAGGTGATCCGATTGTCCGTAAGCATCATTGTGGAAGGCAAGAACGACCGCAGCAAGCTGCGCAGGCTGATTAGCGAGGAGGTGCGGATTCACTGCACCTTCGGGACGCTGAATACCTTGAAGCTGGAAGACCTCCGCAAACGCGTCCGGGACGACGAGGTCTTTCTGTTTCTGGATAACGATCCTTCAGGCAAAAGAATCCGCGGCGTGCTGCGGGACGCTTTCCCGGATGCCGAGCAGATCTATACCCGGCGGGGATATGCGGGCGTCGAAGGTACGCCCGATGAATACGTTATCGCCCAATTGGAAAAGGCCGGCCTGGAGGAATACATCCTTTATCCTCCGGCCAGCCCGTTCTAGGTTTCCGTTATAATCCACTGCGTGTTTATTCCTTGGCCAGGTCCGCAACCCCCCGGGCAATCTCTTCGGCCGAAACTTCCGGCCGGTAAATCTCGCGCAGATTGCCCTCGCGGTCGACCAAACCGATCAGGTCCATATGGACGAAATTGCCGTCCTGATCCTGGTTGATCAATATTTTAAACGAATTCATGGCCAGATCGATCGTTTGTTGCTGATCGCCCCGCAGAAAATACCAGCCCGAATAATCCGCCTTGAATTTGTCGCCGAACGCTTTGATTTGCTCCAAAGTATCCCGTTCCGGATCAAAGGTGACGGAGACGATCGAGGCGTCCGTGCCGAACAGGCCCTTTTCCTTCAGGATATCCTGAACCTGGCTCAGCCGGAAGGTCGTGATGGGACATACGTCAGGACAATTGGAGAAAAAGAAGTAGAACAGGCGCACTTTGCCGTTCGTATTCTCCAGGGTCACGGTTTTCCCGTCCACATTTTCCATGCTGAAGTTTTCCACCGGCCGGATCACCGGCAGCTTCGGCTTGGCGTAAGTATCCCACAGCAGGTATCCCGCCAGTACGATACAGATCGCCAGCAATATCCAGGTCCATTTGTAC
Organism: Paenibacillus haidiansis; assembly: GCF_036553665.1. NCBI lineage: Bacteria > Bacillati > Bacillota > Bacilli > Caryophanales > Paenibacillaceae > Paenibacillus > Paenibacillus haidiansis. Next base: position 70,057 of record NZ_JAZHPZ010000015.1, on the reverse strand, counting down.
TTTTTCAAAAGGGTCATGGTAAAGCCCTCCGTCCTCCGTTACATCCACTTGGTATCCAAAATCATGACAAGCAATGCGATCGTCAAATAGTTGACCGAGAAAATAAATACTTTCTTGGCCCAGGCGTCGTTGGCCGCTTCGTCTTTTGAAGAAATGCCCTTAAGCGCCATAAAGAGCCAAGCCACCGACAAAAGCTCCCCGATCACGAGAAACCACATGCCCGTATAATTGTATACATACATTAAAACGGGAATGGGAATCAGCAAAACAAGGTAAGGGATCATCTGCAGCTTTGTTCTTGGAATGCCTTTGACTACCGGCAGCAGCGGGAAGCCGGCCGCACGGTATTCCTCCACGCGCCGGATGCCGAGCGCCCAGAAATGGGGCGGCTGCCACAGGAACAGCAGCGCGAACACCAGAAACGCGCCGAGATCGACTTTTCCCGATGCCGCAACATAACCGATCACCGGAGGCATCGCGCCCGAAATGGCGCCGATGGAGGTGCTCCAGGTCGAGGTCCGCTTTAGCCAGAGCGTGTAAACGACGACATATACGAACATGCCGACGGCACCGAAAACACCGGCGAGCGGCCCGGAGAAGATGAACAGTACCGACAGCCCGACAACACCCAAAATCACGGCATACCAAAGCACCGTTTTCGGGGACAGTTTGCCGATAGGCAATGCGCGGTTTTTCGTACGTGCCATCTTCGCATCGAGATCCCGGTCGAAATAATTGTTGAACACGCAGGAGGAAGCCATGACAAGGACGGTTCCCAATAAGGTTAGAATGAGGGTTACATATTGCAGCTGCCAATGGGAAGCCACCCAGAAACCGGCAAATACAGCAATGAGATTGGAACGCAATATTCCAGGTTTGGTCAGCGCCACAAAATCCTTCCACGTTGCCGTTTCTCCCGGAGGAGAAGGTCTTACGGACAACGTCGCGGAGTCCGCGGGCGCTTGATAAGTCAATTGTTTATCCACTTGTGCTTTAGACCTCCTGATTTGAGATAGAGGTTGCATATATAATAAATTCACAAAAAATCAATAAAATTATGACCTCACTATTAACTTTATCACATCCATATCTAAAAATGTTTGACAATCATTTGATCGAAATCCGCGTATTTGACAATTTGGTGACAAAAAAATCCGAGCAAGTAATCTTGCCCGGATAGTCTAAAGCGTTAATTTTTATTGATCTTATCCGTCATTCCGGCAAAAAGCCCATCAATTGCTGAACATCGCGAAGCGTCTTCTCCGCCATTTCCGACGCTCGCTCGGCCCCTTGCCGCAGGATGCTGCGGATTTCGCCGGATTCGCGGATTTCCCGGTAACGGCGCTGGATCGGCTCCAGTTCCCCAACCACGACTTCGGCCAAATCCTTCTTGAACGGTCCGTACATTTGCCCTTCATAGCGCCGCTCGATTTCGGCGACCGACAGGCCGGAGCATTGGCTGTAGATCGTAATCAGGTTGCTCACTTCCGGTTTATTCGCCGGGTCGTATTTCACTTCCCGCCCCGAATCGGTTGTGGCCCGGCTGATTTTTTTGCGGATGTCGTCAGGCGAATCGAGCAGGTAAATCGCGCTGCCGACATTCGGATTGCTCTTGCTCATTTTCTTCGAAGCGTCGTCCAGCGACATGATCCGCGCCCCCACTTTAGGGATGTACGGTTCGGGAAGCGTGAAGTAATCGCCGAAGCGGTGATTGAACCGTCCGGCCAAATCCCGGGTCAATTCCAGATGCTGTTTCTGGTCTTCCCCTACGGGGACCAGATCGGCGTTGTAAATCAGGATATCGGCCGCCATCAGCGCCGGATACACGAACAGGCCCGCGCCGACGGAATCCTTGCCGGCCGCCTTGTCTTTGAATTGGGTCATCCGCTCGAGCTCGCCCATCGAGGTCAGCGTCGTCAGCAGCCATCCCAACTGGGAGTGCTGCCGTACATGGGATTGCATGTACACGTTTGCTTTGTCCGGGTCGATGCCGGCTGCAACGAACAGCGCCGCCACCGCTTCGGATTGCTCCCGCAAGTCGGCGGGATCCTGCGGAACCGTCACCGCATGAAGATCGACCACCATAAAATTGCATGTATAATCATGCTGCAGTTTAACGAAGTTTTTCAAGGCACCGATATAATTGCCGAGCGTCAGCTTGCCGCTGGGCTGGATGCCGGAAAGGACTCTTTTCATTATTATCAGCCTCCGGAAGTAAAAGTAAAAAGGCCTCACATCCGCAAGGGACGTGAGACCGTGGTACCACCCTTATTCGCCGGGAAAGAGCTTACGCGGGGCAAAGTGCGCCTCGCCGTTACATTCCTCGGCCTTGATCCTCCGTAACGTGGAGGCGGACGGCCAGCATACTTATAAGGAGAGAGAGCTTCCTCATGTTCCGCCCGGCGCTCCAGGGTCCATTCGGCAAAGGATTTCCTCCGGTTCGCATCATCCACCGGCTTTCTGCAGGAAAGGAGCTTTTGCTTACTTGTCCCTGTCATCGCATTCAGCAAATATTCATCCATTAATATAGGATCATCATATAGTTTCTCAAGGCGCCATGTCAAATCCATTTTTCGTCCCAAAGAAAAAGTGTTATTATAGTCTCAAGCTTAGGGATACGATTATTATGTGGGAAAAGGAGCAACGATATGAAAAAAGTGACCAAAGGGCAATGGAACGGTTACGATACGTATATCTTACATAGCCGCGATCTTGAAGTCACACTGCTACCCCGCCTTGGAAATAATGTCATTAGAATATGGGACCGTATCCGGGAGCGCGATGTGCTTCGCCGTCCGGAGGAAGGCGATCTGGAATTTTATCTGCAAAAGCCTTATCATTTCGGCATTCCGCTGTTGATTCCCCCGGGCCGGATTCGTAAAGGCCAATTTACTTACGCCGGCGAGGAATACCGGTTCGACCGCAACACGGCGAACGATAATCACATTCACGGACTTCACCGCACCCAGGCATGGTGTGTCAGCGACATTGATGAAGACGATGAAGGCTGCGCCATCACAACGGAGTTCAGTACGAAAGACGACCCGAATTGGCTGCGTCAGTATCCGATGCCGCTCAAATTGGAAATGACGCTTCGTCTTCAAGGTTCATCCTTAAAACAAACCTTCAAAATAAGCCACCTCGGCGACCGCCCCGCCCCGTTCGGGCTCGGGCTTCACACCTGGTTCCTGATTGACGGCGAACCGGGGGAGTGGAATCTTAAGTTGCCGGTGGAAGGAATTTATGTTTCCGACGAAGAACTGATCCCTACGGGGGGAACTGCCCCGCTCGGAGAGCTTGAAGCCCTTAACGAGGGCCTCAACTTGCAGGGAACGAATTTCGACACTTTGTTCAAAATCGGCGACCGGCCCGTCCGGGCCGAATTGATGCGCAGCGATGGCTACGGCCTGCATTATTCCGCCGACCCGGCTTACTTTAATCATTGGGTACTTTATACCAAAGGAGAAGCCGGGGAATATCTATGCATCGAACCTTACACTTGGCTGCCGGATGCCCCGAATTCAGGACTTCCCGATTCGGAAACCGGTCTGATTGACCTTAAGCCCGGCCAAAGTCTTGAACTGAACGTGGATCTGGATATAATCTATCCGGCGGACGAAGCCTAGCCGGTAGAAAGCGATAGAGCCCTATTCCGAAAAGCGGAGTAGGGCTCTTTATCATGATTTTAAAATAAGAAATGCAATTATTACCACTGCTCTAGTTTGACGATCATCCGAATATTTTGGGCCTCACAAACCATACTAACATCACAAAGGCCAAAGGAGGTGACAAACATGGCAGGTCAAAACCAAGGCCGCGGTAGCCGCTCTAACAACCTTGTCGTTCCTCAAGCAACTGCTGCACTGCAACAGTTGAAATTTGAAGCCGCACAAGAATTGGGCGTGCAAATCCCGCAAGACGGTTACTACGGGAACTACACTTCCCGCGAAACCGGCTCCCTCGGGGGTTATATCACAAAACGTCTGGTACAATTGGCGGAGCAGCAATTGTCGGGTCGTTCGAACCTGTAATCGGCATTCCCCTATTTAAACTATAGGGAGACAGGCGGTCTGCATCGGCAGGTCGCCTGTCTTTTTGATGCAGGAAACACTTAAATCTCTTGGTATGTATTGGACTTATTCTTCCGCTGATATCGCTGGATCATCAGGTTTGCCATATTATAATTGGATTCCAGGACGGCATCAACGATGATCGTATCCTGCCGCAGCGCAAAATCATAGCTAATTTCGCCATGGGTCCAGTACCGTTTGTACTTCAACGCCTCAATCGCCATGTGCCGGAATGAATTCAGCTGTGTCGCGGACAATCCTTTATCCTCCTCGGACATATGTCCGTTCCTGCCCGCTATCGGATTATGACGGATACCGAATTTGCCGATCGAATTGTTTCGGATTTGGATGAATACGGTGCCCGATGTCATTCCGCTTAGCTCTGTCTCCAACTCTTTAAAAACCATGTCCACTTGTCTGGCGAGTGAAAGCTGCTCGGTATTTAGCATATTCACCCTCCCTTCCCCTATAATCCCCTAATACTAGGGCTTACGTCTGATTATAGGGGATTACTTTTTGACGTTCAACAATATACAACAAAATTGGTTATTTATTACTATATAAAACACTTCTTTTTCCCCTTTTTATTCCAATATTCGTCATGAATATTATTTATTTGACACTCCCTAAGATACATTGCGGATTATCACTTTATTCCTATGTTCAAAAACCGGGATGCCAGCCTCAGCACATCGATTTTTGTAGTGAGCAGTTCTTCTCCTTATCGCGATTTCTTCCGTAGCTTGCCCGCCCCGGACGAGATCTAAGCATGCTCGTTTGGAACAAAAAAGGCCGAAGGATTTATTCCTCCGACCTTGGATTGATTTATTCGGCAGCCTCGTCTTCATAAACGACAACCGTTTGGAATTCCGGTTCCCATACCACCTCTGCTCCCAGGGATTCGCTTACAAACCGTGCAGGGACAAGGGTTGTATTCTGGATGATTTGAGCCGGCGCGTCCAGCGATTTCTCCACGCCATTGACATAGGCTTTCTTGCCGCCAATTTGCAGCACGATTGTAATATCGTCTTTCATTACTGTGATGGTATGACTCTTTTGATTCCAGACCACTTCGGCTTGGAGGGCTTCTGCTATCGTCCGGAATGGAATCAAACTGCTGCCGTTTTGAACGACAGGGTCGGTTTCAAGGGTTTGCTCTTCCCCGTTCACGAACAGCTTCATCCCATGTTTGCCAAGCTTTTCGTAATATTTTCCGAGCTTTTTGTATGCATCCAGGTTTTTCTTGTTGGCTCGGATCGCTTCCTTTTGAACATAAACCGCGTCGGTTACGCTCCCTTGTTGATCCAGCAGACTGGCCGCTTCGGACAATGCGGCGTCGGCTTCAATAATAGCCTCAAGTTTGGCTTTCGCTTCTTCGGTCAATTGGGAGTCGTATTTCGTCAGTAAAATTTCCGCGACAACAGCCCCTGCCGGCTTGTCCTTCACGTTCTCGATGGCGCGAAGCAAGCCTTTATAGCCTTGCCGTCCGTCGATGCCGTATGTGTCCTCGGTTACTGTAGGTTTCCCTTGCTGTTCCTCATTTTTCCGATTCTTATTTTCCTGCTTCTTTTTTTCCTTTGCCTGCTTCTCCAGTTCCTTTTCGCGTTCTTCTTTTTCCTTTTCAATCTGCTTATCTTTTTCCTCTTGCTGCTTTTCGATTTCTTTTTCCGATTTTTCTCTTTCTTTTGCTTGCTGCTCGGCTACTTTGGCGTCCGCTTTATTGGCTTTGTCGTTTTTAGCCATTGCAGGACCGCTTAAACTCATTACTAAGATGCAGGATAAAGCGATCGCCAAGATTTTTTTCATTACATTATGCCTCCTTTATTTATGCCTTTGACATTAATTATCGGAATCGGGTAAGTCATTTTTGTAGAGGAAAACAAAAAAACTGTCCTCCGGCTTCACAGCCAAAGGACAGGTTTATGCTTTTGGTTTATTTGGTCAAATCGAGGAACAGCTTCACATCGTCAACCACGACCGACATTGCTTCCCGCCAGAAGTCCGGCTTGGTCAAATCGGCGTTCAAATGCTTGGCGGCCAATTCTTCGACCGTCATCCGCCCGGTATCCATCAGTAGCGCATCGTACTTGTCGGCAAAACCCGCACCCTCGCGAATTGCGCGCGCGTAAATTCCGGTACTGAACATATATCCGAAAGTGTACGGGAAATTGTAAAACGGAACGTCCGTAATGTAGAAATGCAATTTGGAGGCCCAGAAATGAGGATGGTATCCTCCCAAAGCCCCTTGGTATGCCTCCCGTTGCGCTTCTTCCATCAAATCGCACAGCTCCGCGGCGTCCAGCATCCCTTGTTTCCGCTTATCGTAAAACCGGGTTTCGAACAGGAAGCGGGCATGGATATTCATGAAGAAGGAAATACCGCTTTGCACTTTATCCGCCAGCAGGCTGATCTTTTCCTGCTCGTTCGCCGCGTTTTGCACCAATGCGTCGGCGACGATCATTTCCGCAAAGGTCGATGCCGTTTCGGCAACGTTCATGGCGTAATCCTGGTTGAACTGCGGCAGCTCATCCATCAAATATTGATGATAAGCATGGCCGAGTTCATGCGCCAGCGTCGCCATATTCGATACGGTTCCGCCAAAGGTCATGAAGATCCGCGTCTCCTTGCTGACCGGCAAAGAAGTACAGAATCCGCCAGGACGCTTGCCGGGACGGTCCTCCGCCTCAATCCAGCGCTTATTGAACGCCTGCGCGGCAAAGTCGGCCAGCTTCGGACTGAATTTGCCGAACTGCTTGACGATTTCCCGGGCGGCCTGATCATAAGTTATCTTGCCGGTCGCTTCGCCCAGAGGAGCATCCACATCGCTCCAATTCAGCTTCTCGAGGCCGAGCAGCTTCGCTTTACGTTCCAAATACGAGACGAAGATCGGCTTGGATTCTTCGATAACTTGCCACATTGCATCCAGGGTTTGCCGCGACATCCGGTTGATCTCCAGCGGTTCTTTCAACACATCGTGCCAGCCGCGCTTTTCATACAATTTAAGTCTGAAGCCGGCCAACCGGTTCAGCGTGTCGGCGCAGTAGTCGGCAACGTTCCCCCACGCCTCTTCCCATTTCGCGAATGCCGCGTCGCGGACGCTCCGGTCCGGATCGTCCAGCTTGTTGGCCGCCTGTCCGACGGACAACTGTTTGATCTCCCCGTTCGCTTCGGTAAACGGAACGCTTACTTTGGCGACGATCGTATCATAATGCTGGCTCCAGCCATGATATCCCTCCACGGCAAGCTCGGCGGCCAGACTTTCCAGCTCGGGGGCCAGCTTCTCCTTAGCGGCATGGCGCTTCTCGCTCAGCACGAAAGAGATGGGCGAGATGTCGGCCCGCTCCATCCAGACCTCCCATACGGCATCTTCCGTCTTCCGCAGCACATTTTGAAACAGGGTCATCACATTTTCAAACGCCGCCCGAAGCGAGGTGACTTTGGCCGCAAGCTGCACCGCTTTTTTGTCGTGCTGATCCTGCGCGGTTAAACAACCGACGAAGCTGTCGGCTTCAATCAGCCGGGCGGCCGACGACTGCAAGTCCGCGATGATTTTATCATAAGCTTTCGTTTCTTCGCTGTTCGTCGGAGCCGCTGCTTGCTTCAGACTTTCGTTCAGCCCCGAGAGATCCGCTCCCAACCGGTCAAGGAAAGACCGGAAAGCCTCCGAAGATGAGCCCCCCGGAAAAATCGATTCGAGCTCCCAGGTTGGGGTAGCCGGATTCTTTAATTGTTCCATCTATTTTCATCCTTTCTTGTCCGCCATATTGATACCTGACGGAATAAAAGTGTATAACTATAAGTACATGTTCGATTCCATAATACTAGGAGGTTATCTGTATGCCGCTGCAAATCTCGCCGGAAACGGCAATCAAACTGGCTGCGGAACTAAAGGTGCCCATCGAGCATCTTATGCATATGCCACAACATATATTACTCCAAAAAATCGCGGAGCTGGCCAAGAAAGAAGCCGGGGAACCGACCGCCAAGCCGGACGAGACCCCATGATCCCTTTCGAGAGAACGCTGCCTTACGATATTATTATGGGCGATGTATATGTGCTCGAATGCCCGTTTTGCCACAGCAATAATGTTCTGCTTCCCATTAAACCGCAGGATATAAAAAATGCCCGCGAAGGCAAAAAAAAGCTGCTCGTTTTCCCCTGCTGCGGGAACAAGGTCACGATCCTCGACAGCGATGCCGATTATTTGCTGACCGATACTATTTTGCGCAAATCTTAATTTTTCAACACTTAGCAATGAAACAGCGGGGTTGGATTCAACCCCGCATTTCTTCAGGCAATTCCTGTCCCCCGTTCAACATTTCCTCGCGAACGGCCGCCCACTGCTCCCGGCAGGCCCGGATCATCGCCGCATCCATAATCCGCTTGTCGTTAATGACGCGGGAGAACCATTTAACGGCCTCATTGTAATTCCCGGTCCGGCGGTGAAGCTCGCCGATCAGATACATGAGCCGGGCATCGCTTCCCTGCGAATCTTCGAGCTCGTAGACGCGAATATAAGATTCAAGGGAAAATTTTAAAAATCGCTGCTCCTGCTCGCGGTTTTCCCGGTAACGGTAAAGCCAGGCAATGTGCTGCAGAAGGCTTGCGACGATCCGCTCCTTTTCCCCGATCGTTTGGGCGCACAGCAAGCCGAGCTTGTACGCTTCCAGCGCGGTTTCCCAGTCCCGATGGCCGCCGTAGTCCCGCTGGACGAATTTGCTGCCGATCCCCTCATAAAACTTGGTTCGCTGCATGTCGCTGAGCCGGGGATTGAAATTTTCCGTGGAGGCGAAGCCGCAGTAAGGGCACACCCGCACCACATAAAAATCCGGGTTCTCGGCCCGGTAATATCCGCAGAAATCCGTGTCCGTCCGCACCGCCCGTTTAAAGCTCGGCCGAACACGCGAAGTCGAGAAGGTCTGCTCGCAATTGCCGCATGTCACTTTGATCTGGTATAGAGGTTCCAATTCCACTAGACTAACTTCCTTTCGTATCCGCCCTAAATTAAGTTCAAATCATTCTTCAGTAGTATTGACGAAATGAAAAGCAGGGCCCGATAAACGCTGAAGCACAGCCTCGCGGAGCGGAAGATCGATCCCGATCTCCTCCAGTGCCTCAGACATGCAGCCTAACCAGGCTTCCGCCCGTTCCGGGGTAACCGGAAAAGGAAGATGGCGCGCCCGCATCATCGGATGTCCATGCGCCTCCGAATATAAAGCGGGACCGCCGAAAAATTGCGTCAGAAACATATACTGTTTCTCCATGACCGGAGTAATGTCCTCGGGAAACAGCGGGCCGAGCAGCGGATGAGCCTGAACCTTCGGATAAAAGGCTTCCACCAGACGCCGAATCGCCGTGGCTCCACCCAAATTGTCGTACACGCTTAAGCTTGGATTCACAGGTCATCTCCATCTTTCTCAAGTTGTAGTTCAAATCGGATTGCAACTGTACCTTATTATACCAGAATTATACCAGAAACACGGCAAAAAAATAAAAGCCCCGAAACGGGGCTTTCATGTATCAGGTAACCTCTTGCAGTGAGGGATATTCAATAGCTGCGCCAATCCTCTTCACCGGAATGGACGAGAGAAGCGCGAATGACGTACACGAAGGCGCATACGAGAACACCGGCGACAATACTCATTTTCAACACTCCATCCGTTAGCGATTTTGTAGTTCTATTTTATCATATAGAAGCGAAAAATACAGCCCCATTTGTAACCGCTTTCTTTGTTTTTTTGTGCTGTTTGTCCCTTTCGATTCATACACTTCATTATGATCCTTGTGGAGGCGCTGCTATGAATCCGAAACATCGCTCAAGCACATTTGTGCTTGTCATCGCCATATTGGCATTGGCGGTCCTCATGCTGCGGTTCCCCCGGGCCTCTTGGGAAGCCGGCGTCAGAGGGCTCGCCATCTGGTGGGACGTGCTGTTCCCGTCCCTGTTTCCGTTCTTCGTCATCTCCGAAGTCATGCTCGGCTTCGGGATCGTACATTTTCTCGGCAAGCTGCTTGATCCGTTGATGAAACCGCTGTTCCGCATCCCGGGAAGCGGCGGCTTCGTCATGGCTATGGGCTTCGCCTCCGGATATCCCGTCAGCGCCAAGCTGACGACCAAGCTTAGAGAAGAGCGGCTCGTGAGCCGCGAGGAGGGCGAGCGCCTGGTCGCCTTCACGACCTCGTCGGATCCGATCTTTCTGATCGGCGCCGTGTCCGTCGGCTTCTTCGGCAATCCCAAGCTCGCCGGCGCACTGGCCGTCGCCCATTACGGCAGCGCTCTGCTCGTCGGCGTTCTGATGCGCTTTTACGGCGCCAAAGCCGCACCTTCCACCGCGGAGACAGGCGCCCCGGATTCCGCGCCCTGCCCGGGGCCTGAGGCCGCCCCTCGGTTCAGCCTGCGGGCGGCGGTCAAGGCGATGCATGAAGCCCGCATGCTGGACGGGCGCGGGCTCGGCGAGCTGCTCGGCCAGGCGATCGCCTCCTCGCTGAAGCTTATGACCGTCGTCGGCGGGCTGGTCGTGTTCTTCTCCGTAATGCTGGAAGTGCTGACGGCTTCCCGGGTCATAGACGTTCTGCATAGCGGAGTCCGCCTCTTGCTGCCGGCTCTGGCGCTGCCTCCCGAGCTCGCCGATTCACTGGTCGGCGGCCTCTTTGAAGTGACGCTCGGCGCCAAAGCGTCAGCCGCCCCGCAAGGGGTGCCGCTGATGTTCAAGGCCGCCGCAGCGGCCTTCATCCTGTCTTGGGGAGGACTGTCGGTCCACGCCCAGGTCGCCAGCATCCTAAACGGAGCGGACCTGCGTTATTTTCCCTTTTTGATTGCGCGAATCATTCACGCTTTTTTATCCTCCATCATTCTGCTGCTGCTGTGGCGGCCGCTAATGGGATCGGTGCCCGCTTTTGTTCCGGAAGCTCTGGAGATTGGATCCCATCGGGGATGGGGCGCGGTTCCCGGCATGTTCACCCTGTTTCTGATCATTGCCGCATCACTGGTTATTTTATCGCTGCTTGCCGTAATCATTCATCGGATCGTCGTTTATATAAAGAAAAAGACTGAAAAATGAAACATTGTGTTCTGTTTCAGAATTGATTATGATCGTTACATAAAGGAAAAATAAAGGAGCCTGTCATCTTGAGATACTACGTTCTGGACCGCGGAGATCAACTGTCCGTTGATTTAAGCGAATCCTTCCACAAACTTGCGGCCGAGCAGGGGCTGCAGCTTGATGCCGAATCCCCGGATATCGTCGTATCCATCGGCGGAGACGGCACGATGCTTCATGCCTTCCACAGCTTTATCGACCGGATCCCGTCGATCGCGTTCGTCGGCGTGCATACGGGCCACCTCGGCTTCTATGCCGATTGGCGGGCGGATGAAATTCCGGAATTGATCCAAATGATGTGCAGACATAATGATGAAGGAACATTGAAGCCGCGAATTGTCCGCTACCCGCTCGTCGATCTGGAAATCCGCAAAAAATCGGGCACCTCGTCCTATGTTTGCCTGAATGAGTTTACGCTCAAAAGCGTTGACGGAACGGTCGTGGCTCAAGTTGACATCAATGATCATTTATTTGAAATGTTCCGCGGCGACGGCATTTGCGTATCCACTCCATCCGGCAGTACGGCCTACAACAAAAGCCTGGGCGGAGCCATGATCCACCCTTCGATCGAGGCGCTGCAAATCTCGGAAATCGCTTCGATCAACAATCGCGTGTTCCGGACGATGGGCTCGTCCCTGGTACTGCCGAAGCATCATCACTGCGATATCTATTCCAGAAAAGAACAAAATTTGATGCTTACGATCGATCATCTTAATCTGCCCGTGGATGACCTCATTTCGGTCCGCTGTCAGGTAGCCGTGCAGAAAATCAGCTTTGTCCGGTACCGGCCTTTCCCTTTCTGGAACCGGGTCCGCAACGCCTTCTTGGGTTAGATGTGATGGGGCTATGTACTAAAAGGGCTAAACTAAATAAAGAAGAGGACCAGCTATGATGAAATTAAGCAAATTGTGCAAAAAAGCACTCGTCCCGCTGCTCGCCTTCCCGCTGCTTCTCCAGCCGGACGCGGCGAGAGCGGCGGAAAGCAATGCCGGCGCCGAATTGACGCAGCAAGCTTCCGAGCTGCAGGCGTTTCAGGAAGTGCTCGATTATTTGGAGATGTATAATATCGAAGGTGTAGAGAAAGATGTGTTTCTGGAAAATGCGATTCGCGGAATGGTATACTCGCTCGACGATCCATACAGCGACTATTATACCGCCGAGGAATTGAAGGATTTCGAGGACGGCGTCAACCAGGAATATGTCGGCATCGGCGTAACCCTTCGATTTACGGGCAACAAACTGTATGTTACCGATGTCCTTCCGGATTCGCCGGCAAGCGCCGCCGGACTGAAAAAGGGCGATATCATCGCCAAAGTGGACGGCGACCCGGTAGTAAGCGGCGAGGACATTCTTAAAATTCAGGGTGAGGAACACACGAAGGTGACATTAAATATCACCCGCGGCGGCAGCAGCATGACGATCCCCGTCGAGCGCGCCCACTTCTCCCTGCCTGCGGTCACGGGAAGCTATTTCTCCTCGGGGCGGATCGGCTACATCGCGATATCTTCCTTCTCCGATACGGCGGATATGGAGTTTGCTCTCGAATTGGACAAGCTTCGCGGTCAAGGGATGAGATCGCTCGTGCTCGATCTCAGGGATAATCTGGGCGGGTACGTGGATGTAGCAGCAAATATCGCCTCGTATTTTATGGAAAGCGGCACTCTGATGTATACTGCGGACCAAAGCGGGGAGCTGGAGGCGGTGACCGTTTCCGACGGACAGGACATCGGCATGCCGGTCGTCATCCTGACCAACGAGCTGACGGCAAGCGCCTCCGAGATTTTGACCGGCGCCCTGCATGACAACGGGATCGCCACGGTCGTAGGCGCGCAAACCTACGGCAAGGCCCGGATTCAAAATGTGTTCACGCTCTCCAACGGCAGCTCGTTGAAGCTCACGGTGTTGCGCTACCTGACGCCGAACATGATCGACTTCAACCATGTCGGCTTGAAGCCGGATATCGAAGTGATCAACAATCCTACGGCCCAGCTGATTACCGGCTTGTACAAAGCGGGTGCGCGCAGCATGGAACTGAAGGGAAGCGCCGCTTCCTTAAGCCTCAACGGAGTCGCTTTCAGCGGATACGTCGATACGTTCCAAAGCGGTAACAATGTATATGTACCTTCCCGCATTCTCGCCGCCATGATCAAAGCGGACACCACCTGGACATCCTCGAACCAGAAGCTGACTATAACGAACAGCAGCGGCGTTCAGGGAGGCTTTACGATCGCGGCCAATACGGTCAAGCTCGTAGACGGCGAAGCATATGTCGAAATGCACGAATTCCAGAAGAAATTCCCTGAATTGAAATGGAGCTACAATCAAGGAACCATTACCTTGACCCGGTAGCATAGCATTCAGCACTTATACCATATCCGGTAATCCGGAAGGCCATTATTCAAAAAACGGTTCCCGATCAAGATTCGGGAACCGTTTTTTCTTCGCCGGCATGTTTGGCGTGGCCATGATGTTCTTTGCCGTGCTCTCTATGATGTTCTTTATGATTTTCTTTCACCTTTTGCAAAACAAAGTATTTGCATCCGAAATTACAGTATTCGTTAATGTAATCCGTAATGCCGGAGTAAGCCGTATCCCGGTTCGCCTTCGGATGATTGTCGCGCAGAAAGCCCTTGAGCCGCAGCTTCTCGTATCCCCAATCTCCGATAATATAGTCGTACCGGTCCAGCACCTCGCTGTATCTCTGCTTAAATGCCTCGGGATCCCAGGCATCCTTATAGTTTTGAATCAGCTCGTACGTTCTGTTTCCGATTTGAATCAATGACCCAACCTCCTTGGCCGCTATGTTGAAGCGGTGATGCCGTCTTTATGTCTTTTTGCCGATTTGACCTGCTCATGGGCATGGTACGAACTGCGGACCAGCGGCCCCGACTCGACGTGGCTGAAGCCGCGCTTCAGGCCTTCGGCTTTGAGCTCCGCAAATTGTTCCGGTGTATAGTATTTCTCCACGCGCAAATGCTGCGGCGAAGGCTGCAAATATTGACCGATCGTCAAAATATCGCAATCCACCGCGCGGAGATCGTCCATGGCCTGCAAAATTTCTTCCCATTCTTCTCCTACTCCGAGCATGATGCTCGATTTGGTAGGAATATCCGGCTTCATCGCCTTGGCCCGGTACAAGAGTTCCAGGGAACGGCGGTATTTGGCCTTCGCCCGGACCCGGTCGGACAGGCGTTCGACGGTTTCGATATTGTGATTCAAGATATCCGGTTTCGCTTCCATCACAATCCGCAGCGAATCTTCATTGCCGAGGAAATCGGGAATCAATACTTCCACCGAACACAGCGGCAAACGGGAACGTAGCGCCGAAATCGTCGCCGCGAAAATTGCGGCGCCTCCGTCCTGTAGATCATCCCGGGCCACGCTGGTGACGACGCAGTGGTTCAGGTTCATCTTGACGGCGGCCTCGGCTACCCGGTTCGGTTCTTCGAGATCCAATTCGGTCGGCATGCCGGTATTCACCGCGCAAAAGCGGCAAGCCCGGGTGCAGGTTTCGCCCAAAATCATAAAAGTGGCGGTACGGTTGGCCCAACATTCATATATATTCGGGCAGCGCGCTTCTTCGCAAACGGTATGGAGCGTTTTGGAGCGCATCATATTTTTGATGTCCTGATAATTGTCTCCGGTGGTCAGCTTAATTCGAATCCAGTCCGGTTTAGGTTCGCTAACGGGTTTTGACAAGTCCGAAACCTTCCTTCTCGTGGAATAAGCTATAGCGCCATTTATTATACCATGAATGGTCTGGAAATACCTACTTTATAAGTCAAATTTAAAATTTATAAGCACTAACTTATCCGGATGAAATCGATTCTAAAAATGGAATAAAAACACAGAATTTGTCTCAACCTAAGGGACAGCCATCCCAACCGAAGGAAGGAGAGCTTAACCTTGAGATCTTTTGGCATATCCGGGAGGAAAGTCGTACACTGCCTTATCAGCATCATCGCGCTCGCTTCGCTGACGACGGTTCCCGGCTTCGGCGCGGCTAGCGCCCGGGCCCCGAGAACTCCGGTGTCATCCTCGGGCAAAAGCATACACGAACAGCGGTACAGCCTGTACCGGGAAACGGGGATGCTTACGCAGATTCCGTGGTATTGGCTCGCTGCGGTGGATCAATATGAACGGACGGTCACTCCGCGAAAAAAAGCGGAAAAGACCAAGAAGCGGCTCATCGGCCTAAACTTCAAGGAGGCTGTCTGGGCTGGCCCGCTGAACCCCAATCCCGCCGATACGGTTCCGGCGACGATCGGGCTGTTCGGCGGCCTCGGCAAAGACGCCACCGCCGACGGCGCGGCCGATCCCGACAACGACCGGGATGCGCTGTTTACACTTGCGTCGTATATCGGCAGTTTCGGTTACGAAGAAGAGGATTTCCGAATCGCCCTGTGGCGGTATTATCAGAACGATTCCGCCGTGACGCGAATCCGCCAGTTTGCGAAAATCTACAAAACCTACGGCAAGGTCGATCTCTTGGAGAACGCTTTTCCGCTGCCCGTAAGCAGTACATACACTTACCGCGACACTTGGGGCGACCGGCGCGGGTGGGGCGGTCTGCGGACCCACGAGGGAACGGACATCTTCGCCTCCTATGGCGTTCCCGTCCGCAGCGTTTGCTACGGCATTGTTGAAACGAAAGGCTGGAATCCGTACGGCGGCTGGCGCATCGGCATCCGCGATTTGAACAACCGCTACCATTATTACGCGCACCTGCAAGGCTACGCGAAAAACATCGAAATCGGCGATACCATCGAGCCGGGCAAAACGATCGGCTGGGTCGGCAGCAGCGGATACGGCCCGCCCGGAACGCAGGGCAGATTTCCGCCCCACCTGCACTACGGCATTTACCGGGATACCGGAGCGGCGGAATGGGCTTTTGATCCGTATCCCCTGCTCAAACAGTGGGAACAGGCGGACCACGGAAAGAAACAGTGATCGTTTATGAAGACAAGGCCGCTCCCGAAGCGCAAGCAAAGCACTTCGTGAGCGGCCGTATTCATTCCGCCGGTTTGCCGGTCGGCTCCGTATCCGGTTCCTGCCCGTGTTCCTCTTCCCCGGAGGCTCCATTTCGGCCTTGTTCCGTTGTTTCTGCTTCGGATGGTTCCGCCGTTCCGGACACCGGGGGCAGCGCGATATTGGGCGCGCCGGCCTGTTCCCCGACCGGATTGCCTTTGCTGTCGTAATAATACATCGGAACATCGCCGACGACCAGCAGATACGAAACGGGAATTTCCGTCTCCACGGCCTGCGGCTCCATATCAAAAGGCACGACGACGGCCAGTTCCGTCCGCACGCGCAAATAAACCTCGACCAGAATATTGTTGATTCCCGCATCCTGTCTTCGCGTGTTCAGATCGACCTTCACATCGCCTTTAGGCTCGATCTTTATAGGAATTTCCGGACCGAAGGAGGCGATAATCGGGCTGCCGAGCGCCTGGCCGAGCGGGATATGCTCCGACAGCCGGGAAACCTCGTCGAGCGTAGATCTGACCGTATGGATCGTATCGGAAGTAATTCGCATATGCGCCGAATAATTGAGCATAAAACCCGTGATTTTCCCGTTATCGTCGGTTTTCCAGTCAATCAGGTTTCCGACCTGCTGTTCGTTGGCCACCTGGGAGGTGATCGCCTCATTGATCGATTCCGTAGCGATCTGCTTGACCCGAATCTTCGCCAGATGCATAATCGGCTCTCTCATATGGCGCTCCACATATTGAAAAAACTGAAAGACTGCAATAAATACGATAATCAGGGCGATAAACCATAATTTCCGCCTGCTTATCGTTCCTCTCCGTCTGATCTGCCATCTCCTTCTGCGGCTGCGAAATCCCCTTCTGAACCGCATCGCTTCATCCCCCCTGCCCTGTCCGCGGCGGAGCTTCTATACAAGTTATGCGGGACAAAGCGAAAAAAGAAGAAGGTGTGCAAAGGGTAGGTACTGCACTGGTCCATCGTTCAAGCGCGGGAAGCCGCATAACTAACTGCATAATCTACAGTTATTTTGGTGCTCAGGCGCCTCTTTACCGAAATAACGGGAAAACCTGCAGCTAATTTCCGGCTTTGCGTCCCTTTTGTCCGGAACAGGCGGAAATAACTGCAGGTTATCCATTTAATTTTCTGTAACTATGATTATCGAGAAAAATAACTGTAGGAAATACAGCTAGTTCATCATGGCAATGACTATCCTACCGTTGAAGCCCGCCAAGTTTTATCGCTGAACCGCCGTCAATCTGAACGACGTGCTGGCATAATCGCCTTTGAGCTCGGGGACGACCAGACCGTGCTGCATCAGGCGGTCGCCGGACCATACGGAGCCGGAGCCGGCACTGCCGCTATCCATATCCGGGCCTTCCACGCGATAATCGAAGTCCGGATTCAGGCCGTTAAATTTCAGCCGCTTCTCCGCCGCATGCGGCTCGGCAAGCACCCGGAAATAGAAGGCGAGCGCTTCCTTGCCGTCCGCCGAGACGAACATCCAGGCCGATTCGTTGCCTTCAAACGGGCTGAGCAGCCGGTACAAATCGCCCTGCTGCACCAGCGAGCGGATCTCTTTGTACATCTTCACCTGCGCTTTGACGATTTCCTTCTCTTCCTCCGTGAACTTGGTCAAATCCAGCTCATAGCCGAAATTGCCGGACATCGCCACATCGCCGCGCATTTTCAGCGGAGTCATCCGGTGCACCTGATGGTTCGGCACTGCGGACACATGCGCGCCGATCGTGCTGACCGGATAGACGAGGCTGGTTCCGTACTGGATTTTCAGGCGTTCCACCGCATCGGTATCGTCGCTGGTCCAAGTTTGCGGCATGTAATAGAGCATCCCGGGATCGAACCGGCCGCCGCCGCTGGAGCAGCTCTCGAACAGAATGTCCGGGAAGGCGGTCACCAGCCGCTCAAGCAGTTCGTACAGGCCGAGGATATGACGGTGGGCGATTTCCGACTGATGCTCCGGCCCGGCCGCCGCCGAGCCGACTTCCGTCAGGAAGCGGTTCATATCCCATTTGATATAGGAAATCGGCACTGTACCGAATATTCCACTCAGCGTGTCGAATATATAATCGCGCACCTCGGCCCGTGAATAGTCCAGCACAAGCTGCCATCTCTGTTCCGTTCTGCGCCGCCCTTCCACATGGATGCACCAGTCGGGATGGGCCCGGTACAAATCGCTGTCCGGCGAAATCATCTCCGGTTCGACCCACAGGCCGAACTTCATGTCCAGCGCCCGGACCCGGTCGGCCAAATCCTTCAGCCCGCCCGGCAATTTCCGCAAGTCGGGAGTCCAGTCGCCGAGGGAAGAGCGGTCATTGTCCCGCTTGCCGAACCATCCGTCGTCAAGAACCATAAGCTCGATACCCAGCTCCGCCCCGGCCTTGGCGATCTCCTCGATTTTGTCCGTCGTGAAGTCGAAATACGTGCCTTCCCAATTGTTGACCAGGATCGGCCGCTCGCGGTCGCGGTGAACCCCGCGGCACAGCCGCGTGCGGTACAGGCGGTGATATGTCCGCGACATCTCACCAAGCCCGCTTGCCGAATACACCATCACGGCCTCCGGCGTCTGGAACGTCTCCCCGGGCGCAAGCACCCAGGTGAAATCGAACGGATTCAGCCCGATGGAGAGCCGGGTCGACCCGAAGGAGTCCACTTCCGCTTCGGCGGCGAAGTTGCCGCTGTATACAAAGCTAAGGCCGTAAACTTCGCCTTGATTCTCATCCGTTCCCGGCGTCGCCAGGGCGACGAACGGATTCAGCTGATGGCTGCTCGCGCCGCGGCGGCTCTCGATCATCGTCCCGCCGGGGCCGAGCGGACGGCGCTGGATATGCGCTTCCCGCGACCAGGCTCCGGCCAGATAGATCATTTCATAATCCGAGCGGGGCAAATCCACGCTCGCGCTAAGCGCCCGCAAGAGCTGCAGCGTGCCTTCGCCTTGATTCTCGAACCGGACCGACCGCGCCACCGCGTCGGAATCCCGGAATACGCTGTAGCTCAGCTTCACGACCAGCCCGCTGTACGCATCCTTGAGCGTAAGCTCCAGCGTTTCCGCTTCGTCTTCGCTTTCCGTATATACCGCGGGCAGCCCTTCCAGCGCCTGTTTCCCGCTGAAAATCCGGTGCCCCTGGTACACCAGCTCCGTGATTCTCGACCCGTCCGCAAGCCGGACCTGGTACGCCGGATGGCGGAAATCCCCGGAGCCGTATTGCGGGTATTCCTGCGGCAGCCGGTCCAGCCAAAGACTGCCTCCGAGATTGATCAGGCTCTGCGGATGCTCTTCCATGCGCAGCTTTTTCCCCCAATAGGCATGGGCTGGGTAACCGTTGACAATTTGCAAGATGTAACTCATATGCTCCGATTGAAGATGAAATATTCCCTCGGCTTCATAGTAACGAATGGTCATTGCGTAAATCCCCTTTTTCAAAAATCAGTTTTAATAGCGCTTTCTTTCATATTAAATCCCCGAGCTACCGCAGTAAATGGAACGGCACTATATAAATATGTCATAATGATTGATAACTTGGAATTTATCAAGGATTTTTCCGCAATAATATGTTACCGTACTTGATAATGGGGTTTTACTAATCAGCGGAGGGTTAAGAATAATGATTGAATATTTAGCCGGGAATCCGGCGTTTCGGGATCTGCACATTACCCAATACGGTATGGAGCAGTGCGCGCCTCTGCACGATTACGGGCCGGCCGTAAGGGACCATTATCTCATTCATTTCATTCTTTCGGGCCGGGGCATCTTCGAAACGGGAAGCCGCGTCTACCGGCTGGAACAAGGACAAGCCTTCCTGATCTCCCCCGGGGTTGTCACTTACTACCGGGCCGATCCCGAAGATCCCTGGAAATACGGCTGGGCCGGCTTCCAAGGGATCCTGGCGGAGAATCATCTGCGCGAAGCGGGGCTGACGATGGATTCGCCCATTCTGGACGGCATCAGCCCGATGCTGGTCGAGAGCTGCATCCGGCAAATGCATGAATCGAGAGAGATGCGGAACGGCCGCGATTTGAAGCTGACGGCCCTGCTCTACACACTGTTCTCCCACATGGCCGAAAAAAATCCGGCCGAACCCTTCGCATCTCCGAAAGGCGGCCGGCATGATATGTATGTGCAGAAGGTAACCGATTTTATCGTTACGAATTACGCGAATAAAATCAGTATCGCCCAGATCGCCGATTTCGTCGGCCTGGACCGCAGCTACCTCTGCGCGGTATTCAAAGCGCGGACCGGCTCCAGCATACAGGAATACCTGATCCGCTTCCGTATGAACAAAGCGTGCCGGCTTATGGGCAACAGCCTGCTGTCGATCGGCGATATCGCCAGATCGGTCGGCTATGAGGACCCGCTGCTCTTTTCCAAAATGTTTAAGAAAGAAATGGGCCTGTCCCCGCGGCAGTACCGCTTAAACTCTAGCGGACCGTCGCCCCGAGCGAACCTTTGAAATGCCTCAGGGCCCAAGCATGACCTTCCTGGTCAAAGCTTGCCACCGCTCCTTCATGAATTACCAGGCTGAAGCCTTTATTGTAGGCGTCCACCGCCGTATGCAGCACGCAGATATCCGTGCATACGCCGACGAGATGCAGCTCGGTGATTCCCCTTGCGCGGAGCTGAAGCTCCAGATCGGTTCCGGCAAAGGCGCTGTACCGCGTTTTGTCCATCCAATAGACATTCGCTTCCGTGCTGTGCGCCTGATATAATCCCTCCAATGCGCCGTACAACCGGCGCCCTTCCGTTCCTTCAATATTGTGGGGCGGGAACAATTTCGTTTCGGGGTGGAGGGTATCCCCCATCTTGTGCAGGTCGACGGCAAAAACGACATACTCGCCGTTTTGAATAAATTCCCGCGTGATCCGCACGATGTCCTCTTCGATCGCCTGCCCGGGTTCCCCGCAGGTTAAAGCGCCGTCCGCCGCGACAAAATCATGCGTATAATCGATGTTGATTAAAGCCCGTTTGAATTCGTTCGTCATTAGCGATTCCTCCTCCGATTTACTAACCATATTATCACAACAAAAAGAAAAGACTGAAACGAACCCGCGAATTTACCGGTTCCGTTCCAATCTTTCGGACAGCGAAGAAGTCGTTTGATTTATTGCGCCGTATAGCCCCCGTCGACCAATAACGAGGTCCCTGTCGTGAAATCATTCTCGCACAAGAACACGATCGCATGCGCGATCTCCTCCGGCTTGCCGAGTCTGCCGATCGGATGCCTTGCAACGAGTCCGTCATAGAAGTCGCCCAGCGCTTCCTTGTTCACCATCCCCGACTCGACATACCCCGGGCAGATGGCGTTGACCCGGATATTTTTGTCGGCATATTCCAGGGCCAGCGATTTGGTCATGAGATTCACGGCGCCTTTGGATGCATTATACGCGAAAGCGCCGGCCTCCCCGACATGCCCCAGAATAGACGCCGTGTTGACAATGGAGCCGCCGCCCGTTTTCAGCATTTCGCGGATCGCATATTTGGCACCGTAAAATACCCCGTTCTGATTGATCGTAATTACTTTGTTGTAGTCTTCAAAAGAAAGTTCATGCGTAGCGGACAAAATGCCGACCCCTGCATTGTTGACGATAATGTCCAGCTTGCCGTATTTTTTGACCGTTTCAGCAACAAGGCTTTCGACCGATTTCTCATCCGCGACATTGACCAGGATGAACGTCACGTCCCCCTTGCCTTGCAGCTCCTGCTCCTTCGCTTTTCCCGCTTGCTCGTTATAGTCGGCGATAACCACCTTGGCGCCTTTGGCGATAAACGCCTCCACCGTAGCCAGCCCGATGCCCGAAGCCCCGCCGGTTACGATCGCCACTTTGTTTTGTAATTGGGTCATTTACGGAATTCCTCCTCGAAGTAACTGGTGATTTTTCCGTTATATTCTCCCCAACCCAGGGCGATGCAATACCCGCGCACCGGCAGCGGCGGCGAAATTCCGGCTCTCATAACGAAACTAGGTCGAATTATAAACCCGGTATGTGTTTTTCCCTGCGGACTTTGCTTGATAAAGCGCGGTATCGGCCTTTTGAATCAATTCCTTTTCCCGGTCGCCTTGCTCGTAATAAGCGATGCCGATGCTGGAGGTCGTTACGACCTCATGATCGGACAGAATCCATGGCCTGCGCAGCGAATGAAGGATTTCCTGCGCAATTGTCACGGCTTGTCCCGCTTCATCCAATTCCGGCAAAGCAACGACGAATTCGTCCCCGCCGATTCTGGCCAGAATATCGGATTCTCTTAGGCATTCTTTGACCCGTTTTACGAATTGTTGAAGAAGCTCATCCCCGGCGTCGTGTCCCAACGAGTCGTTGATTTGCTTGAATTTGTCCAGATCCAAAAACATGACGGCAAGCTTTTGCAACGACGAATCGTCCTCTCGCAATATCCGCTCGATGTTGACGCTGAACAGTCTGCGGTTCGGAGCCCCGGTCAATGTGTCGTGATAACTTAATTGCTCAAGCCGGTTTTGATAGTTTTTGCGTTCGGTGACTTCACGGCCGACCAGCATCATATTATTAAAATGGCCCTCTTCGTCGAACATCGGCGTCCCTTTGAGCTCCACCCACACGGAATGTCCTTCTTTGTGCCGGCGGGCAATCTCATATGTAAACGGCCTTTGGGATACGACCATATCGAAAAAAATGAGCTGAAACTCCGTGTCGACCCCTTCATCCGGCCTGTGGAACACCCATTTCCCGATGTACTCTTCCGGCCCGTAGCCCAGAACCATCTTGTGGGACGGGGAAGCAAAGGTGACGATTCCGTCCAGGTTGACCAGTTGGATCAGATCCAGCGAATTTTCCGCTAGGAGGCGGTAGCGCTCCTCGCTTTCTTTGAGGGCCCTTTCCAACTGCTGCTGTTCTGTAACATCAACGGCGATGCCGAAAACACCGACGACCTCCCCATCTCCAAGCAAAGGTACGTTTTTTACATGCAGAGATACCTGCTCCCCGCTTTTGGCGATAGCTTCGGCTATATAATCGTACGAAATTCCCTGCAACACTTTAGTAAAATACTGATTTACTTTTTCTATCTGATCGGGAAGGATCAAATTTGCATAAGGCAAACCCAGGATTTCCTCTTTCAAATATCCCAATATTTTTGTCAATCCTTGATTTGCATCCATTATTCTCCCCTCGGTGGAAAGAATAAAAATCGCGTCCGAATTGTAATTAAGAATGGATTTATATATATCAACGGATTGTTCGCTCAAAAACCCGCCCATTTAGTTCCTCCTTCACTTTCCTTTCAACATTTATTTATCGACAATCCATCATAGGTTTTATTAGATTTAATTTAAAATTTGAACCGATGGATCTAAAAATGAGCCGCAACGATTGGATTCGGTCAATTCAGCAGGACTTTTTGCTCTTCTTCGTTTGCCTGATCCGGGTAATCAATGAACCGACCAGTGCTCCCGGATCAAACGAATCATTTCCAGTAAAAGCCAGCAACCCCCGGTTCCAGAGAACCGGGGGTTGCCTTGGTTATGCGGCAAAACATCGCTATAGATAAAGGGAAATCAGCGCCGTAAATGGATTACGTCTTTGCCCAACGATTCTCCATCTTCCCATTTGATCGACAACCCGTCATTCCCGACGGTAACGCCCAGCTCGATCAGCGCCTCTTCGAGCTCCGGCGTCTTGGCGGTTCCGGGCTGTCCATAAACGGCAGCCGCCAGCAAATGGGTTCCGGGCTCGAGCGATGCCGTCAGCGTCGGGAGAACCGTGCGGGGATGCAGCAGATTCGTATCGGCATTGGGATAAACCGCCAGCGTCCCGGTATAACCCAGAAGCCCGTATATTCCCGAACTCCCCGCCGCATTTACGGCGGAAATGCCGAGGCCGTCCGCCGTGACGGTCTCCTCGTCCAGCAATCCGAGCGCAAACCCGCCTTCTGCGGCATCCAGACTGCGGCCAGTCTGAATCCGGTGAATCAGGACATGCCACGGCAAGCCGGCCACGATCCACGTCTCCACCTCCACGTTGGACCAGGGGAGCCATTTCGCATATAAGACGCGGCCGCGAATCCAAGTTTCCTTATTCACTCTACGGACGCGGTACAAATTGTCCCGCTCGCTTAGCCCGAGCGTCGAATCCATCGCCGCCTGGCCGAGTCCCCACTCCGCCCGGGGCACGCTGAAGCCGAATGCCGAAGAATAAGCAAACTTTTCGTATTTGGCCGAGGTATGGGTGTGCTCATTTGTCGACAAATGACCGGCATTAAAGGCCGTGACATGCCCGGTACTTTCTTGGCGGCAGAGCACCAGATGCGGCTCAGGTTGAACGGACAAGGCAGGGAGCTGCGGCAACTCCAGTTCAGGCTCATTCCAGAACCGGTCCCGATCCCCCAAAGCCAGCACAAGAAACGTTTTCAGCGCCCAATACGGAGACCCCGGTGAATTGTAGTTTTCCGCCATCACCAGATTCGGGTACGCATACCCGACCGTAAGGATGCCCCCCGCGTCAAAGATCGGCTGCTTGAACCACCAGCGCAGGTTGCGCATGATAAGTCCTTTTACCACGCCGGGAGTGAAAACATCGGTGTAGGCTTCCGCATAAGCGAATGCGCTCCAGAAGGCCGACTGGGCAAACCGGTACGTCATGCTGCGCCCGTATGCCAGTGAAGAACCGTCCGGCGAAAACCAATGAATGAAGTCACCAGCGAATTGTTTGGCGCGTTCCTTGAAGCGCCCGCAGCGTTCGGGGTCTTCCTTTTCCATCAGCTTGGAATAAATCAGACCGTAGTACTGAATCGCAAACGGCACATAGTAATCGCTATGTCCGCCAACCCCATCGCTGTACCAGCCCCGCCCAAGATAAAATTCCTCGATGCGCTGCAGGTTCTTCTCCATCTGAACCTTGTCGTACGGTTGTCCCGTCTTGTAGAAGCCCATATTGACCATGACATGAAAAAAGAGCCAGTTGCAATCATGGCAAGGATGGGCATTGATCAAGTTCAGCCAGTTGTACAAATTACGGCGCTCCTTCTCGCCGAACGGCTCCCAGATCCGTTCCGGAATCATGCACAGCGCCATGCCGAGAACGGCCATCTCCACCAGCCGCTGGTCATAATCCGCTACATCGCCCCAGTATTGTTTATGTTCCGGATCGGTTCCGCTGATAATCCCCCGCAAGCAATCTTCCCATAATTCATCCGTCCCGCCTCCCGCCAAATCCGGGACGATCCCCCATAGAATGCGGGAGAATCCTTCCATTCCGGCAATGCTCTCCCCGTATCCGGCATGGCTGCCTTTGATCGGCAGCCGGCTTCCGCCCGCCTCGTACAGCGGCTTCAGCGGCCTTACCAGTTGCCGCAAAGCTTCGCGAAGATGCTGTTTGCTCTCCAGCGGATTGCGATCGATCGACTTTAAAATGCCCTCCATGGATGCCACGCCCTCTCCTCTTTTTTGGTTGACTGACGCCTCGGGCGGTCTATTCCCAGTAAAACGGTCCACTGTCTTTCAAGCGCGCGAGCCCTTCAACGAAGAAGTAATCGCCGTAAATCAGCGGGACATCGACATTCGTACCCTGCGGATAATTGCTGGTTCCATGGAGCAAGAGACCTTCCTCCGCAGGGTTATCCCAATCGCCGTACGCCTCGTACAGCGATTTAAGGATCCGCTCGCCGGCCGCCAAGTAAGCCTCTGCGTCGGCACCTTCGCCGCCGAGTTTCTCGGCCAGCAACATAAGGCCGCTGGCCGCGCAAGAACCGGCGGACGTGTCGCGAAGTTGCCGAAGCTCCTCCGGCGCGCGGAAATCCCAGGCCGGCACATCATCTACGGGCAAGCGGCTGAGGAAGAAGTTTGCCGCCCGCTGCGCCGCGGACAAATAACCGCGCTTGCCGGTGTGATGGTAGGCCAGGGTCAGGCCGTAAATGGCCCAAGCCGCGCCCCGAGACCAGGCCGATTCCGGGGCATACCCCTGCCCCGCCAGCCCTTCCAGCATTTCGCCCGTCACCGGATCAAACCGGACAGTATGGCGGACGGAGCCGTCCTCCCGAATAAAATGCTTCACGACCGTATCCAAATGCGCCTCGGCGATGTGGGAATAACGCGGATCTCCGCTCGTGCGTGAAGCCCAAAACAATAGGGGCATATTCATGCAGCAGTCGATGATGGCCACGCCCTCATTCCGCTCTCCTTCCGTCCAGGGATTCCAGGCACGAATATACCGGCCCTTCAGGTTAAAGCGCGCGGCTAGGTAATTGGCCGCCTTGAGCGCTCTGACCCGCGAGGCTTCATTGCCGGTCAGTTTGAAATTCGCTACGCTCGTCAGCGTCCACATGAACCCGAGATCATGATCCAACCGTACGTAAGCGTCCAGCACGCGATCCAGCTTGGCCTCGCATTCCCCGGCGATCCGCTTGAATTCCTCCTCGCCGCTCCCGTTATAAAGAAGCCACAGCATCCCCGGCCAGAATCCGGCGGTCCACCATTCGGGCTCGGCCAAATCATAAGCTCCGCCCATGCTTGCGTGCGGAAAATTCGAGCCGATCCTCCTCGCATTTCTCAGCGTCTTGTCCAGCGATCGCGTCCAAGCCTCGTTTACCCATGCCCGCTCTTTTGCCATTGTCATTTCTTCCTCCGCTCCGTTAGATGTGTACGAATTTGAAGAGAAAATATACATCCTCGTTTGCCTTCGGCTCGATGACATGGAAATCTATCGCATACCAGAAGGCGTTCTCCCCGAAATGATTGCGGAACGGCCGCTCGCTCACTTCGGCCCTTAGATGCCTGACATCATAATGCAGTTCCACGCCCAGAGCTCTGTCCGATCGAAGGAGCAGCACGCCCGCTTCCTCCGATTTGATCGGCTTTAAAAGCGATACGAAACGTTCCGTCAGACGATCCGGCGGGGCTGCAAACCGGTAAGCATCGTACAGTTCAAGCTCCGGCCATGCCATCTTGCGCCACACCCAGGTTCTCGTCAATGATTCCAGTCTCTTGCATTCGTAGGCTGCGGACAGCTCCGCCGACATTCTGACTTCCGATTCGGAAAGAGACTGATCCAGGATAGTCGCGGTCCGGCTGCGGCCGGCGGGCTGATACTTCCCGTCGATGATCGGAACGGAATGCCCCTGCGCCCCGTTGCAGTCGTAGTCGTACCGACCTTCGCCGAAATAATCCTTCGTATATTCGCCGCAGCCGAGATCGGACAGAAAGAAGGCTCCTCCGCCCGCCATAATGAAATGGCCCAGATCGTTATGGTTGTGCGGCTCGTCGTTATGCCCCCCTTTGGCGGCGAAGCCGAATACGCCGTTCTCCGAAACGCTTCGGGAGATCAGCCAGCCGGCATCCCGCAGCGCGTAGTCCCCTGAACCGAAATCCGCGGGGTTCCCGGCGCGGCTCCGCCATAGCAGGTTGCGCAGCGCCGGGGCCCATCGGCTGCAATGGTCCTCGCGAAAGTCCGCCCGCAAAGCTAGCGGCGGCGATTCCACTTCCGCATATTTACCCGCCAGATATCGCGATAATCCGATATGAATGCTCGCATACGGCAGCGCGTCCGAGAAATTGGCGACCGCCTTGCCGCCGAGGAAGCATTTCTGCTGAAAGCCGGCAATCCGGCGGACCTTCTCCCCGGCGAACCAGTCCAGCGTTCCGCCGCTTCTTCCGTACAGCAAGTCGGCATAATACACGAAATAACCAAACCCGTAATTCCAGTAGCCGAGCCCTTCAAGGCAGGCGCCATCATCGCCGAAGCCCCGCAAATAGAATTCCATGCAGCGCTGCGTCCGCTCCAAAATCCGCTCCAGTCTTTCCCGGTCCGTCTCTTCGTTCAGCAGCAGAAGCGCGGCCGAGCCGATGGAGCCGGCGCATACCGCCGACCAATTATGTTCAGCCTCTTCCCAATCATAGGGCCCGTTCTCCAAAAAGGGCCTGAACAGCCGCTTATCCACCAGCTCGGCGATCACTGTGCGCACTATCTGCGGCAGCCGCTCGCCGAACAGCAAGCGAAGCTCCGCCAGCGTAAAGCCGGTCTCCGCCGCGAATAAATCGATGGCGGCCTTGACGGGCCGGTCTTCGCCGATATGAGCGGGCAGGCACCAGGTCACTTCGCCGCAGATCGCCCAGATCGCATCGAGCAGCGCCGCCTTGTAGCGTTCGCTCTGCGGCTCCAACAGCGAGAGAATCGCGAACGTGTTCAGCCGCCTTCTTTTTTCGAAATATTCCCGCTCGTACTCCAGCCTCGTACCCTGCCTGGCAAACAGGGAAAATAACGAATAAGTCAACGCCTCGGCCGGAACGGCGAGCAGCCGCTCCGCTTCCGAACGAATCTCTTCGAGATCCGCAGTGTATTCCTCGCCGCTTCGCACCTCGCTCCAAAACGCATCCCCGTCTCCATCCGGATAATATAAATTCAGGCCGGCAGGAGGCATGCATCGCACCTGGTCAGAAATTGGGATGATATCCATCGCTGTTTCCTCTCTTATCAGCCCTTGATTCCCGATGAGGCGATGCCTTGGACGAAATATTTCTGCAGCCCCAAAAACACGATCAGCACGGGAATGATGGAAATGACGCTTGCAGCCATGATCAGGCCGTATTCCGCCGAATATTGCGAGATAAACATCCTGAGCCCGATCTGAATCGTCTTTAGTTCCGTCTTGGTCAAATAAATCATCGGCCCCAGGAAATCGTTCCACGTCGATACGAAGGTAAATATCGTCAATGTGGATAATGCCGGTTTCGACAGAGGCAGCATGATTTTGGCCCAGATGCCGTATTCGCTGAGCCCGTCGATCCGCGCTGCCTCGCACAGCTCATCCGGAATGCCTTGATAGAACTGGCGCATCAGGAATACTCCGAAAGCGGAGAAGGCCTGCAGCAAAATGATGGCGAGATGCGTATTGTTGAGCCCCATGGAACGCATCATGATGAATTGAGGCACCATGTAGGCTTGCCAAGGTATCGCGATCGTCGCGATATACCCGAGGAACAAGGCGTTTTTCCCCTTAAATTGCAATTTGGAAAACGCATAAGCGGCAAAGCTCGACGTCAAAAGCTGCAGCACGGTTACGATCACCGACAGCTTTGCAGTATTATAAATGAATCTCCCAAGCGGGATCTTCGTCCAAATATCCGCGTAATTCTCCCAGCGCGGCTGATCGGGAATCCACTGCATCGGGAAGGTAAAGACATCCTTATTCAGTTTTAATGAAGAAGACAGCATCCATAAATAAGGAACCAGCATGCACAACAGGACCGCAGCCAGCAAAATATAGGCGATCATCAATATGCCGACTTTGACTGTTTTGTTTGACCCTACCATATCTTTGTCATCCTCCTATTGTCCATACTTCTTTTCGCCGCGGAATTGAACGATCGTGACGCCGAGCACGAGCAGGAACAATACGATCGCCATGGCGCTGGCATAGCCGTAATCCAGGGAACGAAACGCGGTGTTATAGATTTGGTAGACAAGCACCCTCGTGGAATCGTTAAGCTGGTTGTCGGCACCGGCGAATAGGTTGATGAATATATCGTAAACCTTGAACGAATTGATGATCAGAATCATCAGCACAAAAAAGCTGGTCGGGGCAAGCTGTGGTATGGTGACATTGCGGAATCTTTTCCAGGCACCCGCCCCATCCAGTTCGGCCGCCTCATACAGTTCGGGATTGACGCCTTGCAGTCCCGCCAAATAGATAACCATATAGTATCCCATATTTTTCCATACCGTAAACAACACCACCGTAAACATTGCCCAGTCTTTATCCGCGGCCCAGCGGGGAAGCTCCTCCAGCGGTAGGCCGGTGACCGTATGAAGAATTTGGTTGACCGGTCCCATGGTCGGGCTGAAAATGAAGTTCCATACCGCGGCCACCGCCACCAGCGAAGCGACATACGGGAAGAAGAACACGGTTCTCATGGCATTGCGGCCGAATATTTTTTGATTCAGCAGAATGGCCAAACCCAGAGCGCATACCATCGTCAGCGGAACCACGCCGACAGTGTATACAATCGTATTCCACAGCGCCTTGTGAAAGGTCGCATCTCCCCATAACCGGGAAAAGTTCCGGAGGCCGACGAAATCCATCGGATTGGCCCCGTCCCATTTGACGAAAGCCAGGACGAAGGCGAATATCATGGGTACCAGCGTAAACAAGGCGAAGCCGATAAAGTTCGGCGCAATGAAGCTGTAGGCGACCAGGTGGTCCTTCATATTTTTCTTCAGTCCCGGTTTCTGCGCCTTCCGTGTGCCTAATATGGTCTCGTTTTGCATTTATTCTCCTCCAAACCTTCGTGACGATGACAAAATGAAAGGGGCGGGACAAGCCCGCCCTCTCAGCAACAAAGCTTCCTAGTTGTTCAGGACCTGCTGTACGCGTGTTTTCATATCCTCCAAACCTTTGTCGATCGACGTATTTTCGGTCATGATGCTGTCATGCACCTCGTTGAGGATCACTTCGATGTCCGCGCTCTTTTCGTGCATCGGCATTTCCAGATAAGTTTTCGCCGTCGACAAAGCCGCTTTGCTGTTCTCGTCGGCCGGGAAGCCTTCGATGGAGGATATCGAG
This sequence comes from Paenibacillus haidiansis, assembly GCF_036553665.1. NCBI lineage: Bacteria > Bacillati > Bacillota > Bacilli > Caryophanales > Paenibacillaceae > Paenibacillus > Paenibacillus haidiansis. Next base: position 39,358 of record NZ_JAZHPZ010000015.1, on the reverse strand, counting down.
TTGACGACTTCGTCTGTTGTTATCGCCGGAATGGTGCCCGTCGCAGCAATCACGGCCGCGCCTTCTTCACCGGTGACGAATTTCATGAAATCCAGCGCCGCTTCCTTGTTCTCGGACTTTTGGTTGACGGCCAGCGAGGTAATGGTCCCGAGCGTGGTTCCGGGTTCAACTCCGTCCGGATGCGGATATTTCACGATGCCCCAATTTTTGGATTGCGATTCTCCGCTTTTTACTTTCTCGATTTGGGTGGCAATAAACCAGCTGCCCATATTCATCATCGCAACGGAATTATTGTAAAATACACCGGAATAATGGGTGCTGGACGTTTTCAGGGTGGCGTAATCCATCACGATTCCGTCTTCCTGCTCTTTCAGAATCCGTTCGTACGTCGGCTTCAAGAAATCGTATTCGCCGTCGAGAATCGTATGCTGCCCGTCAAGGATGCCGAACAGCTGAACCGCGCTGCGCCACGTATGGTAGTGGGCTCCGTAAACTTTTTCCGCCCCGCTTCCGGACGTCATTTTTCGCGCCAGCTCATCGTATTGCTCCAAGGTCATATCGTTCGTCGGGTAAGGCACCCCGGCTTTATCGAACAAATCCTTGTTATAGTAAATCACCCAGAAGTCGCTGCGGAAAGGAAGCGCATACACTTCATCGCCGACTTGAATCTGCTCGACGGTGCCGCCGTATTTGGCGGTGTCGATGCCTTGTTCGCCGATGTAGCCCTTCAGCGGTTCCAGGTGGTTTTGCTTCACCAGGTTCGCATAGCCCGGGATGTCTTTAATCGTGAGGATGTCCAGATCGGCGCCACCCGAAAGCTGGGTGCTCAGCATCGTCATATAATCGGTGGAGCCCAAATCCACATACTCGATCGTTACGTTCGGATGGGCCGTTTTGTAGGCATCGATCAGCGGCTGATAATAAGCGGTGGCTTCCCAATCCCACAGCGCCCATTTTAAAGTAACGGGATCATTGCCGTCGCTCCCGTTCCCGCCCGTATCGCTCGTAGCGGCCGCGGAATTGTCCGGTTTTTGCGTTCCGGTGTCTGCGCCGTTTCCCTTGGTGCCCGAGCATCCGGCGAGTAGCCCGATCGCAAGGATCGCTGCCAGGGTAATTCCTAAGAATCTTTTTAGTCTCATTTCTTAACCCCTTTTCCTCCTGTTTTCAACTCCCGATTCGCCAACGCCGAATCTACTTGTATCGTATCGGATATCCAAATGAAAGGGCATACATTTTTTGAATCAAAATCCTTCACTTTTCTATTCCAATCCGTCTCCACATGGTGAACCTGTAAAATTGTGATTTATTCATGTAAAAATGTTGGTTCTGAAACTTATCCCTGTGACGCGGCTCAGGAATCGTGTTATTGTTATATATTATCTATGAAAGCGCTTCAAACTTGCTGGAAGAGGTGATCTCCCACGAGAAGGAAGTCAACCATCAAAAGCCGCATCATCCTGCTCATGGCTGCCTTTGCACTGCTTATCGCGACCCTCATGTCCTATGTCAGCTATGAACTAATAGCTTATTTTCAGCGTAAAACAACGATCCAGGCCACCGAATTCAATTTGCAGCTGGTATCCCATATTATCGAACAGGACCTGCTGAATTTGTCCGTCCTGGCCATGACCTGCAGCACGAATTCATCCACGAATTCGCTGCTCACGGAGTATTTCACCTCTCCCGAAGCCAGTTCCATGGATGCCGTTAAGGTGTTTGCTTCGATGCAGGAGGATTTCCGCGTCAACCGCTCGAACGGCTATGTGCGCAGACTGATTGTTACGGACCATAAGGACAAATTTTTTCAGGTCGATAACCTGGTCAGCGCCTCGGTCCCCTTAAACATTCATAACATCCATACGCTCCCGGGATTAACGGAAGACGCGACCGAGGAATGGGAACAGGTGATCAAAGATCCTTTGTCCAACTCCGGCACGATCCCGTATGTGCTCCCGATTTACGGCGAACGTTCGGCCCGGATCGGAACCGTATACCTGCTGGCGAATGTGTCGGTCATTACCGACAAACTGAAGGGCTATTCGCTGCCTGCGGATTCTCAACTGTTATTGACGCTTGGCGAACGGCATTATTATATCGAAGACGGCAAGATACTTCCCTCTTCCGCAAAGTACCGGTTTTCAGGCTATAACAAGGACGGGTCCGGAAGCTCCCTCACCGATGTGTCCTTACTTGATGCCGATGGACAGGAGCAACGAGTCGCGGTGTCTTATCAGATTCGGCCGGGCGTCGCTCTTTCGCAGACATTATCGGACAAAGAATTCCTGCCGCAATGGAATATTTGGCTCCTGCTGGTGTTGGGGGTCGCAGTTCTTGTCATCGTATTGAGCGGGATTATTACTTATTACTTGACACGTACCATCAGCCTTCCCGTAGAAAAATTAAAAAAGCGGATCGATAAGATCGCGCAAGGCAATTTCCTGATTGACCGAAATATCGAATGGAACAGCGAACTGGGCGATGTCGGCCGGGGAATCAACCGTCTGTCCCAGGACATCGTCACGTTAATGGAGACACGCCTGGCGGACGAGAAACAAAAGCAAGACCTGGAATACAGGATGCTGCAAAGCCAGATCAACCCGCATTTTCTCTACAATACTCTGAATTCGATCAAATGGATGGCCACGATCCAAAATGCGACCGGAATTGCGGAGATGACCACCTCTTTATCCCGGCTGCTGCGAAGCATCGCCAAGGACCCCCGGAAGCTCGTGGCCCTGCGGGACGAAATAAGTATGCTGGACGACTATTTTCTGATCCAGAAATACCGGTACGGAAACAATATCGCGATGGAGCTGCGCGTGGAAGATGAGGATTTATTGTCCTGTTTGATTCCCCGCTTCACGCTGCAGCCATTGGTGGAGAACGCTATCTTTCATGGTATTGAGCCTAAAGGCAAAGGTCATATTATCGTAGCGATCGGGCGAAGCGGCGGTGGCGGCGTAGGCGATGGCGGCGTATACGTAACGGTCGAGGATGACGGGATCGGCTTAAGCCGGGAGCAAGTTGCCGAGATTCTCTCATCGCAGGAAGCGGGGGACAAAGGACTGTTTGAAAAGGTCGGGCTCCGCAGCGTGAATGAAAGGCTGCGTCTTACCTTCGGCGACAAATACGGCCTATCTATTGAGAGTCTGGAAGGGGTTTATACGAAAATGAAAATTTTGATTCCTCACCGAAAGAGTGAATTTTCATCGTACAATCATTGACCAAGCGAGGTGAGTTGAATGATTAAAATGCTGATTGCCGACGATGAAGCCCTGGTCTGTATCGGCCTCCAATCCATGCTGAGATGGGAAGACCTTGACATCGGAATTGTCGGCATTGCCCACAATGGCGCCCAGGCGGAGGAAATGATCGAAACCCTTCGCCCAGACATTGTCTTGACCGATATCAAAATGCCGGTCAAGAGCGGTCTCGAGGTCGCGAGCTCCGTACGAAAGAGGCATGGGCGGTTCCCGCTCTTCATTATCTTGACCAGCTATGAAGAGTTCGAATACGCGCGCAGCGCCATTGAAGTGCAAGCGGTCGATTATTTGGTCAAGTTGGAGTTGACGCCGGAAACGCTGAAGGAGTCGGTTCAAAGAGCGGTCTCGTTGCTCAAAGAGTATACGCGGGAGGAAATGCATCCCAATCTGCTGTACCGCAGTAATATTCAGGGGCTTCGCGACAAATTCTTCATCCGTTTGTTCAACCATCTGTTCGAAAGCAAAGACCAGTATCTCCTGCAAAAAGAGGACCTTGAGCTGGAACTGGATGCCCCGGCCTATCTGGTCTGCACCTGCCGCATTCTTGGTCCGGACACGGTCCCGCCACGCGGCGATAAACTGGTTGCCTTATGTACCAGCACGATTCAAATGGTGAAGGATACGCTGGCAGCCTCAGGAAAAGGTTACGTTACCAGCCTCGACCTGCGCAATTTTGCGATCACGCTGCCCCTGCCCGAAACGGACCCGAAGCGGTGGCACTATGAAGTTGAAAAACGGCTTCAAGATATGGCGACGTTGCTGCACAATTATTTTAACGTAACGATCATCGGGGGCGTCGGAATTGGCGTCAACGATCCTTACCTGCTGCACGAGAGCTATCTGGCCGCCAGAAAAGCGTTGCCGACAACGGTTCATCAGCAGTCCTTCGCCTTTTTCACGCAGGATAAAAGAGCGGAGCCGGATCCCCCTCTCTTCGACTTTTCGTCTTCCCGTTCGGAAATCCGCCGGGCTTTTGAGGAAATGGATATTCAGGCTTTGAACTCGATCATTTCCAAACTAATCGAGAGCTTAAAGGGTCAATCCGAGCTGCTGGTGCCCGCGACGGACGCCGCTTGCAACTTATTGTATATGGCGACCTCCCTGCTTTCGGACGGTGAAAACCTGGTGGAACAAATTTTCAGCGATGAACCGGAAGGCTACCGTGCGATCTATCAAAAACATACGATTGACGGCGTGGTCGATTGGCTCGGGCAATTCCGGGACGGCTGCTGCGAGCTGCTCTCTTCCAGGCGGCAGAGCTATAAGGAGCAGGTGGTTAAGAATGTGCAGGAGTATATTAAGCGGAACTTGAACAGCAGGCTTTCCTTAAAGCAGGTTGCGGATATATTCAATTTCAGCCCCAACTACTTGAGCCATCTGTTTGCCAAAACCGCAAAAATCAATTTTGTGGAGTATGTTACAGAGATCAAAATCGCAGCGGCCAAAGAAATGATGCAGCGCGGGGAAGGTCGGATCTATGAAATCTCGCAAAAATTGGGCTATGAGAGCGCCTTTTATTTCAGCAAAGTATTAAAAAAAGTGGAAGGCGTTTCGCCAAAGGAGTATATGCAGAATTTGGGGAGCACCCGTCAGATGCATCCCCAAGAGATATAAGTGAACCGCCGACTGCGTGAAAAACCGGGAAAAGATCGAAGTTCCCCCTAAGAATAGCTATCGGCCCCCTGGGTAAACCGATGAATTCTAGGGGTGACTTCACCACCTTTATCGTAGCGTTTGAGGTTCTTTCGCTCAATTTGCTTGTTATCTATTCTCCGGCCTTAATTGCTTTCGCGGCATGTTCGCCGCTCAGGCGTCCGCTGGTGAGCGCATACTGTACGGCGCTGCCGGACATGTAAACCTGGTTGTAAAGATACCGGTTCGCCGCTTCGCCGCCTGCGTAAAGATTGTTGATGACGGAACCGTCCTCTCTCACCACACGATAATGCTCGTCAACCTTCACCCCGCCAAACGTACCCATCGTTTGGGGATAATATTTGATGGCATAGAACGGTCCTTTGTTCACGGCAACAAGCGTAGCCGTTTCTTTTCCGAATGCGTCTTTCCCTGAAGCCGCGCCGGCGTTAAAAGTCTCCATAGTCTTTACAAGCGCGGCTTCCGGCACCTGCATCGCGGCGGCCAATTCCGCAATGGTGCCGCCGGTGGCGACTTCCTCATTCGGAAGAACGCTTTCGAGCGTTTTTACCGTTTCGGCATTGGCCTCGCCGGAATCGATGACCATCCACACTTGCCCGTTCTCTGCGACTTTATTGGTAACAATGGCATAGTGCTGGTTCTCATTCATGAACCGCTCGCCTTTCTCATTCACCAACACCTTGGTCGTATCCCATTCGAGCCCGCGTATTTCGGGAACCCGGCTCGTCATCCCGAGTCCGATGATCCATGGATCTTCGTAGAGAGCCGCGCCAATTTTTTCCGCCATTAGGATCCCGTCCCCCGTGCTGCCGGCAGCGGCCGCACTGAGTTTGATATGGCCTGCGAATTCCGGCACGAACCGCTTCACCAGCTCCTCACTCTTGGCAAAGCCGCCCGTGGCGATAATGACCTTCTTGGCATGAACGGTCAGCTTGCCTTCGGCATTTTCGGCCACAACCCCGGTCACATCGCCCTTCTCGTCCGTGATAATTTCGGTCGCTTTTGTCTCGGTGAGAATGTCAATGCCTTTATCCTTCAGCGTCTTCTCCAGGTTTGCGATCAGGGAAGCTCCCCCCGCTTCCGGGAAATGGATGCGGGCCACCGGATCAACACCGTAGCCTTCCACGCGCGCGTATTTATGATTCATATAGTCGACCAGCCAGTGCGTCGTATCCACCGCATCGTCCATATATGTCTTAACCCGCTCATAATCGGGATATCGGCTGTCCGGGTTGCTTGTATTCTGGCGTTCCTTCCACAGCTTCATCCAGGACTCCGGCGTGTCCTTGATCCCCAGTTCCGCTTGAAAACGGGTGCCCGTGGCGGAGATGCCTCCGCCGGATAGTACCGTGGAACCGCCCAGGTTTGCCTGTTTCTCCAGCACAATCACGTCGGCCCCATGTTCAAAAGCCGATCCGGCCGCGGCCAGGCCCGTTCCGCCGGCCCCGATAATAACGACATCTGTCGTCAGCTCCGTTTCCCGTTGCGGCGTGTTCTCTTTAACGGCGGCTATCTTAAGGGCATCGGCATTTCCACCGGCCTGCTTCACGCAATCCTCCACCGCGGCCAGAATCGCCTTCGATGAATTGGTTGCTCCGGACACCGTATCTACCGCCAATGTCTGCCCTTCGACAATTTGCTGGGAAATCCGTTCAATAGCCGCATCGCCCAGACCTTGCGTTTCGCTATTTTCTTTAACCGTCACCGATACGATCGACGTATCGTCGAATACGACCTCAACGGTTACCTTGCCGTTGTTGCCTTTGGCCGTTGCGGTGTAGGTACCCGCTTTATAAATGGCATCACCCGAGCTTGAGGTCGCGGCTGAATTCGCCTCGTCATTTGACGCGGAACGAGAACAGGCGGCCAAGCCCAAGCTAAACAGCAGTAGAAACGCCAGAAATACCAGACTAAGCTTCTTCAATGAGTTTTGCATTTCTTCTCCCCCTTGAATTGATGGTTCTTGCAACACAATCATGAGTGTAAATCGTCGGGTGATCACCACGTCAAGGTATATTTGTGAAAAAATGCACGTGTGTAATCGCGGAAAATATGGGGTTAACCCGAAGTTTTCTTTCCGACATACAGGGTCAAATATTGTTCGTGGTCCTTCATTTCGATATACGGACTGCTCTCAATAATCGGGCCGATATCGGCAATATCCAGTTCCGAGAAATGAAGTTTCTTTAGCTTTTCCAATATCGTATCTTTATGAAAATATTCTCCCGTTCCGATATCGATATTCCCTGAGCCGTTAAATTCAGTCCCGGCGTGAGGGAACGAGGCTGCGATCAGCCCCTCCTCTTTAAGAAGCGGTCCCAATCGTTCCGGCAGAAACCGGCCGGTTGTTTTGGCGTAAGATCTGCTTAGCCCGTGATCGACGACGATATCCATCGCTCCGTCCGCAATCGGCAGGCGGTCCTCTTCGCAACACAAAAAGATAAACCGGCTATGCCTATGCTGCAGCAGATCATTTTTTACGGCGGCTATTCTGGCCCGGTCCTGACAAACGAGAATATAGGTACAGTTATCCGGCAGCTCATCAATATATTGCATAAGGAAACGACCGATGCAATGGTCAAGCTCCAAAATGTATTTCGGACCACTTGCGTAACTTTGGATGTAGTCGATTAAAATGGTGGAGCCGTTATACATAAAATTAATGTACCTGGGTGAAGTCGCCTCCAGGAACTGTTTCTTCGTCGGCAGTCTTTTCTTTGTTGCCGCCATTTGTTTGTCTATGTAAATTCCGTCTTCAATCGCCGCCGAATACCCGCATGCGCATTGAATCTCTGCATCCAGAATCATATTTGTCTTCAAGGTTCCGCTACGGATATCCATCATATTTTTGCAGTCGGGACAGCGCAGCAAAGCGATTGAGCTTAAAGGGAACCCGAGCCTCGTCCCCTGTTTCGCCTCATCCAGTTTCATTTCGCTGATTTTGTCTTTCAACTGAAAATCGATCTCCCTGAATTTTTGCTGTTCCTTCATGATCTGTTCTTTTTTTCTTTCCAAAAAGGAGAGGTAAAAATCCCGGTATTCTGCGCTCTTATCTCCTTCGAGCCGGTGGAAGCTAAGAACCTTCAGAATTTCGCCCAGGGAAAAATCCAGTTGCTTGAGGATGAAAATCTTCTCGAGGTCGGAGCTGTCCTTCTGGCTAAATTTGTACCAGGAGCCCTGCTTTTCAACAACCAACAGTCCCAAATCGATGTAATGGCGAATGGTATCTTGCGTAATATTGTTCTTTTTGGCAAATTCACCGATTCTCATGTTTGCGCTCCTTTAGTGCATTGTCTTTTTGACGTGAAAATTTTCACCATTTAGTTTATATTCTCTCTTTCCCGCCTTCAATCCTGCCAAGGGATTACTTTTCAAAAGCGCCGTTCATATTGCTCGCCGGAAAAAAGGCCCGTGGAGTGCCGCTGCAAACTCTGGTTGTGATGAATGTCGTCTCGGACACGAATGAATACATACGAAAAAACCTCCACCCAAGGGACGATCCTTGTTGGAGGCTTTCCTTGATTCGGCTTATTTACTGCCGGGATAATGCCGCTGCCGAAGCGCCTCGTACAGCAGTACAGAGGCGGCCATCGCCACGTTCAGCGATTCGGCCCGGCCGCGCATCGGGATGATCAGTCCGTCGTCCATCAGCCCGCGAACTTCCGGGCTCAGGCCCGCGCCCTCGCTGCCGAACAGCAGCCATACCGGCCCGGTGAAATCGTAGGCGTAGCAATTCACCGCCGCCTGCAGGCTGGTGCCGGCCAGCCGGATGCCGCGCGCTTTGGCCTGCGGCAGCAGCTCGCCGAGCTTGCCGTGTACCACCGGCAAGTGAAACACCGAGCCCATGGTGGCGCGCAGCACCTTGGGCCCGTAGATGTCGGCGCAGCCCGCGCCGACGATGACCCCGTCCGCACCGACCGCGTCGGCGGTGCGGATGATCGTGCCGACGTTGCCGGGGTCCTGGACGCCGTCCAGCACCACAACAAGACCGCGCTCCTTCGTTAGGAGCGGCTCCGTATCTCCGCCGCCTTTGCGCACCACGGCGAACACCGGCTGCGGCGTCTTCGTATCGCTGCATTTGGCGATGACCGCCGCGGATACCTGAATCCACTCCACATCCAGCCCCGCGGAGGCCGCTTCGGCAAGCTCCGCCGGAATGCCGGCTTCCGTCTCATAGCACACGCACTCGATATCCGCCCGCGCGGCCAGCGCCTCTTGGACGAGATGGATCCCTTCGATCAGGTATTTGCCTTGCTTGTCCCGCTGCTTCTTCTCCAGCAGTCCGGCCCATTCTTTTACCCGGGGATTTTGCGGAGACAGTATTTGCATCGATCATTCATTCCTTTATGTGAAAATCTAGGCCTCCGAATAAGCCAGTTCCATCTTGGTCAGATCATTCTTCTCGCCGACAATGACCAGCACATCGCCCTCGGCGAGCCGATCGCTGGAAGACGGCGAAATATTCATCTTCGCTCCGCGCTTGATCGCCATCACGTTGCAGCCGAATTTGGCGCGAACGTTCAGCTCTTTCAGGTTTTGGCCGAGCATGGCCTTCGTCGCGCGAAGCTCGACAATGCTGTATTCATCGGACAGCTCGATGTAGTCGAGGATGTTCGGGGAAGTCAAATGGTGCGCAACGCGCAAGCCCATATCCCGTTCGGGATAAATGATTTTATCCGCGCCGATTTTCTGCAGCACTTTCCCGTGCAGCTCATTCTGCGCCTTGACCACAATCAGAGGCCCGCCCATATCCTTCAGAATCAAAGTCGTAAGGATACTCGCCTGGATATCTTCGCCGATCGCCACGACCACGACATCGAAATTACGGATCCCGAGCGCCCGCAGCGCTTCTTCGTCGGTGGAATCCGCCGATACCGCGTGGGTTACTATATTGGAAACGGCCTGGGTTCTCGCTTCGTCCGAATCGATCGCGAGCACGTCAAACCCCATCCCGCTTAGCGCGTCTGCCACGCTCAAACCGAAGCGTCCCATACCGATTACGGCAAACTGTTTCTTCTCCTTATTCGCCATCATTTCACCATCCCACACATCATAATGGATTGCTATAGTATATCACAATGTCATTCAAACTTGTATTTTTGCCCTCCCCGCCGGGAAGGTTAAACGTTGGGCAATCACTATTTCAAGGAGGGGTATCGATGCCAATTGTCATGAGTTTGCGCGAAGCCGTTCTGCACAAAGTTCACGGTAAAAGCAAAAGCGGGCTGCGCGAGATGATCGAGGGTTCGATCGACGCGCAGGAAGCGGCTTTGCCGGGGCTTGGTGTGGTGTTTGAGGTGATTTGGAAAAACATCGACCGTACCAAGCAGGATGAGCTCATCTCCGTACTGCAAGGCCAGCTGAATCAAGCCGAGCCGACACCGTTGAAATAAGTATCCGCCCAAAAAAACAAGCCTTCAGCGGATGGTCTTCATGCCGCTGCAAGGCTTGTTTTGTCGTTAGCAGAAATGGGAGCGGCTTATGGCGCCGTTTCAACGAATTTCGCATCCGGGTTCTTTTCCATCGCCGTACGCATGGCGTATTCATTCTCGAACAAAGCGACATAATTGCCTTTCTTGTCCTTCACCAGCGTGGAATTGATGCGGAATTTCGACGGGTCGATCTTATCCGCGATAATCCAGCGCGCGAATTGGAACGGCATCCGCTGAAGCTGGACATCCACCCCGTATTCACCCTTCATCCGGTATTCGAACACTTCAAACTGCAACTGGCCGACTACGCCGAGCAGTGTATCTTCGAAGCCCACTGTCGTAAAGACCTGAATCGTTCCTTCCTCCGTAAGCTGGTCGATCCCTTTTTGATACTGCTTGTGTTTAAGCGCGTTCTTGACCGTAACCTTCGCGAAAATTTCCGGCGAAAAAGTCGGCAGCTCGTCGAACACGATCTCGCTGCCCTGACTTAACGAATCGCCGATCCGGAAGATCCCCGGATCGAACAAACCGATAATGTCGCCCGGGTACGCCTCGCTGACGATATCCCGGTCCTGGGCCAAAAATTGCTGCGGCTGGGACAGCTTGATCTCTTTCCCCGCCCGCACATGCTTGACCGACATCCCGCGCTCGAATTTGCCGGAGACGATCCGCATGAAAGCGATCCGGTCGCGGTGCGCCGGGTTCATATTGGCCTGAATCTTGAAGATATACCCCGAGAATTTCTCGTTGGTCGGCTCCACGAGTCCGGCCGTGCTGCGGCGCGGCTCTGGCTTTGGAGCAAGCTGGAGGAAGTTCTCCAGGAATGTCTGGACGCCGAAATTGTTGACCGCACTTCCGAAGAACACCGGTGTCAATTCGCCGCGTTTAACCTTTTCCAGATCGAACGGATCCCCCGCTACGTCCAGCAGTTCCAGATCCTGGCACAACTGATCGTGCAAATAATCTCCCGCCATCTCTCTGATGACCGGATCCTCGTATCCATCGACCTTCTTGACCTGAATGCTCGAATGGTCGTCCCCTTGGAACAGCTCGACCTGATTTTTCATCCGATCGTAGACCCCGCTCAGCTCCCGGCCCATGCCGATCGGCCAGTTCATCGGGACGGAGCGGATGCCGAGCACCTGCTCGATTTCCTCCATCAGTTCGAACGGGTTTCGGCCCTCGCGGTCAAGTTTGTTGATGAACGTAAAAATCGGAATCCCCCGCTTGGCGCAGACCTGGAACAGCTTGATCGTCTGCGCTTCGACGCCTTTGGCGACGTCGATCAGCATCACGGCGCTGTCCGCCGCCGTCAAGGTACGGTACGTATCCTCACTGAAATCCTGATGGCCCGGCGTATCCAAAATGTTGATACGGTGGCCGTTATAATCAAACTGCATGACGGAAGAAGTGACGGAAATCCCCCGCTGCTTCTCGATTTCCATCCAGTCGCTCGTCGCGTGCTTGCTGGCTTTCCGCGCCTTGACCGAACCGGCCAGCCGGATAGCTCCCCCGAACAATAGCAGCTTTTCCGTTAATGTCGTTTTCCCGGCATCCGGATGGGAGATAATCGCAAACGTGCGCCGTTTGTCCACTTCCTGCTGCAGTTGTTGTTCCAATGCTTTGCTCATTCTCACTTTCCTCTCGTTCCACAAAGTCACATTTTTTATTGTAGCATATTTTAGCGTTACTTACGCAGTGATCGCGATTCTATCTCGTTCATGTCATGTTCGGCATATTCATTTTGACGCTTCTTACCTGCATTAAAAAGAAATAGACCGCCCTCACCCAAGGAACCGGTCTATTTCATGGCCCAACTTGTTGCCGACTGCTCTTTAGGCAGTTAATGTACTTTGGAGTCGTGTGTCGAACACGGCACCTTACTTATTCTTACCTCAGTATAGCTCTTTTTATAACACTTTTAAAGGGGTCTATGCTCACCTTCGCAGCCGGATCTTTATCATTCAAATCGAGGAGCGTTTTGCCGATCCTACCGAACTCATCCAATTAGATCTCTTGCCCAAGCTTACTCAACAATTCAATTGGACCCAAAAAACCGCCTTTGAGCGTGGCTCAAAGGCGGTTAAATTTCATATAGAACTGATTTCATATTTATTCAGTTCAAGGCTTCGGCGTAACCCAAACTACGTCGTCTTCTTCCTGTCCGTTGACCGGCCACCAGTGGAAGCCGTCTTTGGCAAGCAGCTCTTCGGCTTCCTTCGGTCCCCAAGAACCGGCCGGATAGGTGCTTACGTCGGAAGGATTTTGCGCCCATGCCGCAGCGATGCGGTCGACGAACGCCCAGGCGGTAGCTACTTCGTCCCAACGGGTAAAGTAGGTCGAATCGCCGTGAGCCGCATCAAGAATGAGACGTTCATAAGCTTCCGGCGAGTTGATGCCGACCAGACAGCTTTGGCAGAATTCCATTGCCTGCGGCTCGATCTCGGACTCGGAGCCCGGTTTCTTCGCGTTGATCTTGATGTAGATTCCTTCCATCGGATTAACGCGAATTACGAGCAAGTTCGGCTCCAGATTATGCTTCTGTCCAAGATACACATTCGTCGGCATTTGCTTGAATTCCACAACGACTTCGGTCGTTTTGACCGGAAGGCGTTTCCCCGTCCGGATATAGAACGGCACCCCTGCCCAGCGGAAGTTGTCCACATATACTTTAGCCGCAAAATACGTCTCCGTATTGGAATTCGGATCGACTTTGTCCTCTTGACGGTATCCCGGCAGCTTCTTGCCCTTGCTCTCGCCTTCGACGTATTGGCCGCGAACCACATTCTCCTTCACATCCTGAGGAGAGGAGAACGGACGCAGGGAGCGGAGAACCTTCACCTTCTCGTCCCGGATATCCTCCGCATACAGCCGGCTAGGCGGCTCCATGGCGATCATCGTGAGCATTTGCAGCATATGGTTCTGGCCCATGTCCCGCAACGCTCCGGAATGATCGTAATAACCCCCGCGCTCTTCGACGCCGACAGTTTCGCTGAGCGTTATTTGCACATTGGCGATATGCTTGTTGTTCCAAAGCGGTTCAAAGAAAGCGTTGGCGAAGCGGATGACCTCGATATTTTGCACCATCTCTTTGCCGAGATAGTGGTCGATCCGGTAAATTTCCTCTTCCTTAAATACCTGGTTCAACTCATCGTTCAGCTTATGCGCAGAGAGCAGATCGTAGCCGAACGGCTTCTCGATGACAAGCCGGTGCCAGCCCCCGCTGTTGAGCATCCCGCCCTTTTGCAGGTTAAAGGATACGCTGCCGAACAACTCGGGCGCAAGCGCCAGGTAGAACAGACGGTTGCCGGGAATCTCGAACCGCGCTTCCACGGATTCCGTCAAATCGCGAAGCTCATGATAGCCGTCGACATTGTTGATATCCAGAGACTTATAGGAAAAATGCTCGGCAAACCGCGTCCAGCTCGCGGTATCCTCCACCTTGTAACGGCAAAACTCCTCGATCGAACGATGAAGATCGTCCCGGAATTCTTCCTGTGTACGCGGCCGGCGCGCCACGCCGATCACGGCAAAATCCTCGGCGAGCTTGCCTTCGCGATAAAGCGAATATATAGCGGGGAAGAGCTTACGGCGAGCTAAATCTCCGGTAGCCCCAAATATAAAAAATACCGCCCCTGGTGTCTTCACTGGTTCTTGATTTTCAAATTCAGCCATGGCTCCTCATTTCTTTCTATGTAATATAGTGAATATTTATTCAATTCCCGACCAATGATACCTACTTACAAGGGCATCACTGGATGTGATGTCATTTTAGCATATTCACAAAAATGTTGCCATCACATTCATATCAAAAAAAGTTATGAATTCCGAAAATTCATCTAATATTTATCTAACTTTTACCTAATATTTATGATTATATAGAGATGCTTATAAATTAATATTCCACTGTCAACAGCGGGGACCCGATTGAAATTTCCTCTTGTCCGGTTTCCGCATTGCGGTGAACCGCTATTTGCAGCGCAACCTGCCGTTCTCCGCTGGCGACCTTCACCGGGAAACCGGGAACGGAATAGGTCCGGCTGACGGTCTCTACCTCATTATAATTTTCCAACGGCTCCAATTTTAATTCACGCGAAACATAACTTTCCACATTCTGAATTCTTGCCTCGAGCGATCCACGGTCTTCATCGTTGTCCTGTCCGAAGCTATCTATGGCGGTCTCTTCAAGATTTCCTTGCAATGCCGCATTCCAACGGACCACGACTCCCTCGTCCGCCAGGGATTCCCCGTATATCGACATTTGAGAGTTCATCTCGGCCAATGCCGGTTGGCCCTGCCCCTCCATTCGGAGCACGACATAATATTCCCCTTCCCCAATCAGTGTTACCGTCAATTTAGAAGCGATCCTCTGAACGCTCCCCGTCGAATAATAAACGGTATGATCCTGCACGAGATCACGCTGCATGGCCGAAAACCCCAAACGGGAAGATAGCGCGCCCGCCGCCTCTTCCGGTGCAAGCAAGGTGTTCCACTCCCCCTGCCATTTAACCGTACCCTGGATTTCCTCTCCGATCAATTCTTTCCCCAAAGCAAGCAACTTGTCCCATTGATCGGCTGCCGCCCCGACGGAATCACCGGGTTTGCCGGATACGGACACCGCTCCTTCATCCGTGAAATTGCCCATCCACAAAAGCACAATCAGCAATAAAACGCATCCCGCTCCCGCCACCGCGCCGTTCTTCCCTTTGCTTCCCGGATTCCGCATGCCCTTATCCTCCGCCCCGTGATTCTATGAATCTATGAAATCAGCTTTTCCCGATAGTAGTGGATTTATATGACAAAGTAAAATTCCATAAAAATAAACGGATCAGCGGAGTCCCTTACTCCGCCAATCCGTTCTTGTAAGCATAAATCGCCGCCTGGGTCCGATCCTCGACCCCCAGCTTAGCGAGAATGTTCGTGACATGGAATTTGACCGTCTTGATCCCGATGATCAGCTCATCGGCGATATCCTGATTCGATTTGCCCTGCGCCAATAAACGGAGGACATCCATCTCCCGCTCGGTAAGCTCTTCATGCAGCGGGGTTTCCGGCTTCGGCTGGCGGAAGCGGTTCATCATTTTGGATGCGACCTGAGATTCGAGGACGGATTGTCCCCGGACCGCAGCCCGGATCGCTTCGGCGATTTCGGAGGCCCGGGAGGTTTTCAGCAAATAGCTGAACGCGCCGGCCTCGATAACCGGATACATTTTCTCGTCATCCAGATAGCTTGTAAGTACAATCACTTTGCAGTCCGGATGCAGCTTGAGCAGCTGCCGGGTCGTTTCGATCCCGTCCATCCCTTCCATCACCAGGTCCATCAATACGACATCCGGTTTGTATTCCTGAGCAAGCCGGATCCCTTCTTCGCCGTTGCTGGCCTCCCCGACGACCTCGATGCCTTCCTCGGTGCCCAGCACGGCGGCCAGGCCGATCCGCACCATTTCATGGTCATCGACCAGCAACACTTTAATCATCTTGTCCATTTCCATCTCCATGATGATCGTCCCCTCCGCTTTCTTCATTCAGTAATGGTACCGTAATTTCTATGCGCGTCCCTTGGCCGGGAGCGGTGATGAACTGAATCGACCCGCCGATTTCCCCCACCCGCTCCTGCATCGTCGATAACCCGTAAGACGCCTGCTTCTTGTCGTCAAGCTGAAATCCGACCCCATTGTCGCGAAGCGTCACCTTCAGCGTATCTCCTCTGCGGTGAATCCGGATCTCCATCTTGTCGGCTTTGGCGTGGCGAAGCGTGTTGGACATCGCCTCCTGAATGATGCGGAACAGATGGTTCTCGATGCCTTTGCCGAGATTCAGCTCCTCGTCCATCTCCAGCGAGAGGTCCATCGGCACTTTGGTTTTGAGCTCTTTGACAAGTTCGGTCAAGCCTTGCGACAGTTCCTTGCCTTCCAGGTAGACTGGCCGCAAATGCAAAAGCAAGGCCCTCATTTCCGATTGGGCCACGGAGGCCATCTCCTCGATCAACTCCACCTGCCGCCGGGCTCTGTCAAAATCTCTGTCCAGCGTCCGCCCTACGGCCGTAGCCGTCATGGAGATCGCGAACAGTTGCTGGGATACGGCGTCGTGAAGCTCGCGAGCCAGCCGCTGGCGTTCCTCCACGATGGCCGATACCCGAGCCTGCTCCGCAAGCTGGGCGTTGTGCGTGGACAGGCGCTGAAGCGAGCTGACCTGCTCCTCCCAGCGCTTGCCGATCCGCTCCAGCTGCTCCCCGAGCCCGCCGATCTCGTCGTCGCCGAGTTCGGGGACCGCGCCGGTCTGGTTTCCTTTTTCCCATTGAAGCAGCGCGTCCCGCAGCAGATCGAGCCTCCGCTTCTGGCGGTAGCCCTGATAAAAGCCGTAAGCCGCCCCGATCCCGAGGAGCAGGGTCAGCAGCGTCAGCCCCGCCTGGATCCCTGTTTTCCAGCCGGCTGCCGGCTTGAAATACCCGTATGTATACAGCACATATACGATAACAGCCAACATAATAAAACAAAGGAGGATCCCCTCCCGCATACTGCGGGAAACCAGGTTCCCTTGCTTTTTGTTTTTCATGCGAAAGCGATCCTCCTATCTCAAGTTAAACGTATATCAATATCCCCTACTAGATAGGAGATAATAATTTTCACCTTTTGTTCGCGCTGATCAAAATTCGGCGATTTCCAGTGCAGCCGGTTCATCATCCCCGTTTCCCGGTCATGCCCGAATTCGATTTGTCCAAACAGGACGAACGCCTCGATTTCCACTCCGTAATCCTCGGATACGGCCAGATCAATATCGCCGACGATCCCCTGAAACATCAGAATACTGCTTGAACCTTCCATAATCGCGAGCGACATATCGATATCGATCTCGCCCAGCACATGCCACATGCTCGTATTCCGAAGCGTCCACGGGTCTCTGTCCCAATGGAGGCTGGAAGTGATGCTTTGCTTTTGCATATAATTGCCCTGGGGCTGTGTTTTTCGGATCTTCGCATAATAAAACCCCAAGGATATCATGAGAATCGCCACGACCAGCATGAAATTATCCAGCAGGATCAACCCGCCGCCGACGGCCAGCAAAATATAACCGGTCCGGATTTCCTCCCCCTGGCGAATCTTATAAATACCATACCCCAAAATAAAGAGGGCGACGATGGTTAAAAAGCTCAGCCATTTCCCGAAAATCATCAATACGCCGATGCCAATCAATATGATGGCGAGGAACCTTTTCCGCTTATCCATGCCGCACCTCCTGCCGGTTCATAAGTTGGAAAAGCCATAACGGCATTATCATGCCGTATGGCTTCACCATGGTCTAGCATACCACATTGTCCTACGGACTGTGTAGCTGTTATTCTGCGCTTTCTTCGCGTGTTTCGGAAGGATTCAGCTTCGCTTTCAAGGCTTCAAGCTGTGCGTCAACCTTAAGCTGCTTCTCGGCGTCGGCCGGGCTGATGTAAGTCGAAGGCGAGGTCCCGCGGTATACCGAACCGGCCACTTCCGCTTCGGCTTCCAGCTGCATGATCTTTTCCTCCATCCGGTGGAATCCGAGCGAAGCGTTGCCGCTTTCGATCGTATGCAGGCTGCTGATTTGCGACATTTGCTTTCTCGCCTTGGCCATTTGCGCACGGCTGACCAACTCGTTGCGTTTGTTGCGCAGCTTGTAGAATTCGTCCTTCATTTCATGAAGCTGCTGTTTCAGCTCGTTGGCTTGCGCCTCGGACTCGGCATGCAGTTTGGCGAATTCCGTTTGCTTCTGATCGTATTGGATCTTTTCTTCCAGTAGCTTGCGGGCCACATCTTCCTGACCGTTCCGCAGAGCGACTTCGGCTTGGGCTTCCCGCTGTGCGGAAATGCGCACTGCTTCATCGAGGCGCTGCTTCATTCTGCGTTCGTTGGCCATTTGCTTGGCGACCGTTACTTCGGCGTCGCGGATTTCGGCCTCCATATCGCGCAGGTATTGGTTCAGCATGACGATCGGGTCTTCTACCTTATCCAGCAAATCGTTGACCGAAGCTTTAGTAATATCTTTAATTCTTTTGAATACTCCCATTGTTTACACTTCTCCCTTCTCGTAATCGGATAGCTTCTTGCGAAGCTCTTCCAGTTCTTTTTTCATCGCTTTCTTCTCGATATCTTCCATCATTGAATCCAGGTTGGAGGCTTCGCCTCCGCCAAATCCGGGGCTACCGGCACCAGGGGTGCCCGAGTAAGGATTGTTTCCTTGGAACGGGTTTCCTTTGAACGGAGGCTGTTGCCCGGGCCCAGGCCCGTAACCGTAACCTCGGCTGCCGGGATTCCCCGGATTTCCGGCGCCATAGCCGTTATAACCGCCCTGACCGCCATATCCGCCGGCCCCGCCGTTTCCCTGCCAACCGTTGTTGTAATAAGGATCGAACGGCTGGTAAGGCTCTTTGCTAACCACCAATGCGGCGATCAAGTATATGAAAATCGTCGTTCCGCCCGTAAAGGGTACGCTGATGATCGTCAAAATCCGCAGCGCCGTGGAACTGATTCCGAAGTACTCGCCCAGTCCGCCGAGCAGACCGGTAAACCATCTGTCCCGTCTTGAACGGTATAATCTGGCCATCTACATTACTCCTCTCCTTTGTTGTTCAGCTTCTGCTTCAAGCGGGAGAGCTCCTGTTCCAGAGTCGATTGGATCACGGATCCGGCCTGGTTCACAAAATCCTGGCCTGCTCTGCGCAGATCGCGCAGGCTGCGGGCCTCCCATTCCATATCGGATACCCGGTCTTCGAGGCGGTTGAACATCTTGGGCACATCGTGCATTCCGTAATCGTTCATCCGTTGATTCATCCGCTGCTGTAAACGAAGAGTTTCCATTCTTGCGTAATAATACTGCCGTTTGCTGTAAACAATCTGATATTCGGTTTTCAGCTCATGAAGCTGATTTTCCAGCTCCTGCAGCGACTCCAAGCTTTGCGTGTACAGATCGGAATACTGCTCGATCTTCTCGTCGTACAGCATCTTTTCTTGCAGCGCCAGCTTGGCGAGGTGTTCCTCCCCTGCCTTTAAAGCGAGGAGCGCTTGCTCTTCCCGTTTATTTCGCATCGTCGTTGCCTGATCAACCTGTTGCTTCAACTGTTTGGTGTGCCCGGAATATTGATGATGCAGCTTCTCCGCCTCGGCGATTTCCTGGCGGGTTTCAATCAGGAATTGGTCGATCAAGCGTACCGGGTCCTGCGATTGTTCCAAACGCTCGTTCAAATTTGCGATCGTAATATCCCGTACTCTACGAAAAACACTCATGACTACCTTTCCCTCCTAACCTTTCGGTCAAACTTTGAATATGGTTCCTATATGTGTTCAGTAACCCCGTCTGCCTTTTAACGCGGAAACCCCGTATACGATCAACCCGATGCCGAGCACTGGTATGATCAGCCAGGCCAGCTTGGAAATCATGTAGATCACCCCGAAGAATAATACGATCCAGCCCATGAAGGCATTGCCTCTCCGGATTCCGTAGTAACCAAGAGCGATCATCGCAGCCGCGACAACGAGGCCGAAAAGGTTCCCCAGAAACGGGGTCAGTTTGCCCAGCAGGATCAGAACGCCCAGAGCAATAAGTATAACCGCCAAACCTTTGGACCGATTTGTTTTCATTTCAATATCACCGCCTCTCATGTAATCAACCTTATGACTCTATTTTAGGTTGGATCGGGTTTGTTCAAAACGGACCGGGGACGGTTTTTCATCCTAGACCTAAGTCGAGGTCCCGGTCCGCCCCAAGCCAGACAAGCGATTC
This sequence comes from Paenibacillus haidiansis, assembly GCF_036553665.1. NCBI lineage: Bacteria > Bacillati > Bacillota > Bacilli > Caryophanales > Paenibacillaceae > Paenibacillus > Paenibacillus haidiansis. Next base: position 19,260 of record NZ_JAZHPZ010000015.1, on the reverse strand, counting down.
GCGATCCTGACGTACCCATGTCTTTACAATTCAAAGACCTCATAATATAATGTGAAAAGCACAAGAAAACAATAGAAAACGACAGTTATCGGAGGAGCCTGCCATGTTGCGGGCTCTTTTTGCCTTTTTTTAGGCTTATACAGATTAATTAGGCCCCCTCATGGTAAATCTAATAGGCATTCGAAGGTCTGTCATTCATTCAGGAGGGGAATTATGGAACACCAAGCCATTTGGGCTATCGGCATCTTTTTGCTGACCTACGCACTGATTATTTCGGAAAAGATTCATCGTACTCTGCTTGCCATGACGGGTGCTGTTCTGATGATTATACTGGGCATCATCGATCAGGAATCGGCGATCCACCACATCGACTTCAATACACTCGGCTTGCTGATCGGAATGATGATTATCGTAAATACGACGGCGGAAACGGGTCTCTTCAATTACATCGGGATTTGGACGGCCAAAAAGGCCAAGGGAAATCCGATCACCATTCTTTGGCTGCTTGCCTTAATAACCGCAGTCGGCTCCGCATTTTTAGATAATGTCACGACCATCATATTAATGATTCCTGTAGCCTTCAGCATCACGCGCCAATTAAAAGTCAAACCGTTTCCATATGTTTTTTCACTGATCATTGCTTCTAATATAGGCGGCACAGCCACCCTGATTGGAGATCCGCCCAATATCATGATCGGTAGTGCCGTTAAAGAACTGACATTCATGGCGTTTTTACAAAATTTGGCCCCTGTCGCCATCCTGATCTTGGCGGTTACCTTGCCGATTCTCATCTTAGTTTTCCGGAAAAGCTTGACCTCGTCCAAAGAGAACCGAGAAAGCATGATGAACATGAGTTTGGAGGGGCTTATCACCGACCGGAAACTACTAGTCAAGTGTCTGGTCATTCTGGGGCTAACCCTGATCGGATTTTTCATGCACCAGACTTTCCATTTGGAATCGGCTACGGTTGCGCTGGCCGGTGCGTTCATCCTGCTGCTGCTGACGGGGGAACACGTGATGGAACGTGCTTTCCGGACGGTGGAGTGGCCGACGATTTTCTTCTTTATCGGTTTGTTCGTACTGGTTGGCGGATTGATCGAGACCGGCACAATCAAACTGCTGGCCGAGAAAGCCGTGGATCTCACCGGCGGAGACGCGCTCTTTACCTCCATGCTTATTTTGTGGCTTAGCGCGATCGCTTCCGCATTTCTGGACAATATTCCGTTCGTAGCTACCATGATCCCTTTGATTCAAGATATGGGCGGCATGGGCGTTACCAATCTTGAACCGCTTTGGTGGAGCCTGGCGCTCGGGGCCTGTCTCGGCGGAAACGGGTCCCTGATCGGTGCGAGCGCTAACCTGATCGCCGCCGGCATGTCGGCCAAGGAAGGGGAGCCGATTTCTTTCGTAAGATATTTAAAATACGGATTTCCTCTAATGCTTTTATCCGTCGCAATCGCCAGTATTTATATCTTAATTCGTTATTTTTAGACCTCTAAACCTTTTGAGTAAAAAGGGATTGTATGCTATCCTTTTAGTATCTGGCTATAAACGAAGGGAGGGGTGAAGCTTGAACCGGAGCGCCAAAAATACCGCCTTTGTTCTGGCGATCTTTTTCGCTTTTTTCATGCTTTCCTCCCTGCCTGTCTTTTCTTTGCCTGGCGGTGTACCCTATGGCATGGAAAGGGATGTTTATGAGCCGGAGGATACCGGCCGCCCTCAAAAAGTAACTTTACGTCTCAATTCTTCGCAACAGGGCAAGCTATTCTTAGACAGGAGCCAGTCGATCGTTTCCGTTTTCCCTGTCTACGCTTTGATTCTGCTTGCCGTTCCGCGGCTTTCTTTCTACCCGCTCTTTTACTTGATGAAGAAGCGTATTTTGCTGCGGCCGATTAAATTTACAAGTATGTATGTGGATCTTTTTCAGGCATTGTTTTTCCGACAATACCATGGATTGGTTATTATGAACTGGAGGCTAAAAGCAAATGAATCTTAAAGAAACCGAATTACCGGGCATAGGCAAAAAATTCGTCATCGAAACGCGCAGCGGCGAAAAAATGACGATCATCATTCATGATGACGGCCGGCGCGAAATTTATCATTATGATAAGGATAATCATGATGACAGCATTTCTATGGTCACTTTGGACGATGATGAAGCAAGATACGTCTCGGCGATTGTCGGCGGTGTAACTTACCAACCGACAGCTCTGGAGAATATCGAAGTCGCTCTCGGCGACCTAATTATCGAATGGTATCGTCTTGAACCAAAATATAAAGCCATCGGCAAAACGATCGGCGATCTGCGGATCCGTCAGCGTTCAGGAGCTACCATTATAGCCGTGATCGAGAAGAATCAGAAAAAACACGTCAACCCGGGACCGGACTTATTGCTGACGGCGGACGCACTTGTAGTCGTGATCGGAGAACGTCTGCACCAACAGCAAATCAGACATATCCTGATGACTGGAAGTGCGTGAATGGGTCGTACCGAGCTTGAGATTGACAGGCGGTCGCCCTGATCGCGGCCGCCTGACGATCTTTCGCCAAAATTTCGTTTTTACTTTTCCCTCGGGCGAAATGCGCTTGCCAACACCCGTCACGCTTGAAGATATGTTGCTCTTGCCTCCATGTCGGATAATAGCTAATCCCTCTCTTAACCGCGTAATAAACTTCCGTTCATATAAATTGTTCATCAATGTCATCTTGTTCGTACTATTTAATTAAATTTCTGCTCTGCCGTTAGCTTTGGAAAGGAGGAGTGAGCTTGAAAAACAAACTCACCGCCGATTCTCCAATGAACGAGCATCGTCACCGCATGAAGGTTCAACCCGCATTCGTTAAATTTACCGGCGTCATCATTGGAGCCGTACTTGCCGCCGTCGGCTTGGAATTGTTTCTCATGCCGCACGGCATTGTGGTAGGCGGGGTGACCGGTTTATCCGCGCTGTTCGCACTCTCTACGGAAATGAGACTCGGGTTGTTTTTGTTTTTGCTTAACCTGCCGTTGCTTGTCCTGGGACGAAAAAACGCCGATACGTCCTTTACGATCTTTACCGCGTGCGGATTGCTCGTACTTTCGCTGGTTACGATTTTACTGCATCCTTTTCCCGCTCTAATGGGCAATCCGCTGCCGGCCGCCCTGGCCGGGGGCATCTCATTAGGACTCGGCATCGGGCTCGCCCTTCGCTTTGGAGGGGCGCTCGATACGGCGGAAAAAGCCGCGGAAAAGGCGGCGGAAAGATTTCGCAACCGCCGAGGCCTGTCGCCGGAAGTCCTGCTTTTGCTGTTAAACTGCTCGATTCTGCTGGCCGCCGGCTTTCATTTCGGCTTCGAGCAGGCCGTATACTCGGTAACCGCCTATATTCTCGCCTATGAAACGGTGAAAATTCCGCTTTTCGGGATCGGCACCTCCGTCATCGTGCGGATCGAAAGCCGGGAATATGCCGCCGTCCAGAGAGAGCTCGCGCTCTATTTGAACCGGGATGCGGAAGAAGTCCGGTCTCTTCCGGATAGAGAAAGCGGTGATCCCCTCCGGATATTGAAATATAAATGTCATCGTCTGGAGGCGCCCCGCCTGAAGGCCATCGCCAAAAATTGCGATCCGGCATGCAAAATTTCGACCGGAAATTAAGCCGCAGGGCTACATCCGAACAAAAGCCGCCCCTTCCCAAAATCCGGGAAGGGGCGGCTTTCTGTATAACATTTAGGAAAGGGAAAAGTCATCCACATAGAAAGCGGATTGACCGGATCCCCCCGTCTGAATCACTTTCAGACCAATCGATTTGACTAAGCCTGCTTCCTCGATTTGGGACAAATCAATCTCCAGGGTTGTGAATTCCGCCGCCGAGGAATCGACCAATACCGTTCCGCCGTCATACCACTGCCAGCTGTTGCCCGTTTTCACATACAGGAGCACATTGGCCGAGCCGCTCGCAAGCTTCACTTTAACGCTTAAATTCTGATGGCCGCTTAAGTCAAGATCGATATATTTCGTCACCTCGAAGTTGGAACCTTCCGTCAGGTCGAAGGCCGTGGCGAGCGCTTGGGCTCCCTCCGCATAAACAGCCGTTGTTACTGTAGGTACCTCCGCATTGGCATAATTCTGTTCCACGATAAAGCCCTCGGTGCCGTTTTCGAACCCATACAATGTTCCCGCCGGTATTCCGCCGCCCGGTCCTTCCCCGGAACCTTCTCCTTCCGGTATATCGCCCGGCTCTCCGGGTACAGCGCTGATACTGTCCACATACAACGTACTGTTAAACGGATTCTCCCCCGAGTACGAATCGCCTTCGACGGCGTTTACGTAAATCGAGAACGCCTGCACTTTTTTCGCATTGTCGGTATCCAGCTTCTTGTCCTGGTTAGCGGTGTCCCAAGGAGCGACGGCGAAGTCCTTGAACGGAACTTCGACCCAGCGGGCCGTCGTATCGGTCAGATCGGGATAATACTCGAAGTAAATATCATTCGCTTTAACCTGGACGACCATTTTTTTGCCGCTGCCGTCCGGCTGAAGCCAGAATTTCACCCTGCCGGTTTGCGTCCAGTCCCGGCTGCCGAGATCTTTGGTTATTCCCGTATAGCCTTGACCGGCCAGGCTGTAATCGAATTTCAAGCCGTAGGCTCCGCTCGCCTTATGCTCGTCGTCAAGGGAGATCGTATTGTTGTCTCCGCTTGGGCTGTAGCCGGCTTGCAGCAAATCGTTGCTTTCTTTATAGCCTTCAAAATCGTCCACCAGCGTCGGATCGTCGCTTTCGCCGGTATAGGCGTTAATCAGCGAAATATTGTCGAAGTAGATCGGCCCGGCGTCATGCAAATAGCTGCCGATCAAAGCGAGCTGGAGCCCCTCGGCCGCGCTGATTTGCTCCGGATCGTTCAAATCGATGGAGGCCTTATAAGCGGCATAAGGGATTCCGTCCACCGTGACGGTTTCAAGCTCGGACAGCGGCGTGACCGCTGCGGTTAAAAATTTGCTGCTGCTCGGCGGCAGCTCCGCCGCTGCGCGCAAGGAAGCATTTCCATTGCCGCTGCCCGCAGCCACGGGAATCCAGGCCTCAAACGAGACGCGATTCACTTGCTGCAGGTTCACCCGCTGCGCCAAATTCGGGAATCCGATTTTCAGCTCTTGCCAGGAGTCCGCCGCCTGGAGCCCGGAAACGTCTATTTTCAGCTTGCCGTCTCCGTTCCATACGGCATACGAGAAGCTTGCCGCGAGCTCCTCTGGCCAATTCCCGTTGCTTTGTACGCCGTCGATATTCCGATCGAACGTAAACCGCTCCACCGCCTGTTCCGCAATTCCGACATACACCGTAATCGTCTGCTCCATCACGGAGTTCCCTTTGCCGTAGACTTTTACCGTCAATGTCGTCCCTTTCCCGTTCAATTCCGGAGCGGGCTGCCAGTCCGCCGCATAGAAGCCGGCCTCGTTCAAGGTCATTTTGTGCTCTATCGTTGAATCGCCGACGAGGTAAACCACTTTGCGTACCTTCTCGTTTAAAACTCTGGCCCGAACGGTGGTAGCCGCCGTTCGAATCGTCTCCTGACCCGTCGGCGAAACGATGTGCATAAACGGCCGTTCCTTCGCCGTCTTTACTTTCTTGTTATACACACCCTTAAGATCACGGCTGAAATACGTATACGGGTCTTTATAATAGTTCTCAAAATCCGGGAGCAGCTCATGATCCCCGTACTGCAATGAATTCCGGTATGGAACAAAGACCGAATCATAGTTAAAGTTGGCCCAGGTTAGCATATAAGCCATCCGCTTGGCATCCGGGTCGGATTGGAGCGCCGCGATCAGCTTCGTAAAGAACTGTTTGTCCGCCGTCCCCGTCGGCTTCACGCCGGAATAGCCGAACTCGGTAAACGCGGCGACTTTGCCTCGGGCATCGGCGATTCGGGACACGAGCTTTGCATCGGCGATCACTGCGTCGAACCAGCCTTGGTTGGCGCCGTCGTAATAAGTGTCGAAGCCGAGAATATCCACGTAGTCGTCGCCCGGATAAGTTTTCAGGTACGTTTCTTCCAACCCGTTGAACGGGCTTCCCGGCGAGAAGGCGTACAGGAAATTATGCACTCCTTTGCCATCGCGTAAATATTCCACTGTATACCGGTATATCTCGATATATTGCTCCTTGGTCGTATAAGGCGCCCCCCACCAGAACCATCCGCCGCTTTGCTCGTGGAACGGACGGAAAATCACCGGAATGGGCTTGCCCTTGTCATCCTTTAAATGCAGGGCGAAATCGGCGACCATATCGAGAAATTCATTGTATTCCTCATGCTTGTCTCCGCCGGGCAGAATGTGACTGACCACATTGCCGCTCGTATCGTAAAAATCCCCTCCGGTCACAAAGTTCGGCATATGCGAGCTTAGGGCCAGCACGCCTCCGGCTTTATACGCCGCTTTCATCGAAGCAACCAGATTATCGCGGTTTTGTTCCCGCGTATAAGATAGATTTCCCGGCTTCTCGTAACCTTCCAGACTCAGCGTATCCCAGCCGAACATCGCCGGATAATCGCCGACTGCCGCATAAGTTTCGGAGCGAGGCTCGCCTTGAGGCTGGGATGACAGCACTTCGTCCGTCGCATGCTGATGGCCGAACAGCACGTGCTTGCCCCGGACCTCTTGCAGATAAGCGAATAAGGAGCGTGTGCTTTCCGTAGCCGCAGCGTCGACCAGGTCCACGGTTTTATTGCCGTTATTCGTTCCGTTGCCGCCGGTTGCCGCAGCCCCGAATGCCGTTGGCGCGGCGGTCAAAATCAGGCTTGCCGTCAACGAAATTGCAAATAAACTTCGAAGCTTCTTCATCGTCTGCCTCCTTAAAATTTTAATAGCAAGATTTTTGTAAGCGCTTAATTTAAAGTATAGCAGTTTTTCTTAAAAGGATATATATTCCTATTTTGTGTTTTATTAATATATTTTGCATGAGTTTTCATAAAAAAGAACCTCATACCGCATATTACACGGCAGAGGTTCGAGGTCATTAAGCCTAGGTTTCGGGGTTTAATATTCGATTTTCTTGATAGAGGAGCTCCACGCATGAAAAGGCAGCAGCCGGTCGGGGGTATCGATCTGTGCCATGGGGATCGAACGATCCTCCATCGGCCGGGCGATTTGCTCATAGATGAATTGATCGTCAAACCCGATATGGGCGGCATCCTCTTTCGTGCCGGCATAATACACCGCGTCGGGGCGCGACCAATAGATCGCTCCGATGCACATCGGGCAGGGCTCGCAGCTGGTGTAGATCGTACACCCCTGAAGCTGAAAATCGCCCAGTTGCCTGCACGCCTCGCGGATCGCCTGCACCTCCGCATGAGCCGTCGGATCGTTCAGTGAGGTTACCCGGTTCCGACCCGTTCCGATCACTTTGCCGTCCTTGACCACGATGGCTCCGAACGGTCCGCCTTCCCCTTGAAGAACATTCTCATATGCTTCATGAATCGCAATTCCCATCCAATGGCTGTGATCTTTTTCTGTCATATGGTTTTCTCCTTTTTGTTTATTGAGGCCATTATAACCTAACTATAATCGATCGAATACCGGCTGTGCCAATTGGCAAGCTATAGTTTATAGGCAGAGGACCAACTTTTTAAATTTGAAACGTTTCGTTATTCACTGCGTAAAGAAATTGTTCCATCAGTTCATAGAAAATGACGGAGGTACTATTAGTTATGGCTCGTCTAAATTTGTTTATCCGTATCTGTCTTGCGATTTTGCTTGTTCTCGGCATTATTTTTCTCGGATCCAAGGTTAATTTCATCTTTACCCCAATCCTGTCGTTGTTCAGTATTATCATCATTCCTTTGATGCTGGCCGGTTTCTTTTATTACCTGCTGCGCCCGTTGATTAATTGGCTGGAGCGAAAGAAGCTGAACCGTACGCTGGCCATTTTGCTTGTCTACCTCGTTATACTTGTTTTGCTGACAGGCTTTATTGCCGGGATTTGGCCATCGCTCCGAACTCAATTGGTCAATCTGGTCAACAATGCGCCCAGTCTGTTCGCCGCATTAAACGATGAATTGGTGAAGTTGGCGGATAGCCCGTGGTTCTCTTCTCTGTTTCCGGCGGAATCCAATCCGTTTGCGAAAATAACCGAATATTTGAATAAAGGTTTCTCGCTGTTGATTAATTATGTCACCGGGCTGTTTTCCTTTGTTTCCGATTTCGCTATCATCTTATTTACGTTCCCGATCATGCTGTATTACATGTTAAAAGAGGGCGGAAAATTTGGCCGCCGCATTGTAAGCTTGTTTCCGTCGCGTTACCGCCAGGAGGGAAATACGATCGTCGCGGAAATTGACGATGCGCTCAGCAACTTCATCGTCGGGCGGGTGATCGTCAATCTTGCGCTAGGTGTGTTAATGTATGTTGGCTTTCTGATTATAGGGCTGCCCTATGCCCTTTTGCTAACGGTAATAGCCGTTATTATGAACTTTATTCCTTTTATTGGAGCCATACTCTCCAGCGTGCCCATTTTCATTATCGGATTGATCGAATCTCCGTCGACGGCCGTCTGGTCAATTATCGTCGTGCTTGCTGCCCAGCAGATCCAGGACAATTTGATCGCGCCGTACATTTTCGGTAAAAAACTGGATATTCATCCGCTCACGACGATCATCCTCGTGCTGTTGGGCGGGGATTTGTGGGGAATCATCGGCATCCTGCTGATCATTCCGGTCTATTTAATTCTTAAGATTATTGTCAGCAAGTTCTACGATACTTACCTTAAGAGTAAACAACCGAAGGAGGAACCCTCCTTGGAAGCAAACCCCGCAGAAGAAAATAAAGAAGATGGCCCGGAGTGACTCTCGGCCATCTTCTTTATTTGTATATTTTCAGCAATTCATTAACACGGGCTGTTTAGTGATTAAACTTTGCTTGACATCGATCACCCGCTGATTCTCGGAGCCCCGCCACTTTAATTTCAAATTGCGCTGTTCCAGTAAGAATCTTCCGTCGATAAGAACATCGCAGTAGGATAGCAGCTCCCGTTTGCTTTCGTCCGCATCGGCCATGATCTCCTCGAAGGTGTAGCCCGACCAGATCCAAATATCTTTACCGCGGCAGTCGCGACGAATCCGGGCGGCAAGCCCCAGCAAACCGTCGGCGTTCTGAAAAGGCTCTCCGCCCAGTATCGATAAGCCCGCAATGTTCACATCAGGCATATTCAAATCCGCGATAATCCGCTCTTCCAGTTCACTGCTATAGGGTGTCCCATATTTAAAATTCCAGGTTGCGGCATTGAAGCACCCCTTGCAATGATGCGTACAGCCCGAAGTAAAAAGAGAATGGCGCAGCCCTTTTCCGTTGATGACGTCAAATCTTTTGTAATCCGCGATATACATGGTCATCACATATCACATATGCTTAACGCGGGAGAGAACTTCCTTCTGCTTGCCGGCATTAAACGGCCGTTGGCTCGGCTCCGACAAATAACCGCAGCAGCGCCGGATTACGGAAGAGGTCTTGGGATTACCATTGCCGCAGTTTGGGCACTCGAAGCCGCTGTTTGTAGCTTCAAACTCGCCTTCAAAACCGCATTCCAGGCATTTGTCCGTCGGCGTGTTCGTTCCGAAGTAAGGCACCCGTTCATAGGCGTAATCCCACACGGCTTCCAAAGCCTCGGGGTTATTTACCAGCGAGTCGAATTCGCAGTAGGTGATAAACCCGCCGTTCGCATAACGCGGATAATCTTTTTCAAATTCGATTTTCTCAAAAGGAGTCACTTTTTTATTCACATCGAGATGGAAGGAGTTCGTATAGTAGCCTTTATCCGTAACTCCTGCAATGACGCCGAATTTCTCTTCGTCCAATTTGCAAAAACGGTAGCATAAAGACTCCGCAGGCGTCGAATACAAGCTGAAGCCGTAGCCGGTTTCATTTTTCCATTGCTCGGCCTTCTTGCTTAAATGCTCCACGATTTGCAGACCCTTCTTCCGCAGTTCCGGATCGTCGAAGAGACATGTCCCGTAGAGGGCCATCATCGTTTCATGAATGCCGATGTATCCCAGAGAAATGCTCGCTCTGCCGTTCGTCAGCAGATGGTCGATGGTGTCCTCGGGCTGCAGCCGGCTGCCCGCCGCTCCTTCCATATACAGAATAGGAGCCACCTTCGCTTTTACCCCGGTCAGACGCTCGATGCGGTACATTAATCCCTCTTTACACACCTCCAGCAGCTCATCCAGAAGCCGGTAAAAGTTCTCCTCCGAGCCGCCTGCCTTGACGGCCAAGCGGGGCAAATTGACGGTCACCACGCCCATATTGAATCTGCCGTCATGCAGCTCTTCCCCGTTTTCTTCATAAACGCCCAGAAAAGACCGGCAACCCATCGGAAATTTGAACGAACCGGTAATCTCTTTAACCTTCGGGACGGAAATGATATCGGGATACATGCGCAGCGTGCTGCATTTTAAAGCCAACTGCTTGATATCGTAGTTCGGGTCCTCCGGTCTTAAATTCACGCCGTCTTCCATGGCGAAAATCAGTTTTGGGAAAATCGCCGTCTTTCCGTCTCTTCCCAGCCCGCGAATTCTGTTCTTTAAGATGGCGATCTGGATTTGCCGCTCCGCCCAGGACAAACCGCGGCCGAAGCCAAAGGTGCTGAACGGCGTTTGCCCGTTGGCGCTTACCAGCGTGTTGATTTCATACTCCAGCGATTGAAACGCGTCGTACGTTTCCTTCTCGGTCAATTTTTTGGCATAATCCAGACAGCGCGGGTACTTGTTATGTAATTCTTCGTTTTCCCAGGAAATATCAAGCTCGTCGATCTCGCCCGGTTCCAGCATATATAGCCATTCCAAGCCTTTGCGGTAATGCTTCTTAAAAGACTCCAACACGTAAGGCGCCAGGATCTTATCGATCTCATTAATGGTATTGCCGCCGTAAATATGGCTCGCCACCTGGGCGATAATCTGGGCGGTGATGGCGGTTGCGGTCGTAATCGACTTCGGCGTTTCGATCTGGGCGTTGCCGAGCTTGAAGCCGTTCTCCAGCATTCCCTTGAGGTCGATCAGCATACAGTTGTAGATTGGGAAATAAGGGCTGTAATCCTGATCGTGAAAATGCAGATCCCCGCTGTTATGCGCCTCGACGACCCGCTTCGGGATCATATAGGTTTGAGCGAAATCCTTGGCCATAATCCCGGCCAGCAAATCGCGCTGCGTCGGAATAGTCGCGCCGTCTTTATTGGAATTCTCTTTCAGCACTTCTTCATTCGTAAGCTCAAGGAGACCCAGTACCTTCTTATCCAGACTGCTGCGTTCGCGCCGTTTCAAGGTTCTTACTTCACGGTAGCCGATATAAGCCTCGGCGGCGTCCTTTCTGCGGCTGTTCATGAGCGCCGATTGAACTTCGTCCTGAATATGTTCGATATCCACTTTTTCGAATTTGCTGATTTTGCGGGTGACCTTGTCGGCAATCTTTTGCGCCAGCTCCGAATCGACCTTTTTCTTGGTGCTGTTCATGGCAGCGCAAATTGCGTCGATGATTTTCTGCTGATTAAAGGCTACTTCCGAGCCGTCTCGTTTTACAACTAACATGAAGTCCATCCTTTGCAATAAAAATTATGCCATACATACAAATGGACAAGCCTAGCCGAAGGGCTTCGGCCAAGCTTGCCCAGAGAGTATAGCATATTCCCGAACATTCGCACGGTGATTATGGACACTATAGTTAATTTTTAAAACTGTGGATCGGAGCCGGGATCCGCCCGCCCCGGTTCACGAAGCCGGCGCAGTTAAAGGGATTCACGGCCATGACCGGCGCGTATCCGAGCAGCCCGCCAAATTCGACCATCTCTCCAACCTCTTTGCCGATCACCGGAATCACGCGCACGGCCGTCGTTTTATTGTTGACCATGCCAATGGCGGCCTCGTCGGCAATGATACCGGAGATAGTTTCCTTCGAGGTACTGCCGGGAATGGCAATCATGTCTAGGCCCACCGAACAGACGCAGGTCATCGCTTCCAGCTTTTCAAGCGTCAGCGCGCCGCGCTCCACCGCTTGAATCATGCCGTGGTCTTCGCTGACCGGAATGAAGGCGCCGCTTAGTCCACCTACATAAGAAGAAGCCATGACACCGCCCTTTTTCACATTGTCATTCAGGATCGCCAGAGCCGCCGTCGTGCCCGGCGCGCCCGCTTCTTCCAGCCCCATTACTTGAAAGATTTCCGCAATGGAATCGCCTATCGCCGGTGTAGGGGCCAATGACAGGTCGATGATGCCGAACGGAACGTTCAGTCGCTTGGAGGCCTCCTGGGCAACCAATTGTCCGACCCGGGTAATTTTGAAAGCAGTCCGTTTAATCGTCTCGCAAAGTGTTTCGAAATCCTGCCCTTTGACCTCCTGCAATGCTCTCTTGATTACGCCCGGTCCGCTGACGCCCACATTTATAACACTCTCCCTTTCGCCTACGCCGTGAAAGGCACCGGCCATAAAAGGATTATCTTCGACGGCGTTGCAGAAAACAACCAGCTTGGCGCAGCCGATCGAATCCCTGTCCTTGGTTCTTTCCGCCGTCCGGACAATGATGTCTCCCATCTGCTTCACAGCATCCATATTAATACCGCTGCGCGAAGAGCCGATATTCACCGAGGAGCAGACACGCTCCGTCACAGCCAACGCTTCGGGAATACTGTCGATCAGAATCCGGTCGCCGGTGGTCATCCCCTTTTGCACAAGCGCCGAAAATCCGCCGATAAAGTTCACGCCCACCTCTTTGGCGGCCTTGTCCAAAGCCTCCGCGACGGGAACATAACTGTCGGTATGAACACCGCCCGCGGCGATGGCAATCGGGGTCACGGAAATTCGCTTATTGACGATCGGCACGCCGAACTGCCGTTCCAGGTCTTCGCCGGTAACCACAAGCTTTTCGGCGGTACGAGTTATTTTATCGTAGATGTTCCGCGTAAACGTTCCTAGATCTTCATGGGCGCAATCCATAAGGCTGATTCCCATCGTAATCGTGCGTACATCTAAATTCATTTCCTGGATCATTTTATTTGTTTCTTGCACTTCAACGAGTGAAATCATGTAAATCCTCCTTCGGCATTTTATCAAACGCGGTGCATCGTATTAAAGATGTCCTCGTGCTGGATTTTAATTTGAACACCAATCTCTTCTCCCACCTGCTGCAGCTCCACCACAAGCTCCTCAAACGATTTGGCCGGCGCCGAAATATCGACAATCATCATCATATTGAAATAATTTTGGACAATGGTCTGCGAGATATCAAGAATATTTACATTCTGCTCTGCCAAATAACTGCACACCTTTGCGATAATACCCACCTTGTCGTTTCCCAATACAGTTATGATCCCTCTCATAATGCTCATCCTCTCTCCCGGTTATATTTAGCTCTTCATAAAAAGGTAGCATGCAATGCACGCAAAGGCTATGATAATGTAACTCTTACTCTAAAATAATCCCGTAATCTTCCCGTCCTGATCAATATCCATTTTCTCGGCCGCCGGGATTTTCGGAAGCCCCGGCATGGTCATGACATCGCCGGTCAAAACAACGATAAACCCGGCTCCGGCCGAAACCTTGAGTTTTCGGACCGTTACTTGGAAACCGGAAGGTCTGCCGATTTTGGCAGGTTCGTCCGAAAAGGAATATTGGGTTTTGGCCATACAAACCGGGAGATTCCCAAAGCCGAGCTTCTCAAGCTCGTCAATTTCCTTCTCGGCGCTTGGAGTAAACACCACACCATCTCCGCCATATACTTGGGCAACAATCCGTTGGATTTTCTCCTTAATCGGCAATTGATCCGGGTACAAGAACCGGAAATTGTTTTCCCCTTCTTCCGCCAGCCGGACGACCTCGCGCGCCAATTCTTCGCCGCCGGCGCTCCCGCTGCTCCATACATCGGACACGCTTACGTTTACTCCATATTCTTTACATTTCCGTTTAATCAGGTCCAATTCTTCCGGATCGTCGGTAGGGAATTTATTGATAGCCACGACGGCAGGCAGGCCATAGACCTGCGTAACGTTCTCAATATGCTTCAGTAAATTAGGCAAGCCGTTCTCAACAGCCAAGACGTTCTTATCGCGCAAAGCATCCATCGGGAGACCGCCGTGCATCTTCAGCGCTCTTACCGTGGCTACGATAACGACGGCGGACGGCCGGATGCCCGATTGTCTGCATTTGATGTTAATAAACTTCTCCGCCCCCAAATCAGCGCCGAATCCGGCTTCCGTCACAACATAATCGGCCAGCTTCATTGCGGATTTCGTTGCCAGTACACTGTTGCAACCATGTGCAATATTGGCAAATGGTCCGCCATGAACGAAAGCCGGGTTATGCTCCAAGGTTTGCACCAGATTCGGCTTAATGGCATCTTTGAGCAGAACCGTCATGGCTCCTTCCGCATGCAGTTGTCCAGCGGTGACCGGCTCGTCATTTTTGTTGTAGCCGATGATGATGCGGCTGATCTTTTGCTTTAGATCTTCCAGGCTGGTCGATAAACAAAGAATTGCCATAATTTCGGAGGCTACTGTTATATCAAAGCCCTCCTCTCTGGGGACGCCGTTCGTTCTGCCCCCCAGACCGACCGTTATATTCCTCAATTCCCGGTCATTCATATCCATAACGCGCCGCCAGGTGATTCGCCCCACATCGATACCGAGGCTGTTCCCCTGGTAAATATGATTATCGATCAGCGCTGCCAGCAGGTTGTTAGCCGCTCCAATCGCATGGAAATCGCCGGTAAAATGCAAGTTGATATCTTCCATCGGAACTACCTGGGCATAACCGCCGCCGGCCGCTCCGCCTTTTATCCCGAATACCGGTCCCAATGAAGGCTCTCTTAAGGCAATGATGGCTTTCTTGCCGATCCGGTTAAGCGAATCGCCAAGACCGACAACCGTAGTTGTCTTGCCCTCCCCGGCGGGTGTTGGCGTGATCGCGGTAACCAGAATGACCTTTGCCTTCTCTTCGGCAGAAATCTTCGTATAATCAACCTTGGCTTTAAATTTGCCATACAATTCGAGGCTGTCTTGAGGCAGACCGATTTTCTCGGCCACAAGCTCGATGGGCGTCATTTCATTGGCTTGTGCAATGGCAATATCGCTCAATACTTCTGACATTTTATACTTCCACCTTTTCAGTAATAGAATAGTCGTGGATTTCCCAATGCTCTTAAACAGCTTACACCAATCGAAGCTGAGCAGGCTATGATATTATTTTTCCCACCCGTATCCTCCCGGAATCGGTCCGTCTTGCGGTTTAGAAGCTCCGTTAGCAAGGTACGGAAGCCGGAAAATTCGTCCAGGCCTGTTCATAATGAACAGCCTTCGTATCCATACTAAGAAAAAGGTAAGGAGATGTCAGCAAATGAGCATATTTACGGATGTTACCCAAGAAAATAAATTCCCGAAAGGGACCGAAATGCAAAATGTTGCGGATGTGATCATCAAGCAACTGCAATTGTGGGGTGTCAAACGGATTTATGGGGTGATAGGGGACGCTATTTTCGGCTTGATGGATGGTCTCGCCCGCCAGAATGATTTGGAATGGATCGGCGTTAAGCATGAGTCCGTCGCTGCCATGATGGCATCCGCCGAAGCCAAATTGACCGGTCGCATCGCAGTATGCGCCACGCAAATGGGGCCCGGTTTGACCAATTTAATAACCGGTCTTGGAGATGCATACTTGGATGGCGTTCCCCTCTTAGCCATTTCCGGACAAGCGCCCACCCGGAAAATCGGAACGGCCTACAAGCAGTTTATCGACCAACAAGGACTGGTTCAAGCGGTTACCGGACTCAGCCGGCTCGTCATTCATCCCGATGCTGTTGTCGACTCCTTAACAGAAGCCATGTTTACGGCGGTGGATCAGACGACCCCCGTTCATCTGTCCATACCCTCCGATCTATGGACACTTCCCTGCGGGGTAACACCGCGCGAACCGGTTCGGATCGCAAATCAAGCCATAGGATCAGAGCAAATTCGGCAAGCGGCAAACCTAATGCTTGCTGCGAAACGCCCCATGATCCTTGTCGGCAATCGGGCAAGATCCGCCGGTGACATGGTCCGGAAATTGGCTGACGCCTGGGGATGCGGAATTGTCATGAGTTACGGTGCAAAAGGGATTATAGCCCATTCTCACCCTTATCAACTCGATGGCTTGGGCGAAGGCGGAAATCCTTTTGCAAGCGACCTATTCAAACAATCCGATTTCGTCCTAGCCATCGGTACATCCTGGTGGCCGGAGCATAAAGTCCCTGAACATGCGCAAGTGATCCATATTGAAGAACGGACATCAATGCTCGGAAAAGTGATTCCCTCACAATTCGGGATCGCCGGCAATATCGCAGAGATCGTCCAAGCACTTACAGAAGGCTTGAGAGACTATCGTTCGCATCCCGATTGGCTGCAGCTCGTGAATCAATGCAAACAAGCCTGGAATGACCAGAATAATCTCGAACGCGCCATTACATCGTCACCGCTTCATCCTGCGGCAATTGTCGGCGCCATTGAACAAACCATGGATAATGATGCCATTATTGCGCTGGATGAAGGGGATGTCACCTTGTGGCTTCTGAGAAATTTCAGAGGGACAACTCAGCAGTTAGTACTGTCAGAGCGTTGGAGAACAATGGGGTTTGGGTTGCCTTCCGCCATGGCGGCGAAATGTTCATACCCGAACCGGCAAGTCGTTTGTGTTACGGGGGATGGCGGATTAGGGATGGTACAGGCGGATTTGATAACTGCCGCACGTTACGGATTTCCTATCACCGTCGTCGTTTTCAATAACGGTACCCTTCAAATGGAACAGGACAAAATGATGATGAAGCGGCTTAGTACATTTGGGCCTGAGATCTCCAATCCGAATTTCGTCCAAATTGCGGAAGCTTCCGGATGGGTTGCTAAACGGGCAAAATCGATTGATGAGCTTCGCACCGCCTTGGAGGAAGCAAAATTAATCTCCAAGCCTTACTTGATTGATGTCCCGACGGCGAATATAACGCATCCGGATTTTCAGACTCAAAAATAAAGCAAGTACCATGTCAGCACCATAATAAGCAGCCCGGTATGGAGTTCTGAAAACCCCGTCATATTTATGACAATCCGACTTACAAACCGGGCGGCAAGTTAAAAGATAACGTGTCCATCCTAACATTTCCTGATCATCCCCAGCCCTCTCTATATACAACAAAAAAGCCCTAGGGACTCATCCCTAAGAGCTTAATTCCAAGTTTGATGCCGGTGAAGGGACTCGAACCCCCACGGTTTCCCTCACGATTTTGAGTCGCGCGCGTCTGCCAATTCCGCCACACCGGCATATATATGATTGTTTCCATATGCGAGCTTTAATGGCGTGCCCTAAGAGATTCGAACTCCTGACCTTTTGATTCGTAGTCAAACGCTCTATCCAGCTGAGCTAAGGGCACAAAATCAAAAGTGCGGAAGACCAGACTTGAACTGGTACGGTAGTCACCTACCGCAGGATTTTAAGTCCTGTGCGTCTGCCGATTCCGCCACTCCCGCATAAAGAAGATGGAGGCGCCACCCAGATTCGAACTGGGGATAGAGCTTTTGCAGAGCTGTGCCTTACCACTTGGCTATGGCGCCATATAATAAATGGAGCGGACGACGGGAATCGAACCCGCGACCCTCGCCTTGGCAAGGCGATGCTCTACCGCTGAGCCACGTCCGCTTAAAATGGCTGGGGATATAGGATTCGAACCTATGAGTGACGGAGTCAAAGTCCGTTGCCTTACCGCTTGGCTAATCCCCAACAATGAAGTTTTAGATGAATATGGGGCGATCGATGGGACTTGAACCCACGAATGCCGGAGCCACAATCCGGTGCGTTAACCCCTTCGCCACGACCGCCATATTAATATTCACTTCTAAAAAACTGGCAGGGGCAGCAGGAATTGAACCCACACCAAAGGTTTTGGAGACCTTTGTTCTACCTTTAAACTATGCCCCTTTAAAAACTGGTGGAGGCTGATGGATTCGAACCACCGAACTCGTCAGAGAACAGATTTACAGTCTGCTGCGTTTGGCCACTTCGCTAAGCCTCCATGTTCCTAATGGTGCCGGCGAGAGGACTTGAACCCCCAACCTACTGATTACAAGTCAGTTGCTCTACCAATTGAGCTACACCGGCTAACTGCTATTCAGTTGAATGGTGGCTCGGGACGGAATCGAACCGCCGACACGAGGATTTTCAGTCCTCTGCTCTACCGACTGAGCTACCGAGCCTTAATTGCATGATGTTTTAAAATGGCGGAGCCGACGGGATTCGAACCCGCGGTCTCCTGCGTGACAGGCAGGCATGTTAGGCCTCTACACCACGGCTCCACACTAGGATAATTGCATCCCGATTAAGGGATAATTGCGGGGGCAGGATTTGAACCTGCGGCCTTCGGGTTATGAGCCCGACGAGCTACCGGGCTGCTCCACCCCGCGTCAGTAAAAAGGTTATTTCGTTATGGGGTCCCCGAAAAGTAATCGGACTAAGCTTCAGAGACTCAACTTCACTTTTTGGGGTGAAGTATATGGTGGAGGCTGAGGGGATCGAACCCCCGACCCTCTGCTTGTAAGGCAGATGCTCTCCCAGCTGAGCTAAGCCTCCATGGGAAACACAAATCATATTGTACCAGAACAATCGGTACTAAATCAAGTCTTTCGTAAAACTATGTAGTTTTAGAAAATGGTGACCCGTAGGGGATTCGAACCCCTGTTACCTCCGTGAAAGGGAGGTGTCTTAACCCCTTGACCAACGGGCCATGTATTATTAAAGAAAGATTATGGCGGAGAGAGAGGGATTCGAACCCTCGAGACGCTTGTGACGCCTACACGATTTCCAATCGTGCTCCTTCGGCCAACTCGGACACCTCTCCATAGTATTTGGTTGGGGCCCCCAGAAAGTAATCGGAATAGACATCGAAGCTATTCGTCACTTTCTGGGGACTTGACTCCCCGAACAGGACTCGAACCTGTGACAACTCGATTAACAGTCGAGTGCTCTACCAACTGAGCTATCAGGGAACAATAAATCAGATATTCAGATGATTGATCACCTGAAAACCGGATACGAAACTGAATTTGCATTTTAGTTATCTTTGGATAAGCCCTCGACCGATTAGTACTGGTCAGCTCCATGCATTGCTGCACTTCCACCCCCAGCCTATCAACCTCGTCGTCTTCAAGGGGTCTTACATACTGGGAAATCTCATCTTGAGGGGGGCTTCACGCTTAGATGCTTTCAGCGCTTATCCCGTCCGCACTTAGCTACCCAGC